>DATIZL010000108.1:0-24070 GCA_035517115.1 Hyphomicrobium sp.
ATAGCGCCGGAAGCACCCGTTGCCTGCCCGGTGTGCGAGGCACAGGGCCTTGAGATCCTCGACCAGTCGGCGCGGCCTTATGCCGAGTGGTACGCCTTGAGCTGTGCGGCCTGCGGCCTTAAAGCGACGATCAACGTTCCCCTAGGCCCGCGGGTCCCCGGCAGCGACGCATGAAGATCAACGGCAAGGCCTACCGCACCATTTGGCTCGCGGACGATGGCTCATCGGTCGAGGTCATCGACCAGACGCGGCTGCCGCACGAGCTCGTGGTCATTTCGCTCAAATCTGTGGAGGACGCCGCACGCGCGATCCTGACGATGCAGGTGCGCGGCGCGCCGCTCATCGGTGCCACTGCCGCCTACGGACTGGCCATGGCGATCCGGCAGGATGCCTCCGACGAGGCGATCGACAAGGCGATCGATTTTCTCGCCAAGCAGCGGCCCACCGCCATCAACCTGCGCTGGGCCTTGGAGGAGATGCGGCTCAGCGTGCAGAACCTGCCGCACTACGAGCGCGTGGCCGCCGCCTACCGGCGCGCTGCCGAGATCTGCGACGACGACGTCGAGACCTGCCGCCGCATCGGCGAGCACGGACTCAACATCATCCGCGACCTTGCGGCCAAGAAGAAGCCGGGCGAAACGGTCGAGGTGCTCACCCACTGCAACGCCGGCTGGCTCGCCTGCGTCGACTGGGGCACCGCCACCTCGCCCATCTACCAGGCGCACGACGCCGGCATTCGAGTGCATGTGTGGGTCGACGAGACGCGGCCCCGCAATCAGGGCGCAAGCTTGACCGCGTTCGAGCTCGGCAGCCACGGCGTGCCGCATACCATCGTCGTCGACAATGCTGGCGGGCACCTGATGCAGCACAAGCTCGTCGATCTCATCATCGTCGGCACCGACCGCGTGGCGGCCAACGGCGACGTCGCCAACAAGATCGGCACCTACCTGAAGGCGCTTGCAGCCGAGGACAACGGCGTGCCGTTCTACGTGGCGCTCCCGCACTCGACCATCGACTGGACGTTAAAGAGCGGCGCCGCCATCCCGATCGAGGAGCGCTCCTCCGATGAGGTCTTGAAGATGCCGGGGCGGCTGCCGGACGGCTCGGTCGTCACGGTGGAGATCGCCGCGCCCGGCTCACCGGCCGGCAACCCCGCTTTCGACGTGACGCCGGCGCGGCTCGTCACCGGCTTCATTACCGAGCGCGGGGTTTGCCCGGCAACGCGCGGGGGTCTGCTCTCGCTTTATCCAGAGCGTGGTGAAAAATAACGATTTATCTCCGCGCTTCCCTCGCCGCGCCGCCGCTCGGCACGAGGCCCGGCCAGCGGCGCGAGGGCGCCGGCATATGTTCATGATCCGCAAAAGAACTTGTGGCACATAGTGCCTACAACCGAAGGCGGAGCGGGCCGTGGCCAAGGCCAAGGGTGAAAAATCGAAACGCGCAGAGCGCGAGGCGCGCCGCGCCGTCATCAAGACGTCGCTCGCCATGAGCCGCTCCGGCCTCTCGCCAGGCCGCTCGGGGAACGTCTCCTGCCGCTGCAGGTCGGGGATGCTGATCACCCCGACCGGCATGTCGTATGAGGAGATCGGCCCGCGCGACATCGTCTTCGTCGACGCCAAGGGCGAGGTGCCCGACAAGAGATCGAGGAAGCCGTCGAGCGAGTGGCGCTTTCATCTTGCCGCCTACCGCGCGCGCCCCGACATGAACGCGGTGGTGCACACGCACTCGCTCAACGCCACCGTGCTCGCCTGCGCGGGGAAATCGATTCCCGCGTTCCACTACATGGTCGCGGTGGCGGGCGGCAGCGACATCCCGCTCGTCCCATACGACACCTTCGGCACCCAGGAGCTGGCGCGGCACGTGGCGAAGGGCCTCTTTCACCGCAATGCCTGCCTGATGGCCAATCACGGCCAGATCGCCATCGGCGAGACGCTCGAATCTGCGCTCGAGCTGGCGCGCGAGGTCGAGGTGCTGGCGACGCAGTATTGCAAGGTGCTCACGCTGGGTGAGCCGGTCCTTCTTGGCGCCGAGGAAATGGCGCGCGTCTTGAAGCGCTTCAAGAGCTACGGCCAGCGCGCGCAGGATTGAGTCAAGCCGTGGTGGGGGCCGCCTACCTCTCCCAAAGTGAGATGTCGTGAGAGCCGCTCTTGAGCAGCTTAAGCGCGCGAGGGATTATCGGCTTGGCGACAGGTCTAAAGGCCCGGCAAGTCCTCGAGCGAGTTCTTGCAGGTGCGCTTCCACTGCTCTTTGGTCATGTGCGTGCCCTTGTCCCAGATGGCGATGCAGTCATCCAAGCGCTTCTGCTTGTCGGCCTTGGCCTCGGGCGAGTTGGGATCGGGCTTGTCGGGGTCCGGCGCCGTAGCGGCGGCGGCCGCTGCGGCGTTGCGCGTGCGCGCGGCGGCATCGTGCGCGGACAGCGCGGCGGCGAGCGCCACCGCGAGAGCGATCAGAAGTGCATTGACGTTTCTAGGCATGGTCCAACCCTAAGAAGGGATCGCTTGCAAATCAACACGTGCCGCCGCCGCGCTCGTTGCGAGCCTCAGCTCGCGTGCGGGCCCTGCATCTCGCGCAAGGCCGCCTCGATGCGGCGCCAAGTCTTGGCTTCCTCGACCGCGTTCTGCTCCTCGAAGGCCTTGGCCTTCTGGGCGGCCTCGGCGATGGCCTTATTGCCATGCGCGGCGAGCAGCTTGCGGGCGTGTTCCTCTATCACGGTCGCTTGCATGGTCGGTACTCCCAATTGGTAGCCGATCCTTGCCATATGGGTCTCGCGCCGGATCGATCAAGGGAGCGAGACTTACGCCCAAAACGCGGAGCCAAATTCGCTTTTGCCTATTATAGTTTATCGAAATTGGCGCCGGTTTGAGCTTTCGCCCTAATTCGCGAAGCGGAAATGCATTACGTCGCCGTCCTTGACGACGTAGTCCTTTCCCTCGAGCCGCATCTTTCCGGCATCCTTGGCCCCCGTCTCCCCTCCCAAGCCCACGTAATCGTCGTAGGCGATGGTCTCGGCGCGGATGAACCCCTTCTCGAAGTCGGTATGGATGACGCCGGCCGCTTGTGGCGCCTTGGTGCCGGTGGTGATGGTCCAGGCGCGCGCCTCCTTGGGGCCGACCGTGAAGTAGGTCACGAGGTGCAACAACTTGTAGCCCTCGCGGATGAGGCGGTTGAGACCCGGCTCCTCGAGGCCGAGGTCCTTCAGAAACTCGGCGCGCTCTTCCGGGGCGAGGCCGGCGAACTCCGATTCGATCTTGGCCGAGATGACGACGCAGCCCGCGCCCTCGGCCTTGGCCTTCTCCTCTACCGATTTCGATAGCGCGTTACCGGCGCCCGCGGAGGCCTCATCGACATTGCAGACGTAGAGCACGGGCTTGGCGGTCAAGAGTTGCAGCCCGAGGAAGACCGGCGCTTCCTCCGGCGTGATCCGCGCGAGCCGCGCCGGCTTGCCTTCGCGCAGCAGCGGCAGCACCTTGTCGATGACGGTAAGCTGCGCCTTGGCTTCTTTATCGGCGCCGGCCTTGGCCTTCTTCTCGATGTTGGCGCGGCGCTTCTCCAAGCTTTCCAAGTCCGCGAGCATCAGCTCGGTCTCGACCGTCTCCGCGTCCGCGATGGGATCGATGCGGCCCTCGACATGGGTGACGTCGCCATCCTCGAAGCAGCGCAGGACATAGGCGACGGCATCGACCTCGCGGATGTGGCCGAGGAACTGGTTGCCGAGCCCCTCGCCCTTGGACGCCCCTTTGACGAGGCCGGCGATGTCGACGAACGTGAGCCGCGTCGGAATGATCTGCGCCGACTTGGCAATGGCCGCGAGCCTCTCCAGCCGCTCGTCCGGCACGCCTACCTCGCCGACGTTGGGCTCGATCGTGCAAAACGGATAGTTGGCCGCTTCTGCCGCCGCCGTCTGCGTCAAGGCATTGAAAAGCGTCGACTTGCCGACGTTGGGCAAGCCCACGATGCCGCATTTGAAGCCCATGTCGCCGTCCGCTTTTGCTGGAGGGTTCGGCAGCGCGCGCCGCCTGCGGGCGTGCTCTAAGCGGTTCGGGCTCTCTTGTGAAGCCCGGCGTTGCCGCAGGTGAGCCGGCCAAGGGCTGGCGCGCCGTCCGGGATGACAAGCTGTGGTGGGGCCTCAGCGGAAGCGGGTGAGATCGAAGGCCGAATAGGCCTTGGGGCTCGGCAGCTTCTGCTGACCGCTCATGGCGTCGCTTAGGGCCTCACCGACTTTGGTACCGGGCTCGAGGGACTTCACCGCCACGACGATGAAGGGGCGCTGCCAGCTCGTGCCGCCCGTCTCGCAATTGGCGCACGGCTCGCGGTATTGCCCGAGATTGAGCGCCGAGATCGGGGTGCTGGGGGTGAGCGCTGGCGCAACCAGCGTCGCGGCCTGCTTGGCGCGGCGCTCCGCCCGTGCCAGCTCCTCGCTGGCATCGCCTTCCTGCGAAGCCGTGCCGACCGTGATCACCTCTTTGGCGTCGGCGAGAGCTGAGCGCACCTCCTCATCGAGCACGGCGGAAGCTACATCGGCCGCGGGGATCGTCTTGCCGTCCTTCTCGAGCTCGTCCGAGCTGCCGCGCACCCATAGGAAGTTCTTGTTGAGCACGACCACGTCGAAGGTGCCGCGGCGCCCGGCCTTGTCCTTGCCCTCGATGGCGAACACGAACGAGTTCTTGGTCTGGCGCACCTCGGCCGGTGCCGGAGCGATGGCGGCGGTCTCGACCGGTTGCTTGGGCGCGATGTAGGTGTCGCGGATGGCGATGGCGCCATAGGTGCCGGCGGTCGCGGTCGCTGCCACGGCCGCGGCCATGACAACGTTAGCCTTGACGGCGCCAAGGCCGCCGGCGTGGTGCAGCCAGCCCGATCCCTTGTCGTAGAGGCGCCAGGCGCGCCAAGCCATCTTGATGCGGCGCCAACGCTTGCGGTTCTCCTCGTCTGGGCCCGTGTCACTCATCCCGACCTCCCCGGTTCGTTTGCGCGCGAAGATACGTCCGCTTCCTCGCAGCGGGAAGACACGCGTTGCGGCGGAGCGCAGCGCTAGGCCTTGAGCCGGTACCCGGTCGTGAAGATCCACCACACGGCCGCGAGACAAACGCTGAGAAATACGAGCGTCATTCCCAAGCTGACGGCCACGTTGACGTCGGCGATCCCGTAGAAGCTCCAGCGGAATCCGCTGGTCAGATAGACGACCGGGTTGAACAGCGTGACGGTCTGCCAGAAGGGGGGCAGCATCTTCACCGAGTAGAACGTGCCGCCGAGGAAGGTCAGCGGCGTGATGATCAACAGCGGGATGATCTGCAGCTTCTCGAAGCCGTCGGCCCAGATGCCGATGATGAAGCCGAACAGGCTGAAGGAGGCCGCGGTCAGCACCAGGAATGCAAGCATCCAGAAGGGATGCTCGATATGGATCGGCACGAACAGCGCGGACGTCGCCAGGATGATGAGGCCGATGATGATGGACTTCGACGCGGCCGCGCCGACATAGCCGAGCACGACCTCGAACGGCGAGATTGGCGCGGATAGGAGCTCGTAGATGGTGCCGGCGAAGCGCGGGAAGTAGATGCCGAAGGAGGCGTTCATGATGCTCTGGGTGAGGACCTGCAGCATGATGAGGCCCGGCACGATGAACGAGCCGTAGCTGACACCCTCGATCTGCGAGATGCGGCCGCCGATCGCCGCGCCGAATACGATGAAATAGAGCGAGGTGGAGATCACGGGCGACACGATGCTCTGCATCAGCGTGCGCCAAGTGCGCGACATCTCGAATTTGTAGATGGCGCGGACCGCGTAGATGTTCATCTGGTGCTGCCCTTCACGAGATCGACGAAGATGTCCTCGAGCGAGCTCTGGGTCGTGTTGAGATCGATGAAGCCGATGCCGGCGGCGCGCATGTCGTTCAAGAGCGCCGTGATGCCGGTGCGCTCGGCGCGCGTGTCGTAGGTGAAGGTGAGCTGGCGGCCATCCTCGGAAAGATGCAATCCGTGCGGGTCGAGCCCGGCCGGGATCGCGCCGATGGAATCGTGCAGTTGCAGCACGAGCTGCTTCTTGCCGAGCTTGCGCATGAGCTCGTCCTTGTTCTCAACGAGCATCAGCTCGCCCTTATTGATGACGCCGACGCGATCGGCCATCTCCTCGGCCTCATCGATGTAGTGCGTCGTCAGGATGATGGTCACGCCGGAGTCACGCAGGTCCCTGACGACCTGCCACATCTCCTTGCGCAGCTGCACGTCGACGCCGGCGGTCGGCTCATCGAGGAACAGCACCTGCGGCTCGTGCGACAGTGCCTTTGCGATCATCACGCGCCGCTTCATGCCCCCCGACAAGGTCATGATCTTGTTGTCCTTCTTGTCCCACAGCGACAAGGACTTGAGGATCTTCTCGACGTAGGCGGGGTTCGGCGCCCTGCCGAACAGGCCGCGGCTGAAGCTCACGGTGTTCCACACCGTCTCGAACATGTCGGCCGTCAGCTCCTGCGGAACGAGGCCGATCATGGCGCGCACGCGGCGGTAGTCTCGCTTGATGTCGAGCCCGGCGACCGTGACCGAGCCTTCGCTCGCGGTGACGATGCCGCAGATGATGCTGATGAGCGTCGTCTTGCCGGCGCCGTTGGGACCGAGCAGCGCGAAAATCTCTCGCGGGCGAATGTCGAGGTTGATGTCGCGCAGGGCCGCGAACCCCGACGCATACGTCTTGGAGAGATGCGAGACGGAGATGATGGGCGTCATGCTGCTCCTCGGCTCTGCTCGCTTCCCCAAATTGCCGTCACTTTTTGGGTGTGCGCCCGCTGAGCCACCGCTTCAGGTTCTCGGCCAGTGCGCCTGCACGTTTTGCGGCGCGCTCGCCCGCCGGATGCGACTTGGGCACGGCGGCCTCCCTCTTCAATGGCGCAGCCGCTCTCTTTTCCGGTTTCTCCTCGCTCTCGCGCTCGGCGCGGGCAACCTGTGACAGAAAACGCGCACTGTCCCCGTGCGCGAGATAGCGTGCGGACTCGGCGATCGCGTCGAGCAGCGGGTCGAGCCACTCGTACTCGGCCTTGGCGAAATCGTGCAGCACGTAGTGCGGCACCACCTCCTTGGCGCCGGGATGGCCGACGCCGATGCGCACGCGATTGTAGTCGTTGCCGATGTGGGCGGTGAGCGAGCGCAGACCGTTGTGGCCGGCGTTGCCGCCGCCGGCCTTCACCTTGACCTTGCCGGGCGCGAGATCGATCTCGTCGTGGAAGACGTAGATGTCGCCAACCGCGATCTTGAGGAAGCGCTGTGCCTCCCCGACGGAGCGGCCGCTCTCGTTCATGTAGGTCGTGGGCTTTAGGAGCACGACGCGCTCGCCGCCGAGGGTGAGCTCCGCCGTCTCGCCCTGGAAGCGCCGGCGCCAGGGGCTCGCGCCGTCGGCCTCAGCGATACGGTCGAGCGCCATGAAGCCGACGTTGTGGCGATGGCGCGCGTATTTCTCGCCCGGATTTCCCAGTCCGACGAAGAGCTTCATGGGGACGCCCCGCGCGGAGACGCGCGGGCGCGCTCAACGAGGAGCGCGCCCGGCGGTAGCGGATCACTTCTTCTTTTCGCCGCCGGCAGGCTTGGCCTCGGCGCCGCCCTTGCCGGCCGCCGGAGCTGCGCCGCCCTTGGCGCCCGGAGCCGCACCCTTGGCACCGGCTGCCGCCGGGGCACCTTCGGCGCCAGCGGCAGGGGCCGGGGCCGCCGCGGCTGCGCCCTCCTCCGCGACTGCGGCCGTGGGGGCGACCTCCTCCTCTTCCTTCTTCGCGCCGGCGATGGTCGCGATGGTGAAGTCGCGGCCCTTGATGACCGTCTCGACGCCTTCGGGCAGCTTCACCGCGGAAATGTGGACGGAGCGGCCGATGTCGAGGCCGGCGAGATCGACCTCGAAGTAGGGCGGGATCTTGTCGTAGGGGCAGGTGACCTCGATGTCGTGGCGCACGATGTTCAATACGCCGCCGCGCTTCAGGCCGGGCGACAGGCCTTCGTTGATGAAGCGTACGGCCACCTCGACGCGGATACGCCCGTCCTTGCCGATGCGCATGAAATCGACGTGGATCGGCAGGTCCTTGACGGGATCGACCTGCAGCTCACGCGGGAGCACGCGGTTCTTCTTGCCGTCGACCTCGACGTCGAACACGGTCGAGGTGAAGTGGCCCTTCAAGACCTGCTTCCAGAGGTCGTTGTAGTCGATGACGATCATCTCGGGCGGCTTGCCGTCGCCGTAGATGACGCCAGGAACCTTGCCTTCACGACGGGCTTGACGTGCGGCCCCCTTGCCTGCACGCGGGCGCGCCGTGGCTTTGAGCTCGCTTAGCTGAGCCATGGCTTTGATCTCCAACAAAAAAGGGGCCGGTCGCGGCCCAATTGCCCGCGCGGCCTCCAAGGGTGCCGAGCGGCCTCTCATGGTGCTGAGATGGCGCGGTTTATAGCGGCGCCTCGATGGGTTGGCAATTGCTGGGAAGTTGGTGCCAAAAAAGGGCGCTTCGGCTTGCGGCGCCCCCGAAAATTGGACACTAGTGTCTTGAAAGCAGCCGCTTTTGGCAACTGGCCCGGGAGCAGACAACGGCTCGACATGGTTCGCAAAGGCACGAAGCGGCGCCCCGCGCCGGAGCAGGACAAGATGATCGTCGAGGCACTGCGCGGGGTTGGGCGCCCGGTGAGCGCTTATGAGCTCATCGAGGAGCTGCGCGACAAGGCCACGCTCGCGCCGCAGACCGTCTACCGCTCGCTCGACCGGCTGATCGCCGGGGGCCAAGCGCACCGCTTGGAATCGCTCAACGCCTTCGTCGCTTGCCGCCATCCGAGTCACGAGGGCGCCGCCGTGTTCGCCATCTGCGAGGACTGCGGCACCGTCACCGAGTTCGACGAGCCGCAAGCGGTGGAGCGGCTCTATGCCTGGGCGAAGAAGGCGAAGTTCACGGTCGACCGGATGACGCTGGAGATCCGCGGCCGCTGCCGGACTTGCGCGGCGTAACGGCTGGCAGGCGGCCAAGGGCGCGCGGCTACGCCGCTAAGCTCAATAGAAGAGGCTCGAGACACTCTCCTCGCGCGCGGTGCGCAGGATCGCCTCGCCGATCAGCGGTGCGATCGACAGCACGCGAATATTCTTGGCGGCGAGCACGGCGGCGGTCGGCTGGATTGAATCGGTGATCACCAGCGACTTGAGCTTGGAGTTCTGGATGCGGCTCACTGCGCCGCCCGACAGCACGCCGTGCGTGATGTAGGCCATCACTTCGGTGGCGCCGTGCTGCAGGAGTGCGTCGGCCGCGTTGACGAGCGTGCCGCCGGAGTCGACGATATCGTCGATGAGGATGCAGCGCTTGCCGCGCACGTCGCCGATGACGTGCATGACTTCCGATTCGCCGGGCCGCTCGCGCCGCTTGTCGCAGATGGCGATCGGCACCTCGATGCGCTTCGCCAACGCGCGCGCGCGCACGACGCCGCCCACGTCGGGCGAGACCACCATCAGATTGTTGGTCTTATAGTTCTCCTGGATGTCGCGCACCATCACGGGGGCGGCGAACAAATTGTCGGTCGGGATGTCGAAGAAGCCCTGGATCTGGCCGGCGTGCAAATCGAGCGTCATGACGCGATCGGCGCCGGCGCGCTCGATCAGGTTGGCGACGAGCTTGGCCGAGATCGGCGTGCGCGGACCTGGCTTGCGGTCCTGACGCGCGTAGCCGTAGTAGGGGATGACGGCCGTGATACGCGCAGCGGATGCCCGCTTCAACGCATCGATCAGGATCAGCAGCTCCATCAGGTTGTCGTTGGCCGGGAACGAGATCGACTGGATCACGAAGACGTCCTGGCCGCGGACGTTCTCCTGGATCTCGACGAAGATCTCCATGTCGGCGAAGCGCTTCACCTGACCCTTGGTCGGCGGCACCTTGAGATGGGTGCAAATCGCTTCCGCGAGCGGCCTGTTGCTGTTGCCGGCTACGAGCTTGATCGCCAGCTGACCGCGGCCCTCTCCACTCCGAGCATCGAAAGGCATGGCACGCCTCCACCGCCTTGCGCCCGCGCGCTTCCTAGCAATTGGGCCCGCGCCTGTAAACGGGAGCGGGCCCAGCTTGCCGTCGCAAAGTTGACGCGGCGTGACCTTGAGGCCGCGCCGCGGCGTAAGCCTAGTTGAAGCTCGTCTTCTGCGCTTGCGGCAGGAGCTTGAGGATGCCCTGGGCGGCGGCGGCCGCTGCGGCATCGGCCGTCTTGCCCCAGGCGCCGTCGAGCGAGCCCTGCGGAACGTCGTTCTTCTGCGAGACGGTGCCGAGCTTCTTGCCCTCGGGATCGGTGACGTTCCAGTCGATGGTGATCGCCTGCTTGCCGTCCTTGCCCGCGCCCATCGCCACCTTGCCTTCGACCGTATAGGTCGACGGCGAAGGCGTGTCGGCGAGCGCGACGCCGTTGCGGGCAAGCTCACGCTGCAGCGCGCTGCGCAGCGTGGCGCTGCCGTCGCCCGGCGCTCCCGTTACGGTGGGGACGCGCGCCGTGATCGATCCGGGCTTGCCGATGCTGCTGGTGGTGCCCGGAGGCGCCGATGAGGCGTAGGGCGGCGCTGCCGCCGGTTGCGTGGCGGCGGTCGTCTGCACGAGGCCGGAGGGTGGCGGCGTGCCGTTGCTCGCGACGCCAGGCGCACCCTGCGTCGGCAGCCACGAGGCGATGGAGGCGACCGTCTTGGTGCTGATCGACTGCACGACGGCCGCGGACACCGCCGACCAGGGATCCTTGCTCTTGCCCGTCGCGGCCGTCTCCTCGCCGCTCACGCGGTGGACGCCTTTGCCGGAGCCGTCGGTGACGTCCCAGATGTAGGAGACCTTGGCCTTGCCGCCCTTCTTCTCCATGGAGGAGACGATGTAGCCGCGCAGCGTATATTGCGATGTCTCGCCCGTCGACTTGGCGACGCGAATGTTCTGCCGCTCGAGGTCGGAGGTGATCTGCGCCTGTAGATCCTTCGACACAGCGTCGGGCGGACCGATGATAGGAGCGATGGCAACTTGCGCCGGGCGCACCGCCGCAGCCGACGGCGGGGGGCTGACGGAGGCGGTTGGCGCATCGCTTGAAGAGCTAAAGAGCGAGCTCGTTAGCGAGTTGTAAGTCTCGCAGCCGGCTAAACCGAAGGCCAGGAGGGCCGCGCAAAGCGCCAATCCAAGTGGCTTCTTCTTTTGCCAAGCCGCAGCAGCATCAAAGGTCGTCACGGCGACGCTCCCCCGTTGTCCCGCTGTTTTTCTTCCGGCGGCCGGCGTACAAACCTTGCGGCCTAATCTCCTCGATGACCGGTACCCCTCTCAGAGTCGTCTAGCCAGTCGTCTGGGCCGCGTCCAGATCGAATCCGACCATCCTTCCCTCCCGATGGAGTTCGCCGCGGGAATGATCGGACATCATTGTGGATTGTGCAATTAAGTCACGACAATGGCGGCTATTTGACGGCCGTAATCGGCCTCTTTCCGGTGCTGGGAGCGCCGAAAACTGAAGAAAAGCGATTCGTTCTCATAAGTGCACGGGCTTTGCCGCTCGATTTGGGCCACTCCGGCCCCCGCAAGCCTTTCCTCGACGAAGCCCGGCAGGTCGAAACGGGCCCTGGCGTTAGGATTGATACGAAGAAAATACTTCTCGTTGCTCGGACAACCCTTGAGCAGCTCGGCCTCGAAGTCCGGTCCCACCTCGTAGGCGGTTTGGCTGATGGCGGGACCGATGGCGGCGCGGATGCGCTCCCGCCGGGCACCCTGATGCTCCATCTCGGCGACCGCCGCCTCGATGATGCCGGCCGCGGCCCCCCGCCAGCCCGCATGCGCGGCGGCGACGACGCGCGCCTCAGGATCGGCGAGCAGAACCGGTGCGCAGTCGGCGGTGAGCACGCCGACGGCGAGCCCCGGCGTGCGCGTGACCACCGCATCGGCCTTGGGGCGGTTCTGCGCGGCAACCGGCGCCTCGACGCTCAGCGCGGTGGCGCCGTGCACCTGATAGAGGGTGAGGAGGTTTCCCTCCGCCGCACCGAGATGGCGTGCGACGCGCGTGCGGTTCTCGGCGACGTGCGAGGGCTCGTCCGAGGAGCCCGGCCCGCAGTTGAGGCTCTGATAGAGCCCGCCCGATACGCCGCCTAGCCGTGTGAAGAATCCGTGCCGGATCTCAGGAAGGCTCGAAAGGCTTTGGGCTTCGATTGGTTGCAGCATGCGGCAGCACTACGGCGCGCTGCGCGCGATGTCCACCGGCTCAAAGCCAGGCAGCGGAGCGACGCTTTTGCTGCGCACGCCGAGGGCGCAAAAGCGCGTGCCCATTCCAGTGCGGGCGAGCAGCCGTGCGGCGCCGGCTTCGATCACCGCGGCTCGCAGCGGATTGGCCGCCATGAGCCGCGATGTGCGCTCAACGATGCCGAGGGCGGAGAGGAAGTGTGCCTGCGAGACCGGCCCATTGCAGGCAAGGCCGCGGCGTCTCATGACCTCCGCCACCTCAGCGAAGTCGACCTGCGCGGAGAGGTCGGCCTCGCCCGGTGCGCGCAGGGGGTCGTCGTAGCGGTGCGCCACGACAGCTTGCAGGGTGTCGCCCAGGGCCGGCCGCGGATGCCCGTAGTCGATGAAGAGCGCGGCAAGAGGGTCGCCGCAGGCCACGAGCTTATCGGCCCACGGGGCCAGGGCTTCGGTGCGGCTCTCGAGGATGTCGCCGTCCTGGCCCGGCGCGATCACGGAGGCGTCCGCCTCTCCGATCGTGAAGCAGAGGGCACCAGACTCATCGAGGCCGACGCAGCGCCGGTGCCATTGGCCCTCGCGAGATACCCACTGTGCGACGGGGAGCGTATCGAGGAACTCGTTGGCGATGACGATGCTCGCTACGGGCCGTTCTGCCCACGCCATGTCCGCGCTCCAGCGGACCGGCGCGGCCTCGCCGGCGAGACTCGTGCGCTGCAGCGACTCAAGCGTTTCGTTGGTCTCCACGAGACGCACATCGAGGGCGCTGTGAAAGGCGGGATCGGCGCGCGCCGCCCGCAGAGCGTCGCGCATGAGCGTGCCGCGCCCGGGCCCCAGCTCCACGAGGCGCACGCGCGATGGCGCCCCCAGGCTCTGCCAGACGACGGCGCACCACAGCCCGATCAGCTCGCCGAACACCTGGCTGATCTCGGGTGCGGTGATGAAGTCACCCCCGCGGCCGATGGCGGCACGCTTTCGGTAATAGCCGTGCTCGGGATCGGAGAGGCACGCACGCATATAGTCGGCGACGCTGATCGGACCCTCTCGCCTGATGCGTGCGGCGAGCTTTGCCGCGAGCGGCGTCGTGCGCTCCGGCTCCGGGCTCATCCCAGCATGCGCGTGCGCGCGAGATAGATCATGTAGAGGCCGGCAAGCAGCATGGGAATCGAGTAGACGATGCCGGCGGTGAAGGGGCCCACGCTGAATGCGTGCGCAAAGTGCGGTTCGCGGAACAGCTCCGCGGTCGAGCGCGCCAGCGCATAGCCGACGAGGAATACGCCGGACACGAGACCGGGCCGCTTTAGTGCGCCGAAGTGATGCGTCAGCAGCCGCAGGACTATGAACAGCAGCAAGCCCTCGAGCGCCGCCTCGTAGAGCTGGCTCGGATGGCGCGGCGTCGGCTCCACCTCCGGGTAGTGGATTTGCGCCTCGGGAAACACCATGCCCCAGGGCATCGTGGTCGGGCGTCCGAACAGCTCGCCGTTGATGAAATTGGCGATGCGGCCGAAGAACAGCCCGATCGGCACGGAGGCGGCGCCGAGATCCATGGTGCTCCAGCCGTTGACGCCGTTGCGGCGCGCGAAGGCCCACACGGCGATGATGCAGCCGACGAGCGCGCCGTGGAACGACATGCCGCCCAGCCACACCTTGTAGATGTCCTGCGGATTCGAGAGGTAGTAGCTCGGCTCGTAGAACAGCACGAAGCCGAGCCGGCCGCCGAGCACCACGCCGGCGGTTATATAAAGAAGGAGATCGTCGACCTTCGCCGGCTCGAACGGGGGCTTGTCGCCGGCCCACAGCTGAGGCTCGCGCAGCAAGCGCCGTATGTAGAGCCAGCCGAAGAGAAGCCCGGTGAGGTAGGCAAGCCCATACCATTTGATGGTGAGGGGGCCGAGCTGCAGCGCCACGGGATTAATGTGGGGGTAGGGGAGCTCCAGCCCGACCATCCCGATCATCAGCGGTGCCATCACGGCGATCTCCGGCGCAGCTTGCGGCTCTGCCCACAGGCGAGCAGGTGGTGGCACGTTTTCGGCACCGTTCGCCCCCTGTCAAGTGTGGCGGCGCAAGTATGCGGTGCCTTGAACCGCGCCTCTTGCCCCGCCATAGTTTGCGATGGGACCTCGCCGCGCGAGCTTTCGGAGCCCATCCCATGACGCAGACGACCAACCGTTTCCTCGACGAGCTTGCAAAATTGATGACGGATGCCGCGGGCGCGGCCGATGGCCTCAAGCGCGAGGTCGCCTCCGTCATGCGCTCGCAGGGCGAGCGGCTGCTGCAGGGCATGGATGTCGTGCAGCGCGAGGAGTTCGAGGCGGTGAAGGCGATGGCCGAGAAAGCGCGCCTCGAGAACGAGCGGCTGGAAGCGCGCATCGCCGAGCTCGAGGCCAGGCTCAGCAAGCCGGGTGGTGCAACTTGAGTGGGCCGACTCAAACGAGCCCTGCGAAGGCGAAGTTTATCCCCGACTAAGTGCCGCGCGCGCGAGCCGAAGCAGCTATGATGTGCTCCGTTGTCAACGGTTGCGGGGCGCGGGCCGCTTTGGCGGTGGAGAAGGCCGGCCCAAACTTGCGACTCGCGCAGCCCTCTGTTTTCGTCGCGCCCGGCGACCGGTGGTCATCACTCTTGGGCGTTGTCGCGTGCACTTGAGGCAGCGTATGCGCCCGCGAGACAAAGAGGGATTTGGAAGGATGTCGGCTGAATACGGTTACGAGCGCGTGACGAACCCGATCGACCTCGTCGAGCAGATCGCTGGCCTGCACGGATGGGCCTGCGAGCGTACCAATGACGACGAGCTGACGCTGGTCGTGGCCGGAAGCTGGACCGACTATCACGTGTCGCTCAACTGGCGCGACGATCTTGAGGCGCTGCACGTCGCCTGCGCCTTCGATTTCCGCGTGCCTGACAACCGGCTCCCCGAAATGTACCGCCTGATCGCCCAGATCAACGAGCAGCTATGGCTCGGCCACTTCGATCTGTGGACGCAAGAAGGCCTCGTCATGTTCCGCCACGCGCTTTTGCTCAACGCGTCGGTGGCGACGCCCCGCCAGTGCGAGGCGATGCTGAAAGCCGCACTGGAAGCCTGCGAGCGCTACTACCAGGCCTTCCAGTTCGTCGTGTGGGCGGGTAAGGAAAGCCGCGAGGCCCTGGTTTCTACGATGTTCGAGACCGAGGGCCAGGCGTAAAGCAAGGCCACTTGGGTTTTCTCGATGAGCTTCACTCTCGACGGTCCGCTGCTGCTCGTCGGCGCGGGCAAAATGGGAGGGGCACTGCTGTCGCGGCTGCTCGACCAGGGGCTCGATCCGCGCGGCGTTATCGTGCAGGATCCCGAGCCCACCGGGGCTTCCGCCGACCTCCTCGCCGACCGCGCCATCGACGTCCTACCCGTCATCGACGAGCTGACGCAGCCGCCCGCCGTCATTCTGCTCGCGGTCAAGCCGCAGGTCATGGACAGCGTGCTGCCGCAGGTCGCGAGGCTCGCGGGGCCCGACACGCTCTATTTGTCGATCGCGGCCGGACGACGCCTGGCGGGACTAGAGGCGCACCTGCCGAAGGGCGCCGCGCTCGTGCGCGCGATGCCGAATACGCCGGCCGCTATCGGCCGCGGCGTAACCGTTGCAATTGCGAATGGCGCGGTGAGCCCCGTGCAGCGAGCGCTGGCCGAGAGGCTGCTCGGCGCCGGCGGTCATGTCGTGTGGGTCGAGGATGAAACGCTGCTCGATCCGGTAACGGCCGTGTCCGGCTCCGGGCCTGCCTATGTCTTCCTGCTCACCGAATGCCTCGCGGAAGCGGGCCGCGCCGCCGGTCTCAGCGCCGAGCTCGCCGAGCGCCTCGCGCGCCACACCGTCATCGGATCGGCAGCCCTGCTCGAGCATTCGGATCTCGACGCAGCCGAGCTGCGCAAGAACGTCACCTCGCCCGGGGGCACGACCGCGGCCGCGCTCGAAATCCTGGGCGGGCCGGATGGGCTCAAGACGCTGCTCGTCGCGGCGGTCGCCGCCGCAACAAAGCGCGGCCGCGAACTGGCGAAGTGAGCGGAGGCACGCTCTTTGAGCCGTTCGTGGCCGCGCTTTGCTTTCGGAACCTGAGCGGGCCCGAAGGCCCCGGCGGTACTCAGGCCTTTATGGAGGCTCCAGGGGCGCGGCCGGACCCAGGAGGGGGGCCTTGGCCGGCATGTTGCTCCGATGCGGAAGGACGAACGGTTTGGGGTTTCGTCCTTCCAAGGATGCCCTTCCCTGGGGCAACCCTCATATAATCGTTATGATATATCATATCTGACTTGGCAACGGCTCAGTCGCCGGCTCACGCGAATGTGTCGCTCTGTGAGCGATTTCTGCGAGCTTCTTCCCGCCTTTCATTGCGCGCATTGGGCGCCTACCTCTTCCCAATCGGGAAAGGAGCACGCCCCATGCTCGATCTCTCAGGCACCAAAGGCCGGATCATCACCGCCGCGCTGCGCCTCGCCGGCGAGCGTCCTTGGCGCGACGTGACGCTCACCGACATCGCGAAGGCGGCCGACGTTAACCTCAACGAGGTGCGCCGCGAGTTCAACTCCAAGGCCGACATCCTTGCGGCGTTCGTGCGCGCGGTCGATGACGCGGTGCTCGCGCGCGGACCCAAGCGCGCCGCCGGTCAGTCGGCGCGCGACGCGCTCTTCGACGTGGTGATGAGCCGCTTCGACGTGTTGGCGCCCTACAAAGGCGCGCTTGCCTCCATCACCGAGACGTGGACCTTCGACCCCGCCCTAATGCGCGCGCTCGCGCACTCGCAGGCCTGGATGCTGCGTGCGGCCGACATCAGCGCCGAGGGCATCGAAGGGCAGCTGCGCGCCACCGGGCTTGGCGCCGTCTACGGATCCGTGTTCCGCACCTGGCTCAAGGACGACGATCCGGGGCTGGCGCGCACTATGGCGGCGCTCGACCGGCGCCTGCGCCGCGGCGAGGAGACGCTCAACTCCATTGATGCGCTCGCAAAGAGGGTCTGCGACGTGGCGGAAGGCTTCCGCAATGCTTGCAAACGTGCCTCCGCGCCGTCGGAGCGCAAGCCCGCGCCCGAGGCTCCGCCGTCTGCATCTGCATAAGCGTCGTATAAGCGTCGTTGTTCTACAGCGGCACCGAGATGATCGCGCGCAAGCCGCCCATGGAGCTTTCGCCCAGCGTGATGTCGCCGCCGTGGCTCTTGGCGATGTCGCGCGCGATAGCAAGGCCCAGGCCGCTGTTGCCCTCGTCCTGGTTGCGTGCGTGGTCGAGGCGGTAGAACGGGCGGAATACGTTGGCGCGCTCGGAGGACGGAATGCCCGGGCCGTTGTCGTCGACCTCCACGCGCACCCACTGGCCTTCGACCGCCGCGCGGATGATCACCTGATCGCCGAAGCGGACCGCGTTGGAGACGAGGTTCGTGATCGCGCGCTTGAAGGCCTGCCGCTTCAAGGGGAGCACGATGTCTTGGCGCCGCTTCCTCAGCTTCAACTCGATCGGCGTGCCGTAGACCTGCGCTTCCTCGTGGATCTCCTGCAGAAGCTCGCGCAGGTTGGTGAGCTTCGAGACCTCACCGCCGTCGCCCTTGGCGAAGGCGAGGTAGTCCTCGAGCATGCTCTGCATCTCGCGCACGTCCGACTGCAGCGAGCGCGTTTCCTCCGAATCCCCGAGCAATGCCAGCTCGAGCTTGAAGCGCGTCAGCACCGTGCGCAGGTCGTGACTGACGCCGGCGAGCATGGTCGTGCGCTGCTCCACGTGCGTGGTGATGCGGTCGCGCATCTCGAGGAACGCGGTCGCCGCCTGGCGGACCTCGCGTGCCCCGCGCGGACGGAAGTCCTCCGGCACCGAGCGTCCCTTGCCGAAGGCGTCGGCGGCCTCGGCAAGCCGCAGGATCGGCCGAATCTGATTGCGCAGGAACAGGATCGCGACGGTGAGCAGGATGACGGAGGAGCCGATCATCCACAGAAGGAAGATGTGCGAGTTCGACGCGTAGGTCTGCGAGCGGGTGGCGACGAAGCGCAGGATCGCGTTGGCGTGCTTGACGCGGATCTCCACGTGCCGCGACTGACCGACCGTGTCGATCCAGAACGGGCGTTGCACCTGGCGGCGGATCTCGTCCGACAGCGCCTGGTCGAGCAGCGCGAAGAACGGCTTCGGCCGTGGCGCCGGCAGGTCGCCGGGCGGCAAAATTTGCATCGACAGATTGAGCCGGTCGCGCGCCATATCGATGAGCTGGCTGTAGTCGCTCTTGTGCGGGTACTCGTCGTAGACATCGATCAGCGCGGCGATGTCGCGGGCGGTCGCCTCCGCGAGCCGGCGCGTCACCGCCTGCCAGTGGCGCTCCATGAACACGAAGGCGATGACGCCTTCGAGCACCACGATCGGGGCGATGATGATGATGAGCGCGCGGGCGTAGAGGCCCTTAGGCAGCGCCGCCGAGATGAGGCCCTGCAGACGGCGCATGTTGGCCGCGTGCGTCGTGGCGAACCAGTTGAAGCCGGCCACCGACCAGGCACGCAGGCGCGAGCCGCTGAGGCGTGGCAATCGCCACTGCATGCGCGCCCGCGGCGGCAGCGGCAACGAGGATTCGAGCCATTGCTGCACGCCCTGCCAGCGCGTGCGCAAGGCATTCATGCGCTCGTCGTTCGGAGCGAGCATTAAGAGCCGACCTCGTGCGGAAACGTGGCGTTCTCAATCGGAATAAAGAATATACCCTTTGCCGCGAACTGTCTGAAGATACACGGGGTTTGAGGGATCGGTCTCGATTTTGCGGCGCAAACGGTTGATCTGGACGTCGATGGCGCGGTCGCTGCCGGTGGAGTCCTCGGCGAAAAGCTCGTGCCGCGCAATGGGGGTGCCGATGCGCTGGGCGAAGAGGCGAAGGAGATCGCGCTCGCGCTCCGTGAGCTTCACGGTCTCGTCCCCATGGCGCAGCTCTCCGCGACCCACGTGAAACACGTGTGCGCCCATGCGGATCTCGTCGTGCGGGCCGGTGGGCCCCGATCCGCGCTTCAGGATGTTGCGCAGGCGCAGCAGGAGCTCGCGTGGCTCGAACGGCTTCGGGATGTAGTCGTCGACGCCCGCCTCGAGGCCCTCGATGCGGTGCTCGGTCTCCGAGCGCGCAGTCAGCATGCAAATGGGGATCGAGCGCGTGGCCTTGAGGTCGCGCGCAAGATCGAGCCCGTTCTCGCCCGGCATCATCACGTCGAGCAGCACCACGTCGAACTCGAGCCCGCGCATGCCGGCGCGCGCGCTCGCGGCGTCCGCGGCCGTCGTCACGCGGAACCCGTGCTCGGTGAGGTAGCGGCCCAAGAGGTCGCGGATCTTCTGGTCATCGTCGACGACGAGAACGTGCGGCGCATTGTCGGGAAGCGACGCGCATTGGGATGCGATCTTCGCGGCCTTCATGCTCGGACTCTCGGTTCGGTTCAGCCGGCACCCGGCGTGCCGGGATACAGCTTAAGCAAGGCTTCGACGCGGGACCGATCGGACTCTGCAATCATGGCAAAAAGGAAGCGGCGCGTTAACTCTCGCGCCCCCGGGCCGGCCTTGGCAAGGGCCGCCTCGATGCGCTTGATTTGCAGGGCGGTAAGCTTATCCGCGAGACGCGCACCTTTGGCCGTGACGAACAGGCGCCGCTCGCGGCGGTCGTCGTTGCCCGCCCGCTGCAGGATGAAGCCTTTGTCGATGAGCTGCTTTAGGACGCGCGCGAGAGACTGCTTGGTGATCTTGAGAATGTCCAACAGGTCGGCGACGCGCAGGCCCGGCTGCCGGTTGACGAAATGCAGCACGCGATGATGAGCGCGGCCGAATCCGTATTCCTCGAGCACGGCATCGGGGCCGCCGGTGAAATCGCGGTAGGCGAAGAAGAGGAGCTCCGCGCAGGCCACGAGCTCCTCGCGCCCCGGATCCTCGGCCGCATCGGGACCCGCGCCGTTCGTCGATGGTGCGGAGCTTGGTGAGCGCGCGTTCCGACGACCGGGTACGCTGTCGGACGTTATGTCAGTCATGTTGACTTATTTCGCTCCGATTGCTACTCGTGGCAAGTCATTTTCGCGCAGGCGGTCGAGCGTCTTTGCACGGGGAGGATCGCCGCAAGCGGCGCGTCCTTCTTAACCTGCAAGGCTCGCCTCCGTGCGGCCCTCGATGGCCAAGCGACGACGCGCGAGTTCACGGAGAGACCGCATGGCCGAGCCCGCACCTTTTCACGATCGCGACGGATTGATCTGGCTCGACGGCAAGATGGTTCCGTGGCGGCAGGCCAATATCCACGTGCTCACGCACGCCTTGCACTACGGCAGCGCCGTGTTCGAGGGCGAGCGCGCCTACGGCGGCGAGATCTTCAAGCTTACGGAGCATTCGCAGCGCCTGCATGACAGCGCGCGCGCGCTCGATTACGACATTCCCTACACGGTTGCCGAGATCGACCAGGTCTGCCGCGACGTCGTGAAGGCCAACAACCTGTCCGACTGCTACATCCGCCCCATCGCCTGGCGCGGCAGCGAGCAGATCGGCGTCTCTGCGCAGGCGACAAAGATCCATATGGCCGTTGCCGCGTGGGAGTGGGGCTCCTACTTCCCCATGGAGCAGCGCTTAAGGGGCATCCGGCTGACGTCCGCCAAGTATCGGCGCCCCGATCCGGCGACGGCGCCCGCGAAGAGCAAGTGCGCGGGCCTCTACATGATCTGCACCATCGAGAAGCACCGCGCAGAGCGCGCGGGCTTTGCCGACGCGCTCATGCTCGACTGGCGCGGCCGCGTCGCCGAGTGCACGGGCGCCAACGTGTTCTTCGTGAAGGACGGCGTCATCCACACGCCCGATCCCGATTGCTTCCTCGACGGCATCACGCGGCGCACCGTGATCGGGCTCGCCAAGAAGCGCGGCTATGAGCTGATCGAGCGGGCGATCATGCCCGAGGAGCTCGCCTCCTTCTCGGAGGCGTTCCTGACGGGGACCGCGGCGGAGGTTACGCCCATCTCCGAGATCGGCGAGTACCGCTTCAAGCCGGGCAAGATCTCCGAGACCCTGCTCAATGACTACATGGCGACCGTGCAGCCCGCACGCAAAGCCGCCGAGTAAATCCACAGGGCGGTGCTTCGCCTCCAGGCGCGCCGATCGCGGCCGCGCTGGCCCTTTCTGCCTTTGCGTGGCCGCAACGGCACACTTGTCTGCTTCTTGTGCACCCTGAAGCGGCCATTCGATTGCCTTCAAGGCGCATCTCGCCGACACTGCTTCGGAGCCTGAGATGCAGGGGGCAATCCTCATGCAGCGCATTGCATTGCTTGGGATGGTAGCGGCTTCCGTGCTGGCAGGCGCGGCGCTCATCGGTGCTGCGCGCGCGCAGGAAGGGCCCGGCGGCCTCATCAACCCGCAGCGCGATTGCCAGACCATTCGCACATGCAACTTCCGCCGCGGCGGCTCCTACCGCGGATGCCTGTCGAGCTACAGCTGTCGCGTGTGCCGGTTCGTGCGCGTTGCCTGCAAGGGCGCGGGCACCTGCCAGATGCTCCGCTGCGGCTGGGGCGGGGTCAGCTAAATCCGGGCAAAGAGCTGGTTGAAGACGGCGGCGAGAAAGGCCGCGATCGCCGCGCCGATGGTCGCGAGCGCGAGCGGGCTCAAGGGCGCGCCGAGCGCGGAGGCGCCGACGGCGGCCACGGTGGTCCAGAACAGCGCAGGAAACAGCGACACGATGAGGAGCCCGAGAAGCCTATAGAAGGCTTCGCGTGCGGCTGCCGCATCGAGGCCGATGGCGGTTTTGGCTGCTGCGGGCGTCATGTGCTTTTGAAAAGGCCGAGAAGCTGAGCCGTCACGCTAAGAAGCCAGGGTGAACGGACCTCTAATGCGCTTGGCGCGCGCCCCCGCCTTAGCGGTCAAGATTAACGCCGTATGATCGCCGGCCCATTGTGGAACACGCGATGGGCTACGTTGCCGCCGCAGCGCGGGGGGCGGCCGATGATCGGCGGGATGGCGTTGATGCAGGCAGCTGACACATTCGATGTCGTGATCGTCGGCGCCGGGCACAACGGCCTTGTCTGCGCGGCCTATCTGGCCGCCGCCGGGATCAAGACGCTCGTGCTCGAAAAGAACGACGTCGTCGGCGGCGCCGCGGTGACGGAGGAGTTCCATCCCGGTTTCCGCAACTCGGTTGCCGCCTACACCGTCAGCCTGTTGAACCCCAAGGTCATCGCGGAGCTTGAGCTCGCAAGGCACGGGCTCCGGATCGTGGAGCGGCCGGCCGCGAATTTCTGGTCGGTCGATGATGCGCGCTTTCTGCTCATGCGCGGCGCCCTTGCGGAGCGGCAGGTGGCGGTGGCGCGCTTCTCCGCCCGCGATGCCGAGCGCCTACCCGCTTACGAGGGGGCGCTGTCGCGCGCCGCCGATGTGCTGCGCGACCTCGTGCTGCGCACGCCACCCAACGCGGGCGGGGGCCTCATGCAGCTCCTAAAGGGCGCGGGACTCGGCCGCCGCATGCTCGCTCTCGATCTCGCCGACAAGCGGCTGCTGCTCGACCTCTTCACGCTGAGTGCCGCGGATTTCCTTGGGAGCTGGTTTGAAAGCGATGTCGTCAAGGGGGCGCTCGCCTTCGACGGCATCGTCGGCAGCTACGCCGCGCCGTCGACGCCTGGCACCGCGTATGTGCTGCTCCACCACTGCTTCGGCGAGGTCAACGGCAAGCGTGGCGCCTGGGGCCACGCCATCGGCGGCATGGGGGCCATAACGCAGGCGCTCGCCGCCTCGGCCAAAGCGCGGGGAGCGGCGATCCGCACGGGAGTGCGCGTCGCTCGTGTGCTGACCAGGAACGGAGCTGCGCGCGGCGTCGTGCTGGCAAATGGCGAGGAGATCACGGCGCGCGCGGTTGCCGCCAACGTGCCGCCGAAGCTCCTGTTCCGGGACCTCATGCCTGACGACGCCGTCGCGCCGGAGATGCGCGACCGTTTCCTGGCCATGAAGTCCGGCTCCGGCACGTTCCGCATGAACGTGGCGCTCGCAGGGCTGCCGAGCTTCACCTGCTGCCCCGGAAAAGAGGCGCAGGACCACCACGGCTCGGGGATCATCATTGGGCCGACGCTGGACTATCTCGAGCAAGCCTATCTCGACGCGCGGGCGAGCGGCTGGTCGTCGGCGCCCGTCGTCGAGATGCTGATCCCCTCGACCCTCGACCCCACGCTCGCGCCGGCGGGCAAGCACGTCGCGAGCCTGTTCGTACAGCACGTGGCGCCGCATCTGCCGTCGGGGCGAAGCTGGGTGGACGAGGGCGAGAAGGAGGCTTTCGCCGACCTCGTCATCGAGACGGTCAACCGCCACGCGCCGAACTTCAAGGCGTCGGTGATTGCGCGCCAGGTGCTATCGCCGCTCGACCTTGAGCGGCGCTTCGGCATGATCGACGGCGATATCTTCCACGGCACACTGTCGCTCAACCAGCTCTTCTCGGCGCGACCCGTGCTCGGGTATGCGGACTACCGCCTGCCGCTGCCGGGGCTTTACCTCTGCGGCGCCGGCGCCCATCCCGGCGGCGGCGTGACAGGGCTGCCCGGGCACAATGCGGCCCGTGAGATCATCCGTGACTTCAAGGGCTGGCGCCGCGGGCCATTCACGCGCTAGACCATCGACCAAAATGATTTGGCCGCCGCATGCTCAAGATCACTGACGAGATCTCCATCGACGAGCGCGAGCTCGAGGAGCGTTTCGTGCGCGCTTCCGGCCCCGGCGGCCAGAATGTCAACAAGGTCTCGACCGCGGTGGAGCTGCGCTTTGACGTCGGCCGCTCGGCGTCGTTGCCGGAGGGCGTGCGCGCGCGCCTCTCCCGCCTCGCCGGCCGGCGGCTCAGCGATGAGGGCATCCTCGTCATCCGGGCCGACCGCTTCCGCACCCAGGAGCGCAACCGCGAGGACGCGCGGGAGCGCTTGGCGGAGCTCATCCGGCAAGCGGCCGT
>DATIZL010000109.1:0-29243 GCA_035517115.1 Hyphomicrobium sp.
ATGGCTGGCAACTACGATGGCTCACTGATGGAATTGCTCCCGGAGGAAGATCCTTGTCGACTTCTCATCAATGAAGCAAAGCAATTGGGGAGAGAGAAAATTTACGTCGATACAAAGAAGGTAGAGATTGAGATCGGAGCCTATTCCACCACGGACACTTTGCTGCGGGAGTTTTGTGTAGCAGCCTTGGAACGAGCCAAAGCTTTGGAGGATTCGTCAGGAGAATTTAAGCCATCATGGAAATCGCAACTTGTTTTGCGGCTTTTAGGGGATCATGCGCCTTCCAAGGATAACAAGCCGCCTGGAGGCTGGACCCCTTATCAGTGTCTCCGCAGGGCGATCGACTACGTATCGGGCATGGCGGATAATTACGCTGTTTACGTCGCCAAGCAACTGCAAGGCGGCGGATTTGCCGGCGGACAACGGCCCTAGGAGCAGTCGGGGAAGCGCTGCGGCTGCGGCGCGGACCGGCGGGCGCGGCGGACCCTATGAGAAGCGGTTCTTCAGGTCACCCAGAGCTCCAGCTTGCGCACGCCCTCCCCGGGGCGCTCTATTGCGGGCCGAGCCTGCGGGCTGCAGCCGCGGGTTTATTCGCAACAGGAGATTTCGGGCATGCGTTCGCTCTTCCGAGCCGTCTTGGCCCTCGCGCTCGCACCCGTCATCGCGCACACACTCCGCGCCGAGGAGAAGCCGGCGGAGGCCGAGATCATCGTGATCCATCCCACCGCGACGACCGAGACCAAGCAGGGGCTGCCCAACTTCGTCGGCATCTCGGGCAAGAACGCCGGGACGAAGCACATCTCCATGAACAAGGTGATCATCCCGCCGGGCAAGTCGGCCAAGGCCCACATCCACAAGGGCTACGAGTCGGTCGTCTACATCATCAAGGGGCGTGTGAAGACGCTCTACGGCGAGGGCCTGAAGAAGAGCGTGATCAACGAGGCGGGCGACTTCCTCTACATACCGGCCGACCTGCCGCACAAGCCGATCAACCTGAGCGACACGGAGGCGGCCGAGGCGATCGTCGCCCGCACCGACCCCAACGAGCAGGAGAGCGTGGAGCAGATCGCCGAACCCGAAGGCGCGGAGAAGAAGTGAGCGGGTGACGCTTGCGGCTTGCTTGCGCGCGGCCGCGCGCCTAGATACGCGGGCCTAAGACGCCAGGAGACGATGATGCGCGAGAAGATCAACGCCGACCTCAAAGAGGCGATGAAGGCGGGCGACAAGGACCGCGTCGGCACGCTGCGCCTGATCAACGCGGCGATCAAATCGGCCGACATCGACGCGCGCCCCTCGGGCAAGGACAAGATCGACGACGCCGGCATCCTCACGGTGCTGGCGAAGATGATCAAGCAGCGCCGCGATTCGATCGAGCAGTTCGTCGCCGGCGGACGCCAGGAGCTCGCCGACAAGGAGGCCGCCGAGATCAAGGTGATCGAGGCCTATCTGCCCAAGCAGATGGATGCGGCCGAGGCCAAGGCGGCGATTGCCGCCATCATCAAGGAGGTCGGCGCGGCGGGGCAGAAGGACATGGGCAAGGTCATGGCCGCGCTCAAAGCGCGCTTTGCCGGCCAGATGGATTTTGGCAAGGCCTCCGCGGCGGTCAAAGAGCTGCTGAAGTGACGCCCCCAACCACCGTCATCCCCGCGAAGGCGGGAACCCAGATACTTTTCATAGCCGCCCCCGAGCTAAGTTCCTGCGCCCACGTGTACTAGGTCCCCGCCTCGGCGGGGATGACGAGCTATGCGAATTTGACGCTGTTCATAGCGGGGAAGATCGCCAACGCAGCGCCCGCATCGCCGCGAATCAGTCGATAGCTGTTCAATGGATTGAACACGAGGTGGTCAGTCCGATGTGCCGTGCGTTCGACGCAATGACAGAGCGGACGCCCAGGTGCGCTATCCCCCGCATTTCCTCGACGAGATCCGCGCCCGGCTGTCGGTCAGCCAGGTCGTGTCCCGCAAGGTTGCGTTGAAGCGCGCGGGCCGCGAGTTCAAGGGGCTCTCGCCGTTCAAGGTGGAGAGGACGCCCTCCTTCACCGTCAACGATGCTAAGGGCTTCTACCACTGCTTCGCCTCCGGCGAGCACGGCGACATCTTCACCTTCCTGATGAAGACCGAGGGGCTGTCGTTTCCCGAGGCGGTGGAGCGGCTTGCCGGCGAAGCCGGCGTGCCCATGCCGAAGCTTTCCGCGCGCGATGAGGCGCGCGAGGACGAGCGGGAGCGGCTCCACCGGCTGGTGGAGGCCTCCGCGCAATTTTTTCAGCAGGCCCTGAGGAGCGGCGCTGGCGGCGAGGCGCGCCGCTATCTGGAAAAGCGCGGGCTGAAACCTGACACCATTGCTGCCTTCCGCATCGGCTATGCGCCCAACGACAAGTCCGCATTGAAGCAGCACCTCGCGAAGGCGGGCTTTTCCCTGGAGGACATGGTCGCGTCCGGCATGCTGATCGGCGGCGAGGACATCCCCGTCGCCTACGACCGTTTCCGCCACCGCGTCACCTTCCCCATTACCGATCTGCGCGACTGCGTCATCGCCTTCGGCGGCCGTGCGCTCGACCCCGAGGCGCCCGCGAAATACCTCAACTCCCCCGACACGCCGCTCTTCCACAAGGGCCACGGTCTGTTCAACGCCGCGCGGGCGCGCGGGCCCGCGCACGAGAAGGGCCGCGTCATCGCCGTCGAGGGCTACATGGACGTGATCGCGCTGCATGAGGCGGGCTTTCCCGAGACGGTCGCCCCGCTCGGCACCGCGCTGACCGAGGAGCAGGTGAAGCTGCTGTGGCGCCTCGCGGAGGAGCCGGTCTTGTGCTTCGACGGCGATGCGGCGGGCCGCAAGGCCGCCTTCCGCGCCGTGGAGACGGTGATCCCGCTCTTGAAGCCGGGCTTCAGCGTGCGCTTCGCCTTCCTCCCCGGCGGTCTCGACCCCGACGACCTCGTGCGCCAGCAGGGGCCCGAGGCCTTCGCCGCCGAGCTTGCCCGCACACGTGCCCTGTTCGACGTGCTGTGGGAGCGCGAGCAGGAGGACCAGGACCTCTCGACGCCCGAGCAGCGCGCCGCCTTCGAGACGCGCCTCAAGGCCATGGTCGCAAAGATCGGCGACGCGACCGTCAAGGCCCACTACGAGCGCGAGCTGCGCGAGACCCTGTGGACGCTCAATCGCACGGTGGTGCGCGAGATCGCCCGTGGCGAGGGGCAGCGGCGCCGCAGCGCGGCCGGCGGCCGGCGCAACAATGTTACGCCGGACTGGCGCGTGCGCGAGCGGGCCCGCCTCGGCCAAGGCGCCAAGCAGCCGTTCGCCCAGCAGCTGAAGCCCGCCTCCGCGAGCCCCGAGCTCAGCCAGCGGGCCGAGCTGATCCCGGCCCGGGAAGCCCTCATCGTGCGTACGATCTTGAGCCATCCCTGGCTCATTGAGGCCCATTGCGAGGAGATTGCCGCCCTAACCTTACTGTCGGCCCCGGCCGGGCGGCTCAGGGATGCCATTTTGTCCGTGCATGCGCTCGAAAATGTCCTTGACAGCGCCACTTTACGCACCCAATTGAACGGCATGGGCCTCGGCAGGGTTTTGGACCTTGTGGAGCGCTCGGTTACGCATAGAAGCGATCGTTTCGCTGAGCCTGATGCCCCGCGGGCCGAGGTGGAAGTTGGCTGGCGCCACACCCTCGCGCTGCATGAGAGGCAGGTCGGCTTGCAGAAGTCGCTCGAGGCTGCCGTCCAGGCTTACCACCAGGACGGCTCCGAGGACGCGCTGGCGCGCATCTGCGAGATCCAGGGCCTGCTTGCGAGGGCAAGCCAAGTGCCCCCCTTCGCAGAGCCGGTCGAGTGAACTGGCGCGCAGCTTGCGTGTTGGCGGCTGGGACGGCTTTGGGGAGCCACCCGAGCAAGTCAGTTGGGGGTGCGGAAAGTGGAATGTCACAAGGCCTGAATTGAACGTGCGCAGAGGGTGTCGCCAAGGGGCCGCCTGGTCCCGAGCGCGATATGCAGCACACTTTTTGATCGCTTAGAGCAGGATTAGAGCCCTTGAAAGCCGCGAAAGCCATGGCCGTGAAATCGAAAGCCCAGCAGTCGGGATCGCGCAAGGCTGCTGCCGCGCCGAAGAGCGAGGAGCAGGGCGCCGCACCGGCGGAGACCCAAGAGCGCGACAGCCCGCTGCTCGACCTCTCCGACCAATCGGTGAAGCGTCTTCTGAAGACCGCAAAGGCACGCGGCTATGTCACCTACGACCAGTTGAACTCGGTGCTCCCCTCCGAGGAGGTTTCGTCCGAGCAGATCGAGGACACGATGGCGATGCTGTCCGACATGGGCATCAACGTCGTCGAGACCGAGGAGAGCGAGGAGCCCCAAGAGGTCGCCGAGGAGCCCGACGAGGAGGAGGGCCGCGCGCTCACCACGCAAGCGGTCCCCGCCACGCCGACGCGGGCCGAGCCGGCCGAGCGCACCGACGACCCCGTGCGCATGTACCTGCGCGAGATGGGGTCGGTCGAGCTCCTCTCCCGCGAGGGCGAGATCGCGATCGCCAAGCGCATCGAGGCCGGCCGCGAGGCGATGATCGCCGGACTGTGCGAGAGCCCGCTCACCTTCCAGGCCATCATCATCTGGCGCGACGAGCTCAACGAGGGCAAGATCCTCCTGCGCGACATCATCGATCTGGAAGCCACCTACGAGGGCCCCGAGGCGAAGATCCCGCCGCCCGTGATCCCCGGCGAGGCGCCCCCGCAGGCGGCCGAGCCTGCCGAAGGTGGGGAGACGCCGCCCGAGGGCGAGCTTGACGACGAGGACGACTACGAGAACGCGCTTTCGCTCGCCGCCATGGAGGCGGAGCTCAAGCCCAAGGTGCTCGAGACCTTCGACAACATCGCCGGCACCTACAAGAAGCTGCGCCGCCAGCAGGACAAGAAGCTCGAGCAGCAGGTCGCGGGCGAGACCGGATCGAAGCAGCAGCAGAAGGCCTACGACAAGGCGCGCGACGAGATCATCGCCGCAGTGAAAAGCCTCTCGCTCAACAACAACCGCATCGAGAGCCTGGTCGAGCAGCTCTACGGCATCAACAAGAAGCTCGTCGGCCAGGAGGGCCAGCTCATGCGGCTCGCCGAGAGCTACGGCGTGCCGCGCCAGGCCTTCATCGACGAGTATTTCGGCAACGAGCTCGACCAGACCTGGCTCGACCGCGTGGGCGCGCTCACGCGCAAGTGGGGCTCCTTCATCAAGCACGAGAAGAAGCGCATCGAGCAATTACGCGCCGAGATCCACACGCTCGCCTCCGAGACGGGCCTCGAGATCCCCGAGTTCCGCCGCATCGTCAAGGCCGTGCAGAAGGGCGAGCGCGAGGCCCGCCAAGCCAAGAAGGAGATGGTGGAGGCCAACCTGCGTCTCGTCATCTCCATTGCCAAGAAATATACGAACCGCGGCCTGCAGTTCCTCGACCTCATCCAGGAAGGCAACATCGGCCTCATGAAGGCGGTCGACAAGTTCGAGTACCGCCGCGGCTACAAGTTCTCGACCTACGCCACCTGGTGGATCCGGCAGGCGATCACGCGCTCGATCGCCGATCAGGCGCGCACGATCCGCATCCCCGTGCACATGATCGAGACCATCAACAAGATCGTGCGCACCTCGCGCCAGATGCTGCACGAGATCGGGCGCGAGCCGACACCCGAGGAGCTGGCCGAAAAGCTCGCCATGCCGCTGGAGAAGGTTCGCAAGGTCTTGAAGATCGCCAAGGAGCCGATCTCGCTCGAGACGCCGATCGGCGACGAGGAGGATTCCCACCTCGGCGACTTCATCGAGGACAGGAACGCGGTGCTGCCGATCGATGCGGCGATCCAGTCGAACCTGCGCGAGACGACGACGCGCGTCTTGGCCTCGCTCACCCCGCGCGAGGAGCGCGTGTTGCGGATGCGCTTCGGCATCGGCATGAACACCGATCACACGCTGGAGGAGGTCGGCCAGCAGTTCAGTGTGACGCGCGAGCGCATCCGCCAGATCGAGGCCAAGGCGCTGCGGAAATTGAAGCACCCGAGCCGGTCGCGCAAGCTGCGGAGCTTCTTGGATAACTAGTTGGGCGACATCGATCTAAACTTTTAATCCCCGCGGTGCCAGCCGCTTTCGCAGATCCCTGAACAATGTCCGGTATCACGCGCGCTGCCGCGCTCTCAACGAAATTGAATATGAGGTCTGGAGTTGGCAGCCCTGTTGGGCCACGCTCCAGCACATGGCGAGTCGTGTCGCAAGGCAATGACATTTACGTATCACAAGGAAACAGCAAAAGCTCCAAACTGAGCTTCCATCAGTCTGGAATCTGCAGGGACGCCTTCAGACAGGAGTTCGGTGTCCCAATCACGATGACTGATCGCCTCATGTATAAATGGGTTCGCGGACCAGTACCTGATGCAATGAGTGGCCACGCTTGTCTTTTGCTTCGCCTATGGATTGCCACTGACTTCCTTTCGACCGCGACTGCTATTCCAACAAAGAAGGCATTATGGCTTGATCCCGCCCCGACAGGTGGCGGCCGCGTCATTGAACTTTTGCTGTCAAAGGATGAGGAGGAGCGTCTTGTCAACGAACTGGACGGACAGCGCACGCTTATAGCCTACTACCGTCTGCCTAATGGGATCGCCGCGGTAGTTGCGACAGGCATAGTGCAGGGCTCTGACGAGGATTTTGTTGTGCCAGCTAGTCATCACCAGAAGAGAAGTTCGCTTATTTCTGCAAGCGACCCTGACAACTCGGGACGCCCCGTGCGCTTCTTCATTGGGAACAACCCCAATGATGGTGACTGCAAGCAAATTTGGGAGTTTGGCGGCTACTACATCGACGGTCCACTGCCTGATGGGATTGCAACTTTCCGCAGAACTGCGGTTCTCGCGACGCAAGACACCCGACGATCAAGCTGCTACGCAAATGATCGGCAGCGCATCCGCTAGGCAACTAAATCGCGCATCGAACAAACGGCGAGTTTATCTACTTACTTTCGTCGCGTAGTCTGCGCCATGTCTGCAATAGACTTCCGTATTTGGCGATGAACATACTTTCTTCGTCGCCGACAGTCCCTATGTCACTCGGTCTGAAGTAGGTCCGCCGATGAAAGTCAACAATGCGAAAATCCTCAACCGGGTATTCTGGAATGGCCTTTCTGAGCGCCCAGAACCCTAGTCGAGCGCCTTCATCCGGCAATCGCGGCTCCTCGCTGAAATATGGGTAAATCACTCGATGGGAACCGTCCCATAATTTCACCGCAGCCGTATTTTCAATTTTTACAGTGGCGCTCAACTCTTCTATCTTTAGACGAGCCTTGACGCTTTCAGCAACAAACTCGAAAGGCTCGTTCCGCCATCTCATCTTTTCCGACCACATTGTAAGAAAGCAGTCTGTCAAAACTGGGTAGAGCCGAGCCCGAGATTTGTTAGCGGCTATCCGTATGCCCGACTGATCCTTTAAAGCTGAGTGACCAGCGACGTGGCTTTTTACGTCCGCCCAGAATGGCGAATAAAAATCGCCTCCTTCATCGCGACCACCGACTCTCGCCTTCGATCATTGCGGATGTCTTCACGAAGAAGACGGCGTTGTTGACGGTCCGCCGCATAAAAGACCTGAAGGAGCTTTCTTAGATTAGCCTTTTCAATCGACATCTAGCTGGCAATTGGTTTTATCGAATCGCACAACAATATCAGAACATAACGTGAACTACAACCAGTTTGATGGGCTGATCCTGCTGCCGATGCTCGCGCTACTCACCGCCTCCCGCCCGCAAGCCCCGAGCCGGTCGCGCAAGCTGCGCTCATTCCTCGACAACTAGCCTTTGTGGCGGTGATACTTCGGCGGTTCGGGTGCAGGCGGCGGCACCTCGCGGCGCAGCTTCTCGCGCGCCTCCGCGGTCATCACGTGCTGCACCACCTCCGAAAGCCACTCGGTGAAGTGCTCGTTGTCCTTGCTCGCCCGCAAGACGCGCAGCTCGAGCTTCTGCAGGGCCTCGATCTCGCCGCGCTTGAGCCGCGCGCCCAAGTCCCTGGCCTCCTGCCTCTCGTTCTCATTGAGCCAACTGTGCACGATGTGCATCGCTCGTGCTCCTTAGCCTTTTTCTCCCCATCCGCCCTACAGCCCCTGTGACTAGGCCATTATAGCGCCTCCGGGGCCTAAGTGCTTGCCGGACAACGCGGCCGTTCCCCGTTGTCGCCCTCCCCCGCCTTGGGCATAATGGCCCGCCCGCTTCAAGAGGCCGAATCTCGGGGGAAATGACCCATGCGCCGCGCCTATGAAACGCTCGCCATTGTGGCCATCGGCGCGCTCGCGCTGACAGCCCCCGCCCTGCCCGCCTCCGCGGGCTCCGCCTGGGACGAGATCCGCCCCGCCGTGTTCGGCACGAAAACCCTCAATCCCGCCGGCGGCATCGTTGAGCTCTCGGCGCCCGCCCGCCCCGAGGACCAACGCGCGGTCCCCATCGCGGTCGAGGCGGCCTTTAAGGACGGGCGCACGGTGCGCGCCGTCACCCTCATCGTGGACGAGAACCCCACCCCGGTCGCTGCCGTGTTCGACATCGGCGGCAAACGCGATCACCTCAAGCTCGCGACGAAATTGCGCCTCAACGCGGCGACCGACGTGCGCGCCATCGTGGAAGCTAGCGACGGGCAGCTCTACATGGCCGACCGCTTCGTCAAGTTCGCGGGCGGCCAGGCCTCCTGCTCGGCGCCGCCGCAGGGCGACCCGCAGGAGATCGCGGCCAACATGGGCAAGATGACTTTGGAAGCCTTGGGCAAGCCCGCCGCCGCGACGCCGATTGAGCCGTCGGCGCGGCTCTCGATCAGCCACCCGAACCACACCGGCATGGTGCTCGACCAGCTGACCCTGCTCTACATCCCCTTGCGCATTGTGACCGATCTCGAGGTGATGCAGGGCGAGGAGCGCGTGCTCGCCATGAAGGGCTCGATGACGCTGTCGCAGAACCCGGTCCTCGACTTTGATTATCGCCTCAACGGCGCGGAGACGCTGCAGGTCCTCGTGCGCGACAGCGACGGGGCCTCCTGGGAGAAGACCTTCCCCATTGGGCAGGGGAGCTGATCCCTACTCCACCCCCAGCACCTCGATCTCGTCCTCCGCGAAGCGGATGACGTCGCCGACCTCCTTGCCCGACAGCGCACGCGCCAACGGCGCCACGTAGGGGATCGTGCCCTTGGCCGGGTCCGCCTCATCCTCGCCGACGATGCGGAAGGTCTGCTTCCTCCCGCTCGAGCGCTCGATGGTCACGGTCGAGCCGAAGTGCACGCGGCCCTTATCCGCCGGTAGCTCGACGAGCTCGGCGCTCGCGGCCCGCGCCAGCCAATAGCGCAGATCGCGCGCGGTCGCCGCCGTGCGCTCGCGGTCGCCCTCGCCCTGCGCGGCGGCGTGCTCGGCGGAGAGGCGGCGCACCTCGGCCTCGATCTGGGCGAGGCCTTCGCGCGTGACGAGGTTCGGGTGCTCGGAGATCAGCCGGTCGGGCAGATCCTCGATAATGTCCTCGTGCTCCTTGACGAAGGCGCGGCTCATGCCACGGGCTCCTAGCGCAGTTGCTCTGTAAGGTTGTAGGGCCGGCGCGCGGGCGGGCCTGCCTGCCGGGCAGTATAGCGGCCGGAACCGCAATGTGGTGAGGCCGTCACGCAATTGCGAGAGGAGAAAGAACGCCGCCGCGGGCTGGCGGGTTCCGCGGGGCCTGCCGTTGCCCGCCCGCGCCCGAGCGCCTTAAACTGCGGCCGATGCAGGGTAGAACCTTCAGCCTCACCGGCTTTGAGACGCGCGCCCACAAGGTGGCCGCGCGGCACGTCTTTGCCATCCGCATGCTGCGCGCCGTCGGCCTGTGGCTGGCGCTTACGGGGTTCGGCCTCGTGATCGGCATTGCCGGCTATGCACATTTCGAGGGCATGTCGGCGACCGACGCCTTCCTCAACGCCGCCATGATCCTCTCAGGCATGGGCCCGGCGGCCGAGCTCAAGACGCAGGCGGGCAAGGTGTTCGCCGGCTGCTACGCCATCTTCTCCGGCCTCATCATCGTCATCGCCACGGGCTTCGTGCTGGCGCCCATTTTCCATCGCGTGCTGCACAAGTTCCACGTCGAGACCAGCAAGGACAGCTAACGCCCTCGGGCTCCCGGCCGAGGCAGGCCAAGGTCGGACCAACGACATGGATCAGGTTTCCTGGGGTTACGATTTCGCTTGCGGCAAATCGATCGACACCATCCTTGCCGCTTTCAATTCCGCGGGCGCCTGGCAGTGGAGAGTGGGCGACAGCGACATCTACGGAGACTACCTCAAGTGCCGGCCGAAGGGGCACGCAGACATCCGGGTCTATGATGCCCGGCAGTTCTGGACGTGGCGCGCCGGCGATCGCGAGGGCTTTTGGGCCGAGCTGTCGTGCAACCGCAACGATCGGGCCGAAATAGATCAGAGCTTTCTCGACCTGTTGCAGCGCATCGATGCGCGGAACATTTCCCAGTCCTAGCGGCGTTGGTTCATACGCGGTCTAAGTTATGCCCGTCACCCCCGACATCCCCGATACTGAGGCGGCCATCATCTCGATGACGAACGAGTTCCGCCTTGAGAACAAGCTCGCCCCCGTCACGCCCAATGCGCTGCTCACGGGGGCGGCACGCGCCTACGCCAAGAAGCTCGGCTCACACAAGGATCTGCCCCACCTCCTCGACGGCACCACGCCGGCGACGCGCGCCGCCAAGGCCGGCTACGCCTACTGCCAGATCGGCGAGAACCTCGCCTCCGCCTATGACAGCCGCGGCTTCACCGCCGACGGCTACGCCAAGCTCGCGGTCGAGGGCTGGGAGCATTCGCCGGGCCACCGGCACAACCTGCTCTTGCCCTACGTGACGGAGACGGGGGTGGCGGTCGAGCGCGCCGCCCCGGACGACCCGCGCTACATCGCCGTGCAGCTCTTCGCGCGGCCGCGGGCGATGAACATCGAGTTCATGATCAAGAACACGACGGGCGACGCGGTGCCCTACACGCTCGCCGGCCAGCAACACTCGGCGGAGGCGCGCGCCACCATCACGCTCACCGCCTGCATGCCGCGCGAGCTGACGTTCTCGACCGACGTGCGCACGGGCGCCCGCGGTCACTATGAGACGCGCAACGGGCAACTCTATACGTTGAAGCCGGCGCCCGCCGGCGGCGTCATCGTCGAGCTCACCGAGGCAGCGCCGGTCGCGGACCCCGTGCACCTCGACGCCGCCGACCCGCCCCCGTGATTAGCGGTCCCTAGAGACGCGCATCTCACCTCTCCCGTGGGGAGAGGTGAAGGATCGCTGCACTCAGCTAGGGAGGCGCTTGGCGAGGAGGTCGCGCAGGCGCAGGCGTGCATCCGGCATCTTATCCCCGCGGGGGCCGAGCACGCGCGCTTCCAGGAAGTGCCCGGTAAGCTCGAGCCCGGCGAGCACATCCTCCGGCGTCGCCGCGCCTTGGCGCCCCTTGGCGAGAAACGGCGGCAAGCGCAAGAGGCGCTCCTTGTAGGGCTCGCCGGCAGCGGCCGAGACCGCGCGCCCGGTCTTGGGCGAGACGTAGATGAGGTTGTCGTTCGCCCCCGTTGCGGCGCAGGCCGAAAGATCGAGCCCGAAGCCCAGCTCGTCGAGCAGCGCCAGCTCCCAGCGCACCATCAGCGCCGGCCACACGTCGGGATCGTCGAGGTAGCCGAGCACGAACAGCGTCACCTCATAGAGGCTCGGGTGCGGGTCGCGCTCGGGCAGCAGGCGCGCCAGCGTGCACAGCGAGGAGAGGCCAGCGAGCGGCAGCGCATCCTCCATCGCCTGCGCGGCGTAGCCCTTGCGCAGCTCCACCGCCACGTGGCCCAGGTGCTCCGAAAGCCGCGCCTTCCATACGGCGTCGACGTGGTTACCGATCTGCAGCACCGGCCTCAGCTTGCGCGAGCGCCCGCCGTGCACGAGCCCCAGGTGGCGCCCGTGCGCACGCGTGAAGATTTCTGCGACCGCTGCCGTCTCGCCGTGCGGCTTGACCGACAGGATCACGCCCTCATCCGACCACTGCATCAGAGAACCGCAGCGTCATTTCTTGGGAATTTCAAGGCCCATCTCCCGGTAGCGCTCGGGATCGTCCTGCCAGCCCTCGCGCACCTTAACGAACAGGAACAGGTGCACCGGGCGCTCGAGAATCTCGGTGAGCTCCTTGCGCGAGTCGGTGGAGATTTGCTTGATCGTCTGCCCGCCCTTGCCGAGCACGATCGCCTTCTGCCCCTCGCGGGCGACGAAGATCGTCTGCTCGATGCGCACCGAGCCGTCCTTGCGCTCCTGCCACGACGTGGTCTCGACCGTCGAGGCGTACGGGAGCTCGTCGTGCAGGCGGTTGTAGATCTTCTCGCGCGTGATCTCGGCGGCAAGCGTACGCAGCGGGACATCCGTCAGGTCGTCGGCCGGATAGTGCCAGGGCCCGACGGGAACGCGGGTGGCGAGATAGGCCTTGAGGTCCGCAACGCCCTCTCCGGAGAGCGCCGACAGCATGAACATGCGCTCGAACGGCCCGCGCGCTTCCAGCGTCTGGGCGAGCCCCAGGAGCTCACCCTTGTCTGCCACGCGATCGACCTTGTTGAGCACCGCGATGCGCGGAGCGCGCGTCTCCCGCAGCTTGCCGAGAATGCCTTCGAGATCGGTGTCGAGGCCCTTCGCCGCGTCGATCACCAGCACGATGAAGTCGGCATCGTGCGCGCCGCCCCAGGCCGCGTCCACCATGGCGCGTTCGAGCCGGCGCCTGGGCTCGAACATCCCCGGCGTGTCGATGAACACGAGCTGGCTCTCTCCCTCGGTGGCGATGCCGCGCACGGGGGAGCGCGTCGTCTGCACCTTGTGTGAGACGATCGCAACCTTGGCGCCGACGAGGGCGTTGACGAGCGTCGACTTGCCGGCATTGGGCGCGCCGATGACGGCGATGAAGCCGCAGCGAGGCTCTGGCCCGGCCGCAGAGCGGTCGGCGCCCTCCTTCTCAGGCTCACTCATGGACGGCCGCTCCGCGCACACCCTCGCGCTCGAGCAGAGCCCGGGCGGCGGCCTGCTCGGCCGCACGTTTCGAGGCGCCCTCGCCGCGGGCCGGCGGCTTGCCCTTGATGCGCACCTCTGAGGTGAAGCGCGGCGCATGGTCGGGCCCGTTGCGCTCGACCTCGACGTATTGCGGCAAGGAGAGACCGTGGCCTTGCGCCCATTCCTGCAGCGCCGATTTGGCGTCCGGCCGCGCGGTCGTCTGCGCCTCTCCGGCCACGCTCGCCCACAGGCGGCGCACGCTCGCCCGCGCAGGCTCGAACCCGCCGTCGACGAAGATCGCCCCCAGCAGCGCCTCCATGGCATCGGCGAGGATCGTGCTCTTGGCGCGCCCGCCGCTGCCGGCCTCGCTCTCGGAAAGAATGAGGTGCGCGCCGATGCCGAGCGCGCGCGCGACCTTGGCGCAGGTCTCGCCCCGCACCAGCCTATTGTAGCGGCGGGCAAGCTCGCCCTCGCTGGCGGTGGGAAACTGCTCGTTCAGGAGCTCGGCGATGGCGAGGCCCAGCACGCGGTCGCCGATGAACTCGAGCCGCTCGTTGTCGCTGCGCTTTCCCTTGCCCCCGCGCATGCTCGCATGCGTGAGCGCGACCTCGAGGGTCTGCTGGTTCTTGAAGCGATGGCCCAGCGCCTTCTCAAGGGCCTTGTATTTGCGCGTACGCAGCATGGCATCACGAGATTAGCGCATCCGCATCGGCCGCGGAAAGGAATGTGGGAGCGCGGGCCTCGAAAATGCGGAGCGTCGGCGGAAAAAATTTGCGCTCAGCGGACGAGTGTGAAGAAGCGGCTCCAACGGATGTCGAAAGGCCACGTCCACGGCGCATACCAGCGGAACGCGTCGGGCTCGTCGACGGCAGCGGAGAAGAAGATGATCTCGGCGCGGCCGATGAGGTTCTCGAACGGCACGTAGCCGACGCCCCACGACGCGCGGCTGTCGGTGGAGTTGTCGCGGTTGTCGCCCATCATGAAGTAGTGCTCGGGGGGCACCTTATAGGGGCCGACGTTGTCGAACGGGCCGTTGCTCTCCGCATCGAGCACGGTGTACTTGACGCCGTTCGGCAGCGTCTCCTCGTAGGCCGGGATCGGGCGCGGCGGACCGGCGTCCTCCTGCGTCACGAAATCGGCGATGCGGCGGCGCGGCACTTCCTTGCCGTTGATGAACAGCACGCCTCCACTCACTCTGATCTCGTCCCCGGGAAGGCCGACTACGCGCTTGATGTAGTCGGTCGAGTTGTCGCGCGGCAGCTTGAAGACGACCACATCGCCGCGCTTGGGCTCGGCGGCGAAAATACGCCCGGAGGAGATGAGGTCGGGCAGGATGCGTAAGGTGACGCAGTTGTCCGTCCACGGGATGCAGAGCGTGACGAGGCGCGGAAACGAGTACTTGCTGTAGCCGTAGGAGAGCTTGGAGACGAAGATATAGTCGCCGACCAGGAGCGTTTCCTTCATCGATCCCGACGGGATGTTGAAGGGCTGGTAGAGGAAGGTGCGCACCAGAATTGCAATGAGGAGCGCCTCGATGATGATGGTGGCCGTTTCGATCCAGCCACTCTTTCTCACGTTTACCGATACCGCCATTCAAAGCTCCCGCGGACCTTGCGCCCGCTCTTGCGCCGCGCCGCTATACCGACTTTAAGGCCCCCGTGCAATTCGCCCAGCCTTCGTGTCGCAGCTTGCCGCCGCAGCTAGCCGTCAGCGGCGGTCGCCCTTTTCCGGAAGACCGGAGATGATCACAACCGCCTCGGCGAGCGGGAAATCGTCGGTCAGAGTCAAATCGATGCGGGCCTCGTAGCCCTCCGGCGTAATGGCGTCGAGCTGTCGGGCCGCTCCTCCTGTAAGCTTCAAGGTGGGACGCCCGGACGGCAGATTGATGACCCCCATGTCGCGCCAGTAGACGCCCCGGCGCAGTCCGGTCCCCAAGGCCTTGGCGCACGCCTCCTTGGCGGCAAACCGCTTGGCATAGGAGGCCGCGCGCTCCGCACGGCGCTCGGATTTCTGGCGCTCCACGTCGGTGAAAATACGCTCTATGAAGCGGTCGCCGTAGCGCTCGAGCGTCTTCTCGATGCGCCGGATGTCGATGATGTCGTTGCCGAGCCCGATGATCACGCCGGCCTCACCCGCTCCCGCGGCGCAGCCGCACCTGTGCGCGCTTCGTCCATCAATGCACGCATCCGCCGGACGGCGGCAGGCAGCCCGCCGAAGATCGCCTCGCCGATCAGGAAGTGGCCGATGTTGAGCTCGACGATCTCGGGCATGCGCGCGACCGCGCCTACCGTGTTGAAGGTGAGCCCGTGGCCGGCGTGGACCTCGAGCCCGTTCGCGGCGGCGAGCTTAGCCGCGCGCGCCAGCCGATCGATCTCGGCCGCCACCGCCTCGGCGTTGTCCTCGAGCGCGCGCTCGCAGTAAGCGCCCGTATGCAGCTCGACGATTTCGGCGCCGATGGCCGCGGCAGCCTCGATGGTGCCGGGGTCCGGCTCGATGAAGAGCGACACGCGGATGCCGGCCGCCTTCAAGGCGGCTACGACATGGGCAAGCTGGGCCCCGCCGCCCTTGACGTCGAGGCCGCCTTCGGTGGTGCGCTCCTCGCGCCGCTCGGGCACCAGGCAGCAGGCGTTGGGCGCGTGGCGCAGGGCGATCTTCAGCATCTCGTCGGTCGCCGCCATCTCGAGGTTCAACGGGCAGGTCAGCTCGCTCTTGAGCCGCGAGATGTCGCTGTCGGAGATATGGCGACGGTCCTCGCGCAGGTGCGCGGTGATGCCGTCGGCGCCCGCCTCGACCGCCAGATGCGCGGCGCGCAAGGGATCGGGATGGCGGCCGCCCCGCGCGTTGCGGATGGTGGCCACGTGGTCGATGTTTACGCCCAGGCGCAAATGGGGAAGCGTGCTCGGCAGACGCATGCTGCAAACCAACCGGGAAAATGGACTACTCGGCCGCTGCGGGCGACCGGGTCATACGACGATGGCGCCAAGCTTGGACGCCATTCCTGCAAATATAGTAGACGACAGCGCCCGTGAGCAGGCCCAGCGGGATGCTGCCCGCCAGCATGGGCCATACGAGTGGCCACAGCAGGGTCACCGTCGCATCGAGGACCTGGGGCGAATGCTCGACCAGCGCCGCCCAAACCAAGAGCATGTTGTGCTGGAAGGTCGCAGGGTCGAGGACGCCTTCGAGGCCCACGATCTGCAGCCCCATGGCGTAGGTCGAGGCCCAGATGAAGGGCCAGCTCAGCGGGTTGCCAACGAAGGTTCCGACGATGGCGGCGGGGACGCTCGCGCGCAGCAGGGTCGCCAGCAGAACGGCGAGGATGGTCTGCACGCCGAGCAGCGGAGTGACGGAGACGAACGCGCCGATGGCACAGCCGAGCGCGATCTCGTGCGGGCTCGCTCTGAGATTGACGAGATGGCGCGCCACCGACTTGAGGCGCAGCAAGCCCGCATCCCAAAGGCTGACGCGACCTTCGCCCCGTCCGGGGCGCGATCTGTTGGCACGACGACCAAGCACCATCCTAAAGCTCACTCCAATCGCCGCCGATGACAAAACTGCCCGCCGCGCCTATGGCCGATTCTCCTATCAATCGAACACGCGCTCAACCTTGTTGACTACTGCCTTTTCGCGAAGTCCTGCGATGATGTGGTTTAGATGCACCAGGTCTAAGACCTCGAGCTCTATACGCATTTCCGTAAAATCCGAGGCCCGGCGCACCATCCTCACATTGTCGATATTGCCCCCCGTCTCCCCTATCACTTTGGCTATCTGGGCAAGAGTTCCCGGCTCATTGAGGGCGATGACGCTGATACGGGCCGGGAAGCGCTGGGGGGTGTCGGGATCGATGTCCCAGGTCACGTCGATCCAGCCCTCGTGCTCAAACTCTTTCAACCGCGGCGAGTGTATCTGGAAGATGCGGATGCCCTCGTTGGGGATCAAGACGCCGACGATACGGTCGCCGGGAACGGCGCCCCCCGGTTCGAAGCTTACGGGAAGGTCGTCCTTGACTCCGCGGATGGCGAGCCCGGAGCCCTTCGGCTCCTGCTCGGCGCGGAACTTCAGGCTCATCACCCGATCGATATTGAACCATCCTTCCTGCGCGCGTGCGCGTCCGAAGCGGCGCGTGCGCCGGTAGGATGGCTTTGCGGCTTTCTTGCGCTCGTCCGCGTCGGGAATGGCCGCGCGCACGACATCCTCGATCGGCAGCTCGTTGCGCCCCACGGCGGCGAAGGCGTCGTCGAGCGACTTGCGCCCGAGCCGTGGGAGCGCCTTTTTCAAGAACTCGTCGGTGAGCTCCTCGCCGAGCTGCTCAAAGCGCGAGGCGAGCAGCCGGCGGCCGAGCTCGCGATACTGCTTGCGCACGGCGTCGCGTGCGGCACGGCGGATGGCGGAGCGCGCGCGCCCGGTGACGACGAGGTTCTCCCAGGCGGCCGGCGGCGAGTGGCCCTTCGCCGTCTCGATCTCGACCTCGTCCCCGTTGCGCAGCGGCGTGTCGATCGGCACGTGGCGGCCGTTGACGAAGGCGCCGACCGCGGCATTGCCGATGTCGGTGTGCACGGCGTAGGCGAAATCGAGGGGCGTGGCCCCGCGCGGCAGCGCGATGAGGCGCCCTTTCGGCGTGAAGCAGAAGACTTGGTCCTGGAACAGCTCGAGCTTGGTGTGCTCGAGGAACTCCTCCGGGTTCGATCCTTCGAGCAGGGTCTCGACGAGACGGCGCAGCCACACGTAGGGGCCGCTGTCCTTCTGCAATTCGCCCGTCGTCTTGGCACCGGCCGCCTGCCCGTCGAAGCGCCCCGCATCCTTGTAGAGGGCATGCGCGGCAACGCCATACTCGGCGATGTCGTGCATGGCGCGCGTGCGGATCTGCAGCTCGACGCGCTGGTGGCGCGGTCCGACGACGGTCGTGTGGATCGACTGGTAATTGTTCTGCTTGGGCGTCGAGATGTAGTCCTTGAAGCGTCCCGGCACCGTGCGCCACGTGGTGTGCGAGACGCCGAGCACGCGGTAGCAGTCGTCGATCGTGCCTGCGATCACGCGGAAGGCGTAGATGTCGGAGAGCTGCTCGAGGCTGATCTGCTTGTTCGCCATCTTGCGCCAGATGGCGAAGGGCTTCTTCTCGCGGCCCGAGACTTCCGCGTTGATGCCGACCTCGGCGACCTTCGCCGCAAGCGCCGCGCGGATCTCCTCGACGAGCCCCTCGTTCGACTTGCGCAGGTCCGCGAGCTTGGCCGTAACGGCCGCGTAGGCTTCGGGGTGCAGCCAGCGGAAGGCATGGTCCTCGAGCTCCTCGCGCATGGCTTCCATGCCCATGCGGCCGGCGAGGGGAGCGTAGATGTCGAGCGTTTCCTCGGAGATGCGCTGGCGCGCCTCGGGCTTCATGTGCTCCAGCGTGCGCATGTTGTGCAGCCGGTCGGCGAGCTTCACGAGCAGCACGCGGATGTCGCTGGAGATGGCGACGAGGAGCTTGCGGAAATTCTCTGCTTGCTCGGCCTTCTTGGTGACGAGGTCGAGGCGGCGGATCTTGGTGAGCCCGTCGACGAGGGTGCCGATCTCGGGGCCGAACAGCTGATCGATCTCCGCCCGGGTGATGGGCGTGTCCTCGATGACGTCGTGCAGGAGCGCCGTGACGATGGTGGCGTCGTCGAGCTTGAGGTCCGTGAGGATCGCCGCGACCTCAAGCGGGTGGGAGAAATAGGGATCGCCCGAGGCCCGCTTCTGGGTGCCGTGGGCCTTCATGGCGTAGACGTAAGCGCGGTTGAGAAGGGTCTCGTCCGCCTTTGGGTCGTAGCTCAGAACCCGCTCGACGAGTTCGTACTGCCGCATCATGGCCCGCCGCTCCCTGGGGCGGACGCCGGCGGATGGCGAATGGCGCCTCCTCCGGCCTTGCTGGCGTTCGGCGCCGCTCTTGGCGGGCGCCGGCGCTTATGCTCAACGACCCCGCTCGCGCTCCCGGTCGCGCTCGCGCTCGCGGCCGCCGTTGGGGCCGCCGTTGGCGGAGGGCTCCGTAGGGGTCATGCTTTCCAGCCCGCGCAGGAGCTGCTCCTCGGTCATGACGTCGACCACGGAATCGCTCGTCTGGTCGTCGCGGCCGAGAACCGGAGCGCGCCGCTCGGGCGGCATCAGCGGGGCCGCAACGGCCTCCGGCTCGTCAACCTCGACGTTCTTCTGGATGGAATGGATGAGCGCCTCGCGCATGTCCTCCGGCGGAATGGTGCGCTCGGCAATCTCGCGCAGCGCGATGACGGGGTTCTTATCGGCGTTCACAGGGACGGTAATCGCGCTGCCATCGGCGATGGAGCGGGCGCGGTGCGCGGCAAGCAGAACCAGCTCAAAGCGGTTCGGAACCTTGTCGACGCAATCTTCAACTGTCACGCGTGCCATGATCGAGCACCCCTTTGGTCCCTGGCGGTCTGACTTGGGAGACGAGATGCGGCGCCAGCAAGCCGGCAACGCGGCGCGATCTCATGGCTCCTAGTCGCATGAAACGTTGGGCGAATCAAGCCGAGCCCAGCTTTGCACAGGTGGCGAAGCGAGGTCATGCTGTCGCCACTAAGGCTTTGTACGGACGTTGATCGTTGCTTTACGATTTTCAGTTTACCGGCGAAAGTCTCTGTTAAGAGTGCCTAGCGCTTGGCGCTGCGCCCTGTGCCAGATTGTCGCAAAATTGCCAATCGCTAGAATGTCTTGCTAAACGTCACTGCGAAGCACCGCCCGTCGATCCCGTCGCTGCGTTAGTTCGACATTTGAAAGTATATCCCGGCGCTTCCTTGGCACGCGCGGCTTTTGAAGGTGAAGGAATGCATTTCTATCCAAACGAACGAATCGCACTGTTTATCGATGGGGCCAACCTCTACGCCACCGCCAAGTCGCTCGGCTTCGATATCGACTACAAACGGCTGCTGACGCACTTCCGCTCCAAGGGGCAGCTCGTGCGCGCGCTCTACTACACCGCGCTCGCCGAGGATCAGGAATATTCCTCGATCCGGCCGCTCATCGATTGGCTCGACTACAACGGCTTCACCATGGTGACGAAGCCGACCAAGGAGTTCACCGACGCTTCCGGCCGGCGCAAAGTCAAAGGCAACATGGACATCGAGCTCACGGTCGACGCCATGCGGCTTGCGGAGTCGCTCGACCACATCGTGCTGTTCTCCGGCGACGGGGACTTCCGCAGCCTGGTCGCGGCGCTGCAGCAGATGGGCAAGCGCGTCAGCGTCGTGTCCACGTTGCAGACGCAGCCGCCGATGGTTGCCGACGAATTGCGTAGACAGGCCGATCAGTTCGTCGACATCGCCGATCTCGAGCAGCTCATCTGCCGCGATCCGGCGACCCGCGCCGACCGTGGTACCCGTCCACACGCCGGGCGCGGTCAGAACTACGCACCGCGCGAGCCGGGCTACCAGGACAACGACGACCTCTCCGAAGAGGTCTGATAGGCATCCCCAATGGCCGCGCAGACTTCGGCAGCCGACGTACCGGAGGCGCCGAAGCTGTGCGTGCTCTGCCCGCGCCTCGTCGCCTTTCGTGAGGCCAACCGGGCGAAGGCGCCGGACTGGTACAACGGGGCGGTGCCGTCGTTCGGAGATCCCGCCGCGCGCCTATTGATCGTCGGGCTTGCCCCCGGCCTCAATGGCGCCAACCGCACGGGGCGACCGTTCACCGGCGATTACGCGGGCGAGCTGCTGTACGGCACGCTCATCAAGTTCGGCTTCGCGCGGGGCCAATACGCAGCTCGGACCGACGACGGGCTAGAACTCGTCGACTGCATGATCAGCAACGCCGTGCGCTGCGCCCCGCCCGAGAACAAGCCCACCCCCGAGGAGGTCGCGACCTGCCGCAGCTTTCTCAAGGCGCGCATCGCCGCGCTGCCCAATCTGCGGGCAATCCTGACGCTGGGCCGCATCGCCCACGACAGCACGCTCTCGGCTCTCGAGTGCCGTAAGGCGCTCTTTCCGTTCGCGCATGGGGCTCAGCAGACGCTGCCGCAGGGCTTTGCGCTCTTCGACAGCTTCCACTGCTCACGCTACAACACCAACACCGGACGCCTCACGCCGGAGATGTTCCACGCGGTGTTTGCCGCGGTTCGGAGTATGCTTCCCGCAGCGGGACGTGATAAAGCCGGCACGGCGAAGGGATCGCGCACGGCGCGGCATTGAGGCGCCATTCCCTTCCCCGTTACGTTGCACCTGCGCCTGGTACGCCGGTCCACGGCCCGGCAAGTTAAAGGCTCGGTCAGGCTCGATCGGTATTCTGACGTGCGCGTTGCGAGAGAGGCATCGGCCATGCCGTTGGACATCGCCCCCGAGAAGGTAGCCCACGTCATCATCAAGGCGCGCGAGTACGACGCCAAGGTCGGCGCCTGGAACGACACGCGCGAGGAGGGCGACGCCGAGGAGGATCCGAGCGCCATCCTCGAGGATTTCGCCAACGATCCTACGCGCGCCGAGCTGGTCGGCTTCATCGACGCGCTGAACTACGACGAGCAGGCAAACCTCGTGGCCCTTGCCTGGGTCGGCCGCGGCACCTTCGAGAAGGAGGAGTTCGCCGAGGCGGTGGAGACGGCCCGCAACGAACGGGTCAACACCACCGCCGGCTATCTCCTCGGCATGCCGCTCTTGGCCGATTATCTCGAGGAGGGCCTCGAGAAGCTGGGCTTCTCCGTCGACGATATCGAGAGCGAGTTGCGCTAGGCCTGCTTGGCTTTCCCCGTCGTCTGCAGCCAGCCGAGCACCGCCGCCGCATGCGTCTCCGGCGGATGCACGGGATAGAAGACGTGGCCGATGCGGCCCTCGTGCACATAGAGGGTCAGCCGCTTGAGATAGAAGACGCCGCCCGCCACGAACGTCGGCAGGCGCAAAGCCCTCTGCAGTTGGAACCCCTCGTCGCTCAGGATCGCAAACGGCACGCCCAGCCGGACGCTCAGCTCCCGCTGGTGCTCTATCGCCTGGGTGCTCAACCCCAACACCTCGGTGCCAAGCGCTTGGAAGCGGGCGTAGTGGTCGCGGAAGCCTGCGGTCTCTGGCGTCGAGCCATGGGCGCCGGGGATGTCGTCCCACCCGGCAGGATCGGCAAAGCCCGGGCGCCCCGTCCACGGATAGACGTAGACGACGGCGGCGCGCAGCTGGCGCAGATTGATCCCGCCCCCCAGGGTCGAGGGAAGCGCGATGTCGGGCAGAGGGGTTCCGCGCACGAGATGCGCCGCACCGCCGTCGTCCATTGGCGCCGCTGACATCAACGCGCCTGCCCCTTCAGCCAGGTCAGGACGTCTGCCGCGTTTCGATCGGGTGGGAACACCGGGTAGAACACCTTGGCGATAACGCTGTCGTCGGCGACGAGCGCCAGCCGCTTCAACATCACGCGGTGGTCGACCTCCATAACGGGCAAATTGAGCGCCGCAGCCAGCAGGCCTTCGGCGTCCGACAACAGTGGGAAGGGAAGATGCAGGCGCTCGGCCGCCTCGTGCTGCCGGGCCGTCGTCTGCGTCGACAATCCGAATACCCGGCTTGCCCCTCCCGCCAGCAAATCCGCGTGCAAGTCGCGAAACGAGCAGGCATGTGGCGTGCACCCCCGCGCGCCAGGAATAAGGTCCCAACCGTCGGGGAGCGGTACGCCAGGGGTCCCCGTCATGGGATATGCGAAGATGACCGTGCGGCCCGATAGCCTGGAGAGATTGACGGACGTGCCGTCGGTTGCAGGAAGGACCAAGTCCGGAAGTGCAGCTCCGGGGAGACGGCCCGCCGCGCCGTCATCCTGGGGCCGAGGCAACCGCGACCAGTCGACGTTGAGGAAATCGCTGTCCGAGGCCATCACCCCTTCTCCCGCATGAGCCGCGCCTTCTCGCGGTTCCAGTCCCGCTTCTTGGCCGCCTCGCGCTTGTCGTGCAGCTTCTTGCCCTCGGCGAGAGCGAGCTTCAACTTGGCGATGCCGCGCGCGTTGAAATAGAGCTCGAGCGGAACGATCGTCATGCCCTGGCGCTGCACCGCCGCCGAGAGCTTGCGGATCTCCTTGGCGTGCAGCAGCAGCCGTCGCTTGCGCCGCGGCTCGTGCTGGAAGAAGCGGCCGGCGCCCTGATACTCGGGGATGTAGGCATTGATGAGCCACAGACCACCGTCCTCGGAGGAGGCATAGCTCTCTGTGATGTTGGCCTGCCCCTTGCGCAGCGACTTCACTTCCGTGCCCGTGAGCTGCAGGCCGGCTTCCATCGTGTCGGTGAGGAAATACTCGTGCCGGGCCTGCCGGTTCTCGGCAACGACGCGGCGGCCATCATCCTTTTTGGCCGCCATGGCCGCTACGCCTCCTTGACGCTTCGTCGCCGGGCCGCCGCGCTACTCGGCCGCGCGCGCTTTAATGAGCCCGACCCGCGCCAGCGCCGCGTCGACGAGCTTCTTCGACGCCTCCGAGAGGGGCGCCAGGGGCAGCCGCGTGTCGGGCGCACATAGACCGAGGCGGGAGGCAGCGTACTTCACGGGGCCCGGGTTTGACTCGCAGAACAGCGTGTCGTGCAGGGGCATCAAGCGGTCCTGCAGCGCGAGTGCCGTGCGGAAATCGCCCTTGAGGCACGCGTTCTGGAACTCCGCACACAGGCGCGGCGCGATGTTGGAGGTCACCGAGATGCAGCCGTGCCCGCCGTGCGCCATGAAGCCGAGCGCCGTCGCATCCTCGCCCGAGAGCATGTTGAACTCGGTCCCCATGGCCGCCCGCTGCTGCGAGCAGCGGGCGAGGTTGGCAGTCGCGTCCTTCACGCCGACGACGTTCTTGAGCTGGAAGCAGCGCGTCATCGTCTCCACGCCCATGTCGACGACTGAGCGGCCCGGAATGTTGTAGATGATGATCGGAATATTGATGGCGTCGTTGATGGCCTTGAAGTGCCGGTAGAGGCCCTCCTGCGTCGGCTTGTTGTAGTAGGGCGTGACCACGAGCACCGCGTCGGCACCGACCTTGGCCGCATGCTTGGTGAAGTCGATGGCCTCGGCGGTGGAATTGGAGCCGGCGCCCGCGATCACCGGCACGCGCTTCTTCGCCGTCTCGACGGTGAGCTCCACGAGGCGCTTGTGCTCATCGTGCGACAGCGTCGGGCTCTCGCCCGTCGTGCCCACGGGCACGAGCCCGTGCGTGCCTTCACCGATCTGCCATTCGACGATGCGCTTGAACGCGTCCTCGTCGATCTTGTTGTCGGTGAAGGGCGTGATCAGCGCCGTGAACGATCCCTTGAACATTTGATTACAATCCCCGAGCTCGCGGCCCTCTTATCGCGTCTTCTATCGCGTCTTGTCTGTTCTTGCGAGGTGAAGGCCGCCGATGCCACGCAATCGCCGCATCTGGAGGCATCCTGCAGCGAGGCGCGGGACGGTGCCTTGTCCCTCGCCAGCCCGCTTGATATTTTCGCCGCGCGTCGGTGGCAGAATCGCACCGCGCTCAACGCAGCGCGACATTAGGACCTTGATCTACACCCCGCAAGCCAGCTTCCGAGGGCGCGTGTGGAAGGATGTTCATTGACCGGACCGCACACGCAGCGATGGCCAGCCGCCAGCCCGCAGGCCGCTCGACCTTCCTGGGCCGTGCGGACGGCGGCTAAGGTTGTCGCCGGCGTCATTCTTGCTGGACTGGCGCTGCCCGCCTGCGCCGATCCTGCCGCCGCCCCCGCCGTCGCCCCGGCGCAACAGCCTCCCGCCAAATCGAAAGACGCCGCAGCCTCGCCGCCCGCGGCCGAGACGGGTGCCGTCGACCCCAGCACACCCACCGCAAAGCCCGCCTCGCCGCCCCTCTCCTCGAAGGAGCGCGAAGCGGCCCACCTTGCGCGGCTCGACGCGCTCGTCGCACCTCTGCTGCGCTACGATCTCTCGGCCGAGGACGGCGCGAAAATCAAGGGCGCGATTGAGGCGCTTGCGGCCGGCAACTGGGACAAGGCGGCCGATTTCGAGAAGGGCGTCAACGATCCCATCGGCCGCAAGCTCATCGTCTGGTATCGGCTGCGCCAGGGCCACGGGCAGGCGCGCGACTACCTGGACTTCCTCAACGCGAACCCGGACTGGCCGAGCCAGGATTACCTGCGCCAGCGCATGGAGGAGGCGCTCTTCCAGGAAGGCGGCAGCACCGAGGTCATCGCGGCCTACTTCAAGGACGGCAACGCCCGCAGCGGCGCCGGCCTCGCGCTGCTCGCCTCCGTCGAGCTCGCGCACGGCAACAAGGACAAGGCCAAGGCGCTTGCCTCCGAGGTCTGGCGCCAACACGATCTGCCGCCGGCCCTAGAGCCGGGCTTCCTCGACCGTTTCGGCGCGCTGTTGACGGAAGAGGATCACAAGTGGCGGCTCGACCGGCTCCTTGTCGACGATGTCCGCTATCAGGCGAACCGCAAGGAGCGGGCCGAGGTCGCCAAGCGCGTCATCCCCCTGCTCTCCCCGCCCGAACAGAAGAAGGCGGAAGCGCGGCTCGCCGTCTTCCTGCAGTCGGCGGGAGCCAAATCGAAGCTGAAGAAGGCCGCCGCGAACGCCAAGGGCGCAACCGACTGGGGCCTCGTGTTCCACAAGGTGCAATCGCTGCGCCAGGCCAACAAGCTCGAGGAAGGCGCCAAGCTGGTCCTGACCGCGCCCACCGATCCCGCCGTCGTTGCCAATCTCGACGAGTGGTGGCTCGAGCGCCAGAAGTTCGCTTATCTCGCGCTCTCCGCCAACAAACCCAAGCTCGCCTACGATCTCGTGCGCGATGCCGGCCCGATCAGCGCCAACGAGATCAACGAGCAGTCGTTCATGGCGGGGTGGATTGCGCTGCGCTACCTCAAGGACAAGGCTGCGGCCGAGCGCCACTTCGCGACCTTTAGCAAATCGGCCGACGGCCCCTTGAGCCGCGCCAAGTCGCACTACTGGCTCGCCCGTCTCTACGAGGCGAAGCGCGATCGCACCAAGGCGACAGAGGAGTACCGCGCCGCCGCTGCGTCCATGGACACGTTTTACGGCCTGTTGGCGATGCAGAAGCTCGATCCGGGAAGCCGCCGCATTGCGCTGTCGCCGCCCGCCGAGCCGACGCGGGAGGGCGCCGACCGTTTCAACAACCTCGACATCGCCAAGGCCGTCATCGTCACGCGCAAGGCCGGCCTCAACTACTCGATCCCGCGCCTCATCTTCCAGCGCCTCTACACGCTCGACGACAGCGAGGCCTGGGCGGGCATGGTCGCGCATCTGGCGCGCTCCGTGGGCGACACGCAAACGGCGGTGCGCATCGGCAAGCAGGCGGTCGCGCGCGGCCAGAACCTCGTCATTTACAGCTATCCCGTGCACGCGCTGCCCGACTACAAGCCGCTGCGCGACCCGCCGGAGGCGGCCGTCCTGTTCGGCTTGGCGCGGCAGGAGACCGAGTTCAATTCCGACACCGTGTCGGGTGCCGGCGCGCGCGGCATCCTGCAGGTCATGAAGGGCACCGCCAGACACGTGTGCCGCGACTACAAGATCAAATGCGATCACAAGCAGCTTTTGACCGACAGCTCCTATAACACCATGATCGCGTCCGCCTACTTTGCCGACCAGATGGCGGAGTTCTCGGGGTCCTATGTGCTCAGCATCGCGAGCTACAATGCCGGCCCAGGGCGCACGCACGAGTGGATGCGCGAGTTTGGCGACCCCCGCAAGGCCAACGTCGACCCCATCGATTGGATCGAGCGCATTCCCATCGAGGAGACGCGGCGCTACGTCGCCAAGGTGCTATCCAATATCCAAATCTACCGGGCGCGGCTCGGCGAGGAGGCAACCGCCTTGCGCCTCGACCAGGACCTCGCACGGGCACGCGAGGCTTCGCTCGCCCCGCCGGGGCGTAGTGCCGCGATTACCGACACGGCGAAGTCCGAGTGACGAGCAGCCGGCGAGACGTTTTGAGCCTGCCCGGATCGGGGCGCATAGCGACGGCCGCCGCAGCGGAGAGGTCATGACGCCGGAAGCCACGACGTTCGAAGACATCTATTTCACCGCGCGTGACGGTCTGAAGCTGCACGCGCGGCGCTATCCCGCCTCCGGCCCCCAGCGCGGTCGCGCGGTCGTCTGCTTGCCCGGCCTGACGCGCAACGGCCGCGATTTCCACGACCTCGCGGTCGCGTTGAGCCGTCATGCGAGCAATGCGCGTACGGTCTATACCTTCGACTACCGCGGCCGCGGCCTCTCCGAGCACGATCCCGATTGGCGCCACTACACGGTGACGACCGAGATGCTTGACGTGCTCGACTTCATGACGCTTGCAGGCCTCTCCGATGCGGCGGTCATCGGCACCTCGCGCGGCGGCCTCATCACCATGCTCATGGCTGCCGTGCAGCCGACGGCGCTGGGCGCCGCCGTATTGGTCGATATCGGCCCCGTCATCGAGCACGACGGGCTTGTGCGCATCAGCGGCTATGTGGGGCGCATTCCGCTGCCGATCTCGTGGGCGGACGCGGCCCGCATGGTGCGCGATTTGAACCGGCGCCACTTCCCCGACGTTCCCGAGTATCAATGGGAGGAGGTGGCGCGGCAGTGGTACAACGACAAGAACGGCAAGCCGGCGCAGGGCTACGACCAGAAGCTCGGCAAGGCGCTTTCGGTGCTCTACGGCCCGGTGCCGGAGCTGTGGCCGCAGTTCGAGGCGCTGAAGCGCATCCCGGTCCTCGTCGTGCGCGGGGAGAACTCCGACGTGCTGGCGGCGGAGACGGTGGATGAGATGCGCCGGCGCCATCCGGCGCTCGCGACCGTCACGGTCGCCAATCAGGGGCACGCGCCGCTCTTGAAGGACGTCGGCACCATCGAGGCGATCCGCCACTTCCTCACCGCCGCCGAGTCGGGCCACAGCATTCCGACGCTGGCGATCGCCTGAACGCTCACGGCCTGGGAAACAGCTCGTCGCTGCGGCCCATGAGCCAGTACGTGATGAGCCCGATCCACTCGTGCACCGCGAGCTCCACCCGCCGCAGCCCCTCCGCCGGAGATTCGAACGTCTGAAACCAGTCGCGCGCATCCGCCGTGCGGAAATCGACCGGCCACGGCTCCACGGCAAAGCCGACCTTGCGGAACACGCCCATCGCGCGCGGCATATGGCTCGCCGACGTCACCAGCAGCCAGCGCTGACCCGGCTGGGGCGCAGCCAGCGCCTTGGTATAGACGGCGTTCTCCCAGGTGTTGTGCGAGGCCCGCTCCGGCAAGAGGCGGTCGTCGGCAATGCCGAGGTCGCGGAAGATCAGATCCGCTCCGTCGGCGCCCGCGGCATGTGCGCCGCCGTAGCCCACGCTGCCGCTGGTGAATAAGACCTTGGCGCGGGGATAGCGTAGAGCCAGCGCCGCCGCTTCCGTGATGCGCTCGCCCGCCTCGTTCATGGCGTGGACGTGCCGCCCGGCCGCAACGCGGGCGTCCTCCACCCCGCCAAGAACGATGATGCCGTCGACGTCGCGCCCCGAAAGGTCGGCGCGCGCGAAACGCTGCTCCAGCGGCAAGATCAAGACGTTTCCCAAGGGGGGCATGCCGCCGATGAGGAAGAGCGCGCCGCTTGCCACGACCAGCCGTCGCCCCGCCCTCCAATGCCGCGTGAACAGCAGCGCGGCGCCGGTGATGAGCAAGATCAGGATCAACGACGAGGGCTGCAGGCTGAACCAAAGCACCTTGGCGATGGGATGGTACATCGGGAGCGGTTGCCTTCTGCTCGATCGCGCTCGGCCGGAAAGACTGCCAAGGCGCCGGGCGGCAAACTAGATGTGGATAGCAATTCCGGGAAGGCACACGCAGCACCCTTTACAATGATAGTGAAGGCGCCATGGAACTGGGCAGCATGCAAGACCTTGCGCACTTTGCGAGCCAAGCCCTGGAAGGGGCGAGCTTCGTCGTCATTTTGGGCGCGGCCACGATTTCGACCGTCGTGTTCCTCATGCATTTCCGCCGCGACGGTTTCGAGCCGAGCTACCGCGCCTATCGGGCCAATCTCGGGCGCGGCATCCTGTTGGGGCTCGAGCTCCTGATCGCCGGCGACATCATCAAGTCCGTCGTGCTCGATCCTACCGTGCAGAGCATGCTGGTCCTCGGCGGCATCGTCATCATCCGCACCTTCCTGTCGCTGTCGCTCGATGTGGAGATCAACGGGCACTGGCCGTGGGACACGACGCGGCTGTCCCAGCAGCAAAAGGGGGACGGCCCCCCTCTGGCGGCTGCGGAATAGCGGCGGCAAGCTCCGTCATTGTGTCGCACCGCGTGCCGTGAACTCGCCACGCGCCGGCGCTTTGCTCCCGGCATGTCGCACGCGTT
>DATIZL010000110.1:0-4885 GCA_035517115.1 Hyphomicrobium sp.
AGAGGAGGGCTCTGTCGTCGGCATGGTGTCGGCGGAGACGATCGAGGTGCGCGGCGGCGTACGCGGATCGATCCGCGCGGTCAGCGTCAAGCTGCAGTCCTCCGCGCAGGTCGAGGGCGACATCACGCACCAGAAGCTCGCGATCGCGGAAGGCGCCGAGTTCGACGGCAGCGTGCACCTGACCAAGAATGCGAGCGAGCTGATGCCCGTGCTCGACCCCGAGGTGATCGAGCGCGAGCGCGTTTGAGCTTAAAGCCGGGCAACAGGCTTAAGCTCGGGGGAAGCGCTAGCTCCTGCGTTGGAGGCGTTCCATGTTCAACTTGAAACCGGACAACGATCGCATCCCTTTCGACGCGCAAGCGGAGGCAGACGGCGAGGAGGCGGCGCCCAAGCGCGCCGCCGCTTCACCCGCTCCGCCGGCGGCTGGGTCGGGCGCCGGATCGGGCGTGTCGGTGCTGGCGAGCGACCTCACCATCATGGGTGAGGGGATCACCATCGTCTCGCAGAACAAGGTGCGCATCGAGGGCAAGATCCGCGCCGACGTGCACGCGCGCGAGGTGGTGATCGACAAGGCGGCCTCCGTCACCGGCGAGGTGTGGGCCGAGCGCGTCGACGTGCTGGGCGAGGTCCACGGCTCGCTGATCGCCGTCACGTTGAAGCTTCACGACGGTGCGAGCGTCACCGGCGGGGTCATGCACCAGAAGCTGTCGATTTCCGAGGGCGCGAAGTTCGACGGCGCGGTGCAGCTCATCCGCGATCCGCGCGAGCTCATGCCCATTCTCGACGCGGAGGCTCTGGCCAACGGCAAGGCCGATGCGGCGAAGAGCCAAGACCGAGAGGCGGGCTGATCCTCTTTTTACCTCTTGCCGCCTTCCGGCTCGGCGGGCAGGCCGAGCTTGCCTTCGAGCGCCGTGATCTCCTCGCGCAGCTTCTTCTGCTCCATGCCCCGGCGCACCATCTGCATCTGGATCTTGCCGATCGCCATGGCGGCGTTGTTGCGCGAGGTCGTGTCCTCGGTGCTGCCGGTCTCGAACTGCTTGTCGAAGATGCGCTGCTGATCGGCCTGGTTCTCCTCCTCGAGCTGCCTGAGCCGCTCGCGCGCCTGCGCCAGCGCGACGATGTTAGCGGTCTCCTCGGGGTTGCGCTGGGCGGGGGCGGCGGGTGAGGGCGCCTCGTTGGGGGCTGTTGTCGCCGAGCGCTGCTGGGCCGCCGTCGGCTGGAAGTAGAACTCGCCCGTCAGCGCCGAGTGGTCCCAGGGCACCTGCTTGCCGTCGGTCGCCGCCAGCACGTCCTTCCGCACCTCGATCATGACCGAGGTCAGATCGCGGCCCGGCTCGCGCACGTGCTTGGCCAGCGCCGCGGTGAAGGGCGAGTTCTTGCCCTTGCCGTCGAGCGCCACGTTCCCCGGCTGCGTCGAGTAGGCGATGAAGGTGCCGACCCCGGTGTCGACCTGCGCCAGGCCCTTGCCGATGGAGGCCGAGCGCGTGCCCATGGAGCGGGCGAGGTTCTGCGCGAACGGGTTGTCGCGGCAGGCGTCGAGGAACACGATGTTGGTCTTGTCCGCCCGGCCGAGCTCCATCTGCTTTAAGATGAAGTCCAGGTTCTCCGCGTCGAAGTCGAGGTCGCGCTCGCCGGCGAGGCGCGCATCGACCGGGATCAGGTAGTTGCGCCCGGCGACCTGCAGCCCGTGCCCGGCGTAGAAGAAGATGGCGACGTCGGCGCTCTCCAAAAGCTCGGCGAAATCGCGCACCTTGGTGTCGAAGGTGCGCTTGTCGAGGTCGACGCCGAGGATGACGTCGAAGCCCGAGGCCTTGAGCGCGGAGGCGATCTCGCTGGCGTCGTTGACCGGGTTGGCGAGCGGGTTTGCCTGCTTGTAGGCCGAGTTGCCGACCACGAGGGCGACGCGCTTTTCCGCGTGCGCGGGGACTGCGAGCAGCAGGGCGGCGGCGAGGGCGGCTGAGAGAACGCGGATGTACGACATTGGGGTCCTAATGGTTTCCATTGCGGTTTTGAGGACTAGGGCACCTTTTTGCCCATCCATCCGAAGACGAGCATGACGAGACCGAGGACGCCGACGGCGCCTGCGACCTGTCCGACCGTACGCATCAGCGCGGCCGGGTCGTTCGCTTTCGGCGCGAGCCCCTGCATGTAGAAGAAGAACGCCGCCGCCGCGGTGATGAGAACGCTGCCGACGATGGCTACCCGCCAGTTTGTCCGACGCATGAGATCCCTCCCGGCAACCCTTGGGCGCCCGCGGGAGGGATCATAGGGACGAGCGTGACAAATGTGAGACTGCCGCAGGCGCCCGCAGACGTGGCGGCCCTGGGCGTAAGCGGCCCTTTTCGCGGGCCTTGCGGGCGCATAGGTAAAGCCGGAGCCGCCCCTAAGGAGCCCGCCCATGAAACTCTACTACGCCCCCGGCGCCTGCAGCCTCGCCGATCACATCGCGCTCATCGAGGCCGACTTGAAGGCCGATCTCGTCCGGGTCGACCTGAAGGGGCACAAGCTCGACGACGGCGGCTCCCTCTACGACGTCACCCCCAAGGGCTATGTTCCGATCTTGGAGCTCGACGACGGGGCGCGCCTCACCGAGAACGTCGCCATCCTCGCCTACATCGCCGACCGCTACCCCGCCCTCATCCCGCCGGGCGAGCTCGGCCGCTACCGGCTCCTGGAGATGCTCGCCTACATCGCGACCGAGGTCCACAAGGCCTTCCATCCGCTGTTTCACGCCGACGACGGCGAGGCGGCGCGGACGCGGGCGCGCGAGACGATCGCCAAGCGGCTCGCGTTCCTCGCCGGCGAGCTTCAAGGCCCGTACCTCTTCGGGGAGAAGGCCACCGTCGCCGACGCCTACCTGTTCGTGATGCTGACCTGGGCCATGAAGCACAAGATCGCGATCCCGCAGCCGCTGAAGGCCTTCCTGCAGCACATGCGCGCGCGGCCGACGGTGGTTGCGGCGCTCAAGCGCGAAGGATTGCTCGCTTAGTTCTGGGGATCGAGCTGACGCCTAATGCACTTGGCGAGCACTCAAGTCTCTTTGCGGCCCGATTGTTGCGGTCGTCTTGCCGCCAAGCCGCAGAGCGTAGCGAGGGAAAAGCTGCCGCTCTGAAAGTCGAGGGCCAATCCCGGGGGACCATGGGGCTGGCTCTCCTTCTCTCAAGCCTAGAGTTTCGCGTTCCCAAAGATGGGCAAAGGGTACCTCGCGTACGTCGAGGAGCTGGAGCTCGTAGAGCAAACGCTCTCGACGATCCAACAGTCGGCCATCACGCTGGCGAAGCTCCCCGTGGAGGAGCGGGAGGAGGCGTTCATCCTCCTGTTCCGCACCTATGCGCTGGCGCTGGGCGAGGACACACCCGCCGCCGCACAGTGGGTCGAATCCGTGATGCTGGGCATCCGCGAGCTCGTCGCCGAGATCGACAACAACGGCGGCCGCTATCTCACGGTGAAGCCGCGGCTCATGTGAGGCGCGCGGCCCCCCACCCTGCCGAGGCCCCCCGGAGCTCCCACGGCTGCAAACGAAAAGCACTGGCCTCCCGGGGGAAGGAGGCCAGTGCCAAATCCGCGTCCTGCCGGGGAACGACAGGCGGCTTCGAGGGAAGCTTAGCGGAGTTTTTAAAATCTACAGCCGCCGCGGATGCGTGTCTGTCCCCCGAACGGGGGACATGGGGCTGTGCACACCGACTGTACCCCTGGGAACAGCTGCCGAGGGCCGATCTGCTGAATAAGCCGCGGTGACGCGAGCGCGTTCAACTCAAGCGGCGAGGCCTACCGATGCAGATCAACCGGCGTGATGCGGTCAAGGCATTCCTTTCCGGCGTTGCGGCAAGCTCGCTTGCGCCCATCGGCACGGCGCAGGCGGCAGCCATCCTTGGCGGCGACCGCACGATCACGCTCGACAACGGCTTTCGCGCCCACTGCGTGCCCAACACCTCGGGCTACGTGGCGGCGACCCTCGTCTTGCGCAGCAAGGAGATTTCCAACAACGGGCTGGCGCACATCTGCGAGCACACCTCGTGCTCGGGCGCTGCAGGGGCGATGTCGGCCGCCGAGGTCGCGGCACTCTACAAAGCCTGCGTTCAGGAGGGCAACGCCTCGACGGAAGCGGGCGCGCTGCAATGGCATGCCTCGTTCCTGCCGCAGCATCTGCCCAACGTGATGGGCCTCTTCGCCGCGATCTCGCTCGACCAGAAATTCGATCTCGACACGGTCAAGGCGCAAGCGCGCGTGGTCCTGGAGGAGCTCTATCTCGACAAGTACACGCCCGACAAAATCGCGCAGTTAAAATTCGATCGCGCGCTGCTGGGGGAATTCCACCCCTACGCCAAGGACACGATGGAGGAGGAGATTGCGCGCTGCAAGGTGCCGCCGGCCGAGCTGGCCGCGCAGCTGCGCGACTTCGCCGCCGCTGTCCGCTTGCCTGCCAACATGGACCTCTTTCTCGCCGGCGCCATCGAGCCCGGCGCGGTCGCCAAGCTGGCGCAGGAGCATTTCGGCAAGTGCCCGTTCGCCGAGGGGCCGCGGCTCGAGATTCCCCAGGTGGCCGTCACCTGCGCCTACAAGAGCCTCAACGAGGCTTCCCACGAGCTCGAGCGCCCGATGACGGATTTGCGCATCGCGTGGAACACGGGCGTGTGCGTCGGCAGCGCGGAAGCGAGAGTGTTGAGCGCCATGAGCGAGTACTCGAGCACCGCGCTCTTCGACGATCTGCGCGAGAAGGATGGTGACACCTACCACCCGAGGCGAGCTACGAGCCCGACGCCTGCAGCGGCGTCGTCAAGATCGGGGTCTCGAGCAGCAAGGATCCCGAGCGGACCGAGAAAAAGGTATTCGACATCATCGACAAGATGAAGTCTGGCATCGACGGCACGGAGCTCTCGCGGCT
>DATIZL010000111.1:0-6114 GCA_035517115.1 Hyphomicrobium sp.
CGGGCTGGGGCTGTCGATCGTGCAGCGCATGGCGGAAGCGCTCGGCCATCCGCTCGAGCTCTGCTCGCGCCCCGGTCATGGCACGCGCTTCTCGATCACCGCACCCTTCGCGGGAACCGTCGACAGCACGCCCGACCGCCCTGTGGCGGTGACCTGCGGAGCGGCCGCGTACGGCTTGGACGGAGCCAAGGTGCTCGTCATCGACAACGACCGGACCGTGCTCGAGGCGATGCAGTCCCTACTGCAGCGGTGGGCCTGCGATGTGGTGTTGGTGCGCGATATCGCCGAGCTCGAGCGCCAAATGACGGACGGCACCCTCGCGCCCGACATCGTGCTCGTGGATTATCATCTCGATCACGGCGCGTGCGGCGTTGCGGCGATCGAGCAGCTGCGGGCCGCCACGTCCGATCCCGCGCTGCCCGCCATCATCATCACGGCCGATCATTCGCCCCGCGTCGCCGACAAGGTGCGTGCGGGCGGGTGCGAACTACTGCTAAAGCCGGTGAAGCCGGCGGAGCTGCGCGCACTCATGCATCACCTTGTGCGGCGGCCGGGTGACGCGGGCAGCGGTTGATTGGGCGGCTAGCGGTTGGGCTCGGGCTCGGGCCCGCGCTGGCTCTGCGCGATGATCGAATCGAAATCGATCTTGGAGGCCTCGATCACCGCCTGCGTGCGCGAGGAGACGCGCAGCTTGCGCAAGATTTCCGAGACGTGCGCCTTGACCGTCGTCTCGCCCACGCCGAGATCGTAGGCGATCTGCTTGTTGAGGAGCCCCTGACGCAGCATCTGCAGCACGCGCACCTGCTGCGGCGTCAAGCTGGCAAGCCTCGCGGTGAGGTCGGAGATGCCCGAGGCCGGTGCATCGGGACGCGGGGGCTCGTAGCCTTTGGGCAGAACGACGGCGCCATCGACGACCGATTGGATCGCCTGACCGAGCTCGGAGCCGCGCATCGACTTGGAGATGAAGCCCGCGGCGCCGCACGTCATCACCTCGTGGATGATGCGCGGGTCCTCCAGCGCGGAGACGACGACGATCGGCAGTTTCGGGTGCCGGGATCTGAGCTCGATGAGGCCATCGAGGCCGCGCGTGCCGGGCATGGAGAGGTCGAGCAGCACGAGGTCGAAGGCGGAGTCCTTGTCGAGGATCGCGCGGGCGGAGCTGATCGACGTCGCCTCGGACACGGAAGCCTGGGGGAAGGCGCCCTGGATGACGAGTTTCAGTGCCTCCACAAAGAGCGGGTGGTCGTCGACAATCAGAATTGCCGTCATAGCCGGTGCCTCCGCTGAGGGGTCACAAGGCCATAGTCTGCCGACGCTAGTCACAGGGGCTGCGCCTGGCAACCGTCCGCAGCCGGATCAATCGGCCTCGAAGAGTTGCGACTAAGCATGGAGATGCGTCGGCAACCAAAACATTCCACTAAAATACGCTAAAAAATTGCTTCTGATTGTCCGTATTTCGCACCAATAGGATGCCCGCTGAGGGCCGGGAAACTCTCGGTTGAGCTTGTCCTTGACCCGGGCCCGCTTAGGCGCATTCTGCCGCGCAAGCCCGACAGGGCCCGCATCGACGAGGACCGACCCCAAATTCATGGCCGGAGCGTTCACCAACAGCCTGCGCCTCGCGAGGGCCGGCATCGTCCTTGCCCAACATGGTGTCCGGTTCGTGCCGAAAGGGGTGCCCGTCCCGCCAGGGTTGCGCATCGCGCGCCTCCTCACGTCGCCGATCCGCATGGTTGCCGCGCCCTTCCACGCCGCCGAGCCGCCCGAGACCCGCGTCGCCGCCGCGCTGACGAGCCTGGGGCCGAGCTACATCAAGCTCGGGCAGTTTCTGGCGACGCGCGCCGACGTGATCGGACCCGAGCTCGCGCAGGACCTGGCCCACCTGCAGGACCGGCTTCCTCCCTTCCCGCAGGAGGAGGCGCGCCGCGCCATCGAGCAGGCGCTTGGCGGCCGGCTCGAGGATCACTTTGTCGAGTTCGGGCCGCCGGTCGCCGCCGCCTCCATAGCCCAAGTGCACAAGGCGGTTGTGAACGACCGCAACGGGCGCCGCGCCGTCGCCGTCAAGGTTCTGCGCCCAGGCATCGAGAAGAGGTTCCGCCGCGACCTCGACAGCTACTACTTCGCCGCGCGCCAGATCGAGCGGCTGCATCCGCCCTCGCGGCGATTGAAGCCGGTCGCCGTCGTCGACAATCTTCGCCACACCACCGAGATCGAGATGGATTTGCGGCTCGAGGCGGCCGCCATCTCCGAGATGGCCGAGAACATCAAGGACGACCCTGACTTCCGCGTGCCCGAGGTCGACTGGAGGCGCACCGCGCGCCGTGTCCTCACGGTGGAGTGGATCGACGGCATTCCCATCTCCGACAACGCCCGCCTCGATGCCGCGGGCTTCGACCGCAAGGCTCTGGGCCTCGCGGTCATGCGCGCGTTCCTGCGCCACGCCATGCGCGACGGCTTCTTCCACGCCGACATGCACCCGGGCAACCTGTTCGTCGATGCGAGCGGGCGCGTCGTCGCCGTCGATTTCGGCATCATGGGCCGGCTCGGCGGCAAGGAACGCCGCTTTCTCGCCGAGATCCTCTACGGGCTCATCACGCGCGACTACATGCGCGCGGCCGAGGTGCATTTCTGGGCCGGCTACGTCCCCCCGCACCACCCGGTGGAGGTGTTCGCGCAAGCCCTGCGCGCGATCGGCGAGCCGATCCACGGGCGCACGGCCGAAGAGATCTCCATGGCGGACCTGTTGGGCCAGCTCTTTGCCTACACGGAAGTGTTCGACATGCAGACGCGCCCGGAGCTGATCCTGTTGCAGAAGACGATGGTCGTCGTCGAGGGGGTGGCGCGCGGTCTCGACCCTGGGCTCAACATGTGGACGGCGGCCGAGCCCATTGCGCGGCAGTGGATCGAGGACAATCTCGGCCCCATCGGCCGGCTGCGCGAGGCCGGCGAGGGCGCCTCCGAGATCGGCAAGGTCTTGGCGAACCTGCCGGCGCTGCTGACGCAGGGCCAGCAGACGGCTGTGGCGCTGAACGAGATGGCAAAAGGCGGTTTCCGCCTCGACGAGGACACGGTGCGGGCCATCGCGCGCGAGGAGGCGCGGCGCACGCGGTGGGGCCGTGTTGCGCTGTGGATCGGGGCGTTGAGCCTCGCCGTGCTTGCGCTTCTTGCGCTCGGCCGCTAGGGGCTGTCCCGGAATTCCCCGTAACGCCGAGGAACCATGGCCGCGCGCTACAGAATCGATCCCGGCAAGCTCACCGTCGTGCTGACGAGCTGCGGCCGCTTCGACCTCTTGGAGGACACCGTCGCCTCGTTCCTCGAGCACTTCGAACCTGAGCGCATCCTCGTTGCCGATGACGCCGGCGATTGGGACGCCGCCGCCCGGTTCGCCGCCAAGGCCCCCTTAGTCGATATTCGCGTGAACGACCCCAGATGCGGCCAGATGCGATCGATCGACGGGCTCTATGCCTCGGTCAAGACGCCTTACGTGTTGCATCTCGAGGACGACTGGAGGTTTAAAGGCGGCATCGACCTCGACAAGGTCGTACGCTTCCTCGAGGCCCGGCCCGATATTTCCGTCGTCTGCATCGGCTACCGCTTCGACGCCCGCTTTGCCCGCAGCGCGCGCAGGGTGACGCAGGAGGGCGTCGACTACTGGGTGTGGGACCTCGACGCGCACCCCAAATGGTTCTCCTATTCGTTCAACCCGTCGGTGGGCCGTCTCGCGCTCTGGCGGGAGATCGGCCCTTACGCGTCCTTCACGACCGAGGAAGGCTTGAGCCAGTTCGTCAAGGGCAAGGGCATGCGCATTGCCATGGTGATTCCGAGCCTTGCCGAGCACATAGGCGAGGACCGGCACGCGGACGATCCGTTTCAGCCCAAGCGCGCGAAGACCCCGATCGCCAAGCTCAAGCGCTCGATCGCCAAGCGTTGGGAGCGCGTCAAGGGGTTGTTCGGCTGATGGCGCTCTCCTGCTGCATCATCGCCCACAACGAGGGCGACCGCATCGAGCGCTGCATCCTCGCGGCGCGCGATATCGTGGATGAGATCGTGGTCGTGGACTCCGGCTCGACCGACGACACGATAGCGAAGGCGCAGGCGCTTGGCGCGAAGGTATTCTTTCATGCCTGGGACGGCTACGGCCCGCAGAAGCGCTTTGCCGAGGACTGCGCGAGCCACGACTGGATCCTGAACCTCGACGCGGACGAGGTGGTGACGCCGGAGCTCGCACGCGAAATTGCGGCGCTCATGCACTCGCCCGAAGGCCTGCTGCCGGCCTACCGCTTCCGCCAGGTGACGGTGTACCCGGGCCGCGAGCGCCCGCGGTTGTGGGCCGACTACCACAACTACGTGCGCCTCTACGACCGCCGGCGCGTGCGCTTCCGGCAGAGCCGCGTGCACGACACGGTCGACACCGGCGGCTATCCGGTAGGGCAGCTCGACGGCGCCGCCTTGCATTACTCCTGGCGCTCGCTCGCACACGTGCGCACAAAGCTCGAGAGCTACACCGACCTGCAGGCGAAGGAGCTGAAAAAGCCGCGCTGGCAGATCCTCTTACGCCTTCCCGTCGAGTACCCGATCCTCTTCTTCCGCTACTATGTGCTGAGAAGGAACTTCACCGGCGGCCTGCTCGGGGTGCGGATCGCGCACACGATCGCGTGGGCGCGCACGCGGCGGCTGGTGAAGATGCTGCGTGCTCGGCAGGAGCCTGCAGGGGCCTGATCGAACGAACGTCCGGGGACGTCGGAGCCAGAGCAGTATTTCGCCGCGTTGGCTAACGGTGCGCGACGATGTCCGGGCTAATTTCAATTGACCGCGCCTGGGAGGCTTTGAAGTATGCGTTCCAGAAATCCATGATCTTTTTCAGCGCGGGAACGGTCAACGGTGCTCGCGCCGGCGTACCGTCACGCCCGACTCCAAATACGTGCACGTCTACGTCCGCGAGCGACGACAAGAGGCCATACTTCTTGACGTTTTGCATCAGCTTGCGGGTGTCGAGGGTGAAGAAGACCTTGCCCGGAATGTAGTCCGAATTCTCGATTAGGTCAGAGATCACATACAGAACCCGACGCCGCCCGCGCTGCATCTCCTCGCGCGATAGAGTTGAGAGCGTTCGGATGATGTCGGAGCGCGGCTGCTCCTGGAAGTTGGCCAGACGGGCTTTCAACGACTGAACGACTTCCTGCTTGACCTTTTTAGTGTCGTTGACGATGAGCCCTTGATTGCATTTCCAGAAATCATCCCAGATGTTCTTGGCCTTGCACCGGGGCACGCATCGATCGATCAATCGTTCGCTGGTGGCAAAAGACTCGTTGATCGTGCGGATCACGATCCGGTCGCCACCATGCATCGTCTCGAAGATCTCTGCGACGGCGCGCACGAGCAAGTCTTTGTCCTTCTCGTCGTAGGGTGTCGTCGTGTCGATGGCGAACACCAGATTCGCCCCGTCGTCGGCGTCGCAATAATCCTTGTTCGTCTTGGGTTGCGCGAAAGCGGAACCAGCCGTGCAGAGGATGAGCAGCGCGGCGCTCTTGGAGAGCCACAGCCGGTTCGGTGCCCTCGTTGCAGACATCGGCGCTATTTGCTGTCCCGTGCCGTCACGCGGGTAATATTGCTTGCGGCTCTTACCAGCGAGTCCACCTCCGACGGAACGCGGGTACCCGCCTGGTCCTCGCCGGTGAGCTCCGAGGCTCCGAAGTCGCTCTGCGCGCGTACACGCTCCAACAAACGATCGAGATCCGGCAGAGCAAAGTTGTCGGCATCATCGAGCGGCATCCGCCGGGCAGTCTTCTGTGTCACGATGGCCGCGTTGGCGGCGGTGTATTTGCCGTTGATGTCGTCCAGTTCGAGGCGGGCTCGCTCGCGCGCCTGGTCCTTCCTTCTGTTGTAGAGGCGGTCTTGCCGCTCGACCGCACGCTGCGCGCCACGTTGCCTTTCAAAGGCCTTGTCGAAATGCTGGTCGGGGTCGTGCGCGAAATAGCCGAGAAGAAAAGCGACGAGGATGCTGGTGACGTTGACCGTGACGAGCACAAGAGCTGAAGTATCGCCTAGCGCACTCGCCACCGCGCCGAGCAATCCCCCTTGGCCGTCACCTTGTCGCCGACGCTCGAAAACAGT
>DATIZL010000112.1:0-22015 GCA_035517115.1 Hyphomicrobium sp.
CTGCCCGGCTTCGGCATGATCAGCCACGTGGTGTCGACCTTCTCCAAGAAGCCGGTGTTCGGCTATCTCGGCATGGCCTACGCCATGGTCGCCATCGGGCTCGTCGGCTTCATCGTGTGGGCGCACCACATGTACGCGGCCGGCATCAGCGTGAATACGCAGGCCTACTTCGTGTTCGCCACCATGGTGATCGCGGTGCCCACGGGCGTGAAGATCTTCTCGTGGATCGCCACCATGTGGGGCGGGTCGATCAGCTTCCGCGTGCCGATGCTGTGGGCGCTGGGCTTCATCTTCCTGTTCACCGTCGGCGGCGTCACCGGCGTGATGCTGGCCAATGCCGGCGTCGATCGCGCGCTGCACGACACCTACTACGTGGTCGCTCACTTCCACTACGTGCTGTCGCTGGGCGCCGTCTTCGCCATCTTCGCGGGCTGGTACTACTGGTTCCCGAAGATGACCGGCTACATGTACAACGAGACGCTCGGAAAGCTGCACTTCTGGCTGACCTTCATCGGCGCCAACGTGCTGTTCTTCCCGCAGCACTTCCTCGGCCTCTCGGGCATGCCGCGCCGCTACGCGGACTATCCGGACGCCTTCGCGTTCTGGAACGGCATCTCCTCGGCCGGCGCCTATATCACCTCGTTCGGTACGCTCGTGTTCTTGTTCGGGGTGATCGTCGCCTTCTCGCGGAAGCAGGTCGCGGGCGCCAATCCGTGGGGCGTCGGTGCAACCACGCTCGAGTGGACGCTGCCCTCGCCGCCCGCCTTCCACTCTTACGAGACGCTGCCGCGCATCGAGGCGGCGGGCCACCACTGAGGGTGCGGGCATCGAGGTTCGACAAGGGCGACGGGCGGGGCGGTTCGGTTCCGCCCGTTGCAATAGAAACGGCAAGTTCTGGTTAGGCCCTCGCGCGGGGCCGCAGGTGAGAGATGCAAGGGACGGGCGTAGAAACCGACATCGGCCGCATAGGGGCGACGACCGGGTCGAGCGTCGGCGATTTCCTGCAGCTGATGAAGCCGCGCGTCATGTCGCTCGTCGTGTTCTCCGCGCTGACCGGCATGGTCGTCGCGCCCGGCACGATCCACCCGGTGCTCGCCGTCATTGCGCTGCTCGCGATCACCATCGGGGCGGGCGCCTCGGGTGCACTCAACATGTGGTACGACGCCGACATCGACGCGCACATGGCGCGCACGGCGGCGCGGCCCATTCCGCGCGGCCGGCTCACGCGCGACGAGGCGCTGAGCTTCGGCGCCGTGCTCTCCCTCTTCTCCATCTTGACGCTGGGGGTGCTCGTCAACTGGACGGCGGGCGCGCTGCTTGCCTTCACCATCGCCTTCTACCTCTTCGTCTACACGATGTGGCTCAAGCGGCGCACGCCGCAGAACATCGTCATCGGAGGTGCCGCCGGCGCCTTTCCGCCGATGATCGGCTGGGCCGCGGTGACGGGCTCGGTGAGCTTCGAGAGCCTGCTGCTGTTCCTCATCATCTTCATGTGGACGCCCCCGCACTTTTGGGCGCTCGCGCTTTACCGCTGCCGCGACTACGAGCGCGTCGGCGTGCCCATGCTTCCCGTGGTCGCCGGCCCGACGGAGACGCGGCGCCAGATCTGGCTCTACTCGCTTATTCTCGTGCCGCTGGCCCTGGTGCCGGGGTTCATCGGCCTCGCCGGTCCGGCTTACCTCGCCGCTGCGGCCGGGCTCGGCGCCACGTTCCTTTATCTCGCTTGGCGCGTGCGCAAGATCACGCAAGGACGCGAGGCGGACACCGCGGCGCGCAACCTGTTCGGCTTCTCGATCCTTTATCTCTTCCTGCTCTTCGCCGCGATGCTCGCCGAGCACGTGGCGATGCAGTGGCTCGCTTGAGGTCGACACGGTGACGCTCGTCATGAACAGCGAAATGGACGAGGAGCGGCAGCGCCAGAAGCGGCAGCGGATGCGTTCGATCGCCATCGCGCTGGCGCTCGGTGCGCTGGTGGCCTTGTTCTACATCGCGACCATCGTGCGTATGGGCGGCAACGTCTTCAACCGGCCGATGTGAAGCTCATCGGGAGTTTAGGCAGTGACGGCAGAGAACGGCAACGGCGAGGAGAGGATGGAAGCGCAGCGGCGCCATGGCGTCGTCGTCGTTTCCTGCATCGCCATGGTGGCCGCCATGGCCGGCCTGTCCTACGCCGCGGTGCCGCTCTATCGCCTCTACTGCCAGGTGACCGGATACCAAGGCACCACGCAGCGCGCGGCAAAGCCGTCGGATACCGTGCTCGACCGCACGCTCACCGTGCGCTTCGATGCCAACGTCTCGCCCGACCTGCCGTGGCGCTTCGAGCCGCTGCAGAGGAAGCTCGACATCAAGGTAGGCGAGAACACGCTCGCCTTCTACCGGGCCACCAACACCTCCAACCAGCCGGTGACGGGAACAGCCATATTCAACGTGGCGCCCGAGGCCGTGGGGCTGCATTTCAACAAGGTGCAGTGCTTCTGCTTCACCGAGCAGCGGCTCGAGCCGGGCGAGTCGAAGGATATGGCGGTCTCGTTCTACGTCGATCCGAGCTTCGTCGAGGACGAGGACACCAAGGAATTTTCCGAGCTGACGCTGTCCTACACGTTCTATCCGGCGCAGAAGCCGAAGGAGAAGACCGGGAAGACGGCGTTGGGTGAAACGATACGAGCCGGCGGGTGAGCCGCCGGAAGCCGCCGCGAGAAGCGGCGTCATGAAAGGTTGAGCGAGAAACAACACTAACGGGGACTTCGGGAGACTAAGGAAATGGCCGCGACGCACGCTAAGCACCACGACTATCACCTCGTAAATCCGAGCCCATGGCCGCTGACGGCGTCGATATCGGTGCTGTTCGTAGCCGTGGGACTGATCATCTGGATGCGCTCCATGAGCGGCGGCGCGGGTCTCTTCGGCGCGCACGGGCCGTGGGTGTTCATCGTCGGCGCCGCTGGGCTAGTGACGACCGCCTTCCTGTGGTGGCGCGATGTCATCCGTGAGGGAACGCACGGGGACCACACTCCAGTCGTGCAGCTCCACTTCCGCTACGGCATGATCCTGTTCATCGCCTCCGAGGTGATGTTCTTCGTCGCCTGGTTCTGGGCCTATTTCGACGCGGCGCTGTTTCCCGCCGGCGTGCACGACCTCTTGAACACGAACGATGTCGTGGGCATGGTCGCGCGCGACCAGCTCACGGGCGGGCACTGGCCGCCGCAGCCCGTCGACGGCACCGGCGTCACCATCCCGGCGAGCGGCGCGCCGACGCCCGGCATCTTCGAGCACACCTTCGACCCCTGGCACATCCCGCTGCTCAACACCCTGATCCTATTGAGCTCGGGCGTGACGGTGACGTGGGCGCACCACGCGCTCCTGCACGACAACCGCCGCGGTCTCGTGCTCGGCCTCATCGTGACCGTTCTCCTGGGCATGACCTTCACCGGCTTCCAGGCCTACGAGTACGCGCACGCCGCCTTCAGCTACGCCGGCCACATCTACGGCTCGACGTTCTTCATGGCGACAGGCTTCCATGGCGCGCACGTGATCATCGGCTCGATCTTCCTGCTCGTGTGCCTCATCCGCGCGATTGGCGGTGCCTTCACGCCCAAGGCCCACTTCGGCTTCGAGGCGGCGGCCTGGTACTGGCACTTCGTCGACGTGGTCTGGCTGTTCCTGTTTGCCTGCATCTACGTCTGGGGTGCCGGCCCCAACCCGGGCGCCCACGGCGCCTAAGGCACTGCGCGGCTATTGGGAGAGCGGGGCGCCCCAACGCCCCGCTCTTCGTTTGTCCCCTCCCTTGCCAGCATGCCGCTGTGTCCCGCCGCCGCGCATGTGCTAAGGCATGGGCAGCGCGGTTGCGCTGCGATCTTTCGATGGGAGTTCCATTGGCTGCTGAGCCCAAAGCCTCGTTGCTGCGCGCATGGCTCCTGGCGCGCTGCCCGCGCTGCGCCCGCGGGCCGCTCTTCCGCAACGTGCTGGAGCTGCGGGACGGCTGCGACAATTGCGGCATGAGCTATCGCTTCATCGACACCGGCGACGGCCCCGCCGTGTTTGCGATCTTCATCCTTGGCTTTCTCGTGCTCGGGCTCGCGCTCTACGTTGAGTTCACCTACGAGCCGCCGGTATGGGTGCACGTGGTGCTGTGGGGCGCGTTGACCCCATTGATCGCGCTCGTGATCCTGCGCGTCTTGAAGGCGGGGCTCATCGCGCTGCAGTACAGGCACAAGGCCGAGGAAGGGCGCCTCGCCCAAGACTGACGAGCGATGCCACGGCCAAAGAGATGCTGAGCGAACTCAGATCCAAGGGTCTGTTGTGGCCCGCCGTGATGACCGTGATCGGCGTCGCGTTCCTTATCGCGCTCGGCAACTGGCAGATGCGCCGGCTCACATGGAAAGAGGGCCTGATCGCGGCCATCGCCGAGCGCACGCACGCCGAGCCGGTCCTGCTCGCCGAGGCCGAGCGCCGCGCAGGCGACATCGAGTATTTGCGCGTCTGGGCCAAGGGCACTTACCTCAACGACCGCGAGCTCGACTTCTACGCCTTTGACGAGCAGGCCGGGCCCGGCTGGCACATCCTCACGCCGCTGCGGCTTGCGGACGGCGGCATCGTGTTCGTCAACCGCGGCTTTGTGCCGGACGAGCTCAAGGACCCTGCCAAGCGCAAGGAGGGCCAGCTGGCGGGAGAGGTTGAGATTGTCGGGCTCGCCCGCAAGCCGGAGACGGCCGGCACCTTCACGCCCGCCAATGACACGGCAAAGAACGTCTGGTACTGGCGCGACCTCCCCGCCATGGCCGCGGCGGCCGTCCCTGGTGACAAGGCGCGCGTCGTCCCCTTCGTGATCGACGCCGAGCTCGAGCCTCGTTCCCCCGGCGGCTGGCCCAAGGGTGGCACCACGCGGCTCGAGCCGCCCAACCGTCACTTGGAGTACGCGCTGACCTGGTACGGGCTTGCCGCGGCGCTCGTCGGCGTTTTCGGAGCGTTCGCTGTCACGCGCTGGCGCCTGCCGCGCGCCTGAGGGCGGCAAATTCTACCCGGAATCCCGCCGGTTAACGCATCTGTGCGTGGCTCGCCCCTGAGGCCCGTGTTCGCTTGTTCGGGCCCCCCCGGCCCTCTAGGGTGCTCTGCAGCACGCCCACAATCGGCAAGAGACACGCGGCACGTGGATTACATCTCGACCAGAGGCGAAGCCCCGACACTCGGCTTCGACGACGTGCTGCTGGCGGGCCTCGCGCGCGACGGTGGCCTCTACGTTCCGGAGACTTGGCCCAAGCTCAAGCCCGACGCCATCGCGGCGCTCGCCGGCCGGCCCTTCGCGGAGGTGGCGGTCGAGGTCATCCACCCGTTCGTCGGCGATGCGCTCTCGCGCGACGAGCTGCACCGCATGACCGAGGAGGCCTACGCCCGCTTTGGGCACGCGGCCGTCACGCCGCTCGTGCAGATTGCGCCCAACCGCTTCGTGCTCGAGCTCTTCCACGGTCCCACGCTCGCCTTCAAGGACGTGGCCATGCAGCTCTTGGCGCGTCTCATGGACCGCGTACTGCAAAAGCGCCGCCGCCGCGCAACCATCGTCGGCGCCACCTCGGGCGATACCGGCGGCGCGGCCATCGAGGCCTTTCGCGGGTCGGAACGCGTCGACGTGGTGATCTTCTTTCCCGAGGGCCGCGTCTCCGACGTGCAGCGGCGCATGATGACGACGCCGACGGAAGGCAACGTGCACGCGGTCGCCGTGCGCGGCACCTTCGATGACTGTCAGGCGCTGGTCAAAGGCATGTTCAACGACCATGCCTTCCGCGACCGCACGGCACTGTCGGGCGTCAACTCCATCAACTGGGCGCGCATCGCCGGTCAGATCACCTACTACTTCGCCGCGGCGGCCGCGCTCGGCGCGCCGCACCGCGCCGTTTCCTTCGCCGTGCCGACCGGCAACTTCGGCGACATTTTCGCCGGCTATGCGGCCAAGCGCATGGGCCTGCCGGTCGACAAGCTTGTCATTGCCTCGAACGTCAACGACATCCTGCCGCGCACGCTTTCTTCCGGCGCCTACGAGATGCGCGAGGTCGTGGCCACCACCTCGCCCTCGATGGACATCCAAGTCTCCTCCAATTTCGAGCGCTATTTGTTCGAGGCCTCTGACCGCGAAGCCGCTCTCATCCGCGCCAAGATGGGGGCCTTGCGCCAGGAAGGCCGCTTCGATCTGGGGCCGCTCAAAGCCAAGATGCACCGGGATTTCGCCGCGGTGGCGGCGAGCGAGAAGGACGTGGCGGACGCCATCGGGCGCCTCAGGGACGAGAGCGGCTACCTCATGGATCCGCACACCGCCTGCGGTGTGGTCGCGGCCGAGCGCGCGCTGGGCACCGGCGCCGGCACCCCGCAAGTCGTGCTCTCGACCGCGCATCCGGCCAAGTTCCCCGATGCGATTGCCGCGATCACGGGAAAGCGGCCCGCGCTGCCCGAGCGTTTGTCGGGCCTGCTCACCGCGCACGAGCGCTTTGCGATCATCGACAACGATCTCGCAGCGGCCGAGCGCCTCGTCGAGGATGTCACGCGCGCCACCAGCGAGGGCACCGCATGACGCCCACCATCTCGACGCTGGCGAACGGCCTGCGCGTCGTCACGCAGACGATGCCGCATCTCGAGACTGTGTCGCTCGGGCTGTGGGTGGGCGCCGGCGCGCGCCACGAGCGCGAGCGCGAGCACGGCATCTCGCACTTCCTCGAGCACATGGCCTTCAAGGGGACGAAGCAGCGTACCGCCCAGCAGATCGCCGAGGAGATCGAGGAGGTGGGCGGCGAGCTCAATGCCGCAACAAGCCTCGAGACCACCGCTTATTTTGCGCGCGTGCTGAAGGGGGACGAGGGCGTCGCGCTCGGGCTGATCGCCGACATCCTGCAGAAGGCTGCCTTCGGCGCCCCCGAGCTCGAGGGCGAGCGGCAGGTGATCCTGCAGGAGATCGCGGCGACGCGGGACAGCCCCGATGATGTGGCCTACGACCTCCTGCACGACGCCGCTTTTCCGAGCCAACCCTTGGGCAGGGCGATTCTCGGCACGCCCGAGAGCGTCAAACGCTTCACCGCGGCCGATCTCAGGGGCTTCCTGCGCCGCCGCTATCGTCCTGAAAACATGGTGCTTTCCGCCGCGGGTGCTGTGCACCACGCGAGCATTCTCCGCCACGCTGAAGCCCTATTCGGCGGGCTCACTGGCAGCGGGCGAGCCGCGCGGGAGCAAGCGGCGGCGTACGTAGGGGGAACACGCGTTTCGGAGAAGCCTTTCGAGCAGAGCCATCTCTTGATCGGTTTTCCCGCTCCCTCCTACCGCGAGCGGGAGTTCTACACCGCGCAGGTGTTCTCGGGGCTGTTCGGGGGTGGAATGTCTTCCCGCCTGTTCCAGGAGGTCCGCGAGAAGCGCGGGCTTTGTTACGCGATCTATTCGACCGCCTGGGGCCTCAAGGACGCCGGGCTCTTTGGACTGCATGCGGCCACGGGAGCGCAACTGATGGGCAAGCTCATCGACGTCGTGGGAGCCGAGCTGAAGCGCGCGGCAGAGGCGGCGCCGAGCGCGCCGGAGCTGGCGCGCTCCAAGGCGCAACTCAAGGCCGGCCTGCTCATGGGGTTGGAAAGCTCGTCCGCACGCGCCGAGCAGATGGCGCGCCAGCTCTTGAGCCACGGCCGCGTCGTACCGGCGGACGAGCTCATTGCCGCGGTCGACGACGTGACGCCCGAGCGCGTGCGTGATTTCGCGGCGAAGCTTTTCGCAAGCCCGCCCTCGATCGTGGTCGTCGGTAGCGGCAAGAAATCACTCAAGTACGCGCGTCAGGCCGAGAGCATGGCGCACCACTAGCCCTTGAAGGGAGCGGCGCATGGTGTTCTTGAGGTCGAGCATCACGCAGGACGCCGTCGGCATCGTGCGCGGGCGCGGCGTGTGGCTGCGCCTGCCGTTGATGAGCGACTATGCACCGTGGGCCGAGCTGAGGGCGCGCAGCCGCGAGCACCTCACCCCCTGGGAGCCCGTCTGGCAACGCGACGAGCTCTCCCGCAGCTCGTTCCGCCGCCGCGTCCGCCACTACCAGCGCGAAGCGCGCGAGGACCAAGGCTACGCGTTCCTGATCTTCCGCGACACCGACGACAAGCTGCTCGGCGGCCTCACCCTCTCCAACGTGCGGCGCGGAGTGACGCAAGCCGCCGTGCTCGGCTATTGGCTCGGGTTGCCATTCTTGAAGCAGGGCTACATGACGCAGGCAGTCGCCGCCGTCGCCGCGTTTGCGTTCGAGGACCTGCACTTGCACCGGCTCGAGGCTGCGACCATGCCGTCGAATGCGGCCTCCATCCGCGTGCTGGAGCGCAATGGCTTCCGTGCCGAGGGGCTCGCCCGGCGGCTCTTAAAGATCAACGGCACGTGGGAGGACCACGTGCTGCACGGCCTCCTGTCGGAGGAGTTCTCGCGCGCGCCCCGCGTCACGGAGGCGCCCCCCGCATGAGAACCTGGCGCGATCAGGCAGGATACCTATGGAGCCGCGCCGGGGTTTCCGGCGGCCTGTGCGTTGCCCTGCTCGCGCTCCTCCTCGGGCTCGTAGCGCTACCCGCGCCTGCGCTGGCTTTGAAGCCTATCCTCGTCGACCCCGACCAGGATCGTATCGAGATCACGACGCTCGGCGAGTTCTACGACGGGCGCGGCGACAGCCTGCAGGTGGAGACGGCACCCGGCGCCGATGGCATGAAAGGGCGCATCTCGGTGAACGCCAAGACGCCGGGCACCAACCCCAACTGGCTGGTGTTCGCGCTGACGAACCCTACCGACAAGCCGATCGAGCGCTGGCTAACGGCCGAGCGCTACAACGTCATCGGCTCGGGCGCGGTGTGGCCCGACCTCGACGCGCAGCGCATCGAGGCAGTCACGCCGTCGATGGACTTCGTGCCGGACCGCATCAAGAGCGACCGCGCCGACATCTTTCGCATCACGCTCGAGCCCGGGCGCACGATCACCTACGTCGCCGAGCTGTCGTCCGACCGCTTCGCGCGCATCTATCTCTGGAAGCCGCTCGATTACGAGCTGAAATCCCGCGACCGGTTGCTGTTCAACGGCATCCTGTTGGGGCTGACCGGCCTGCTCGCCATCTTCCTGACCGCCATCTTTGCCGCCAACCACAAGGCGATCTTCCCCTCCGCAGCGCTCGTCGCCTGGTGCGTGCTCGCGTATCTGTGCGTCGACTTCGGCTTCTTCCACAAGCTGTTCCAGCTGCGCCCCGAGGATAACGCCGTCTACCGCGCGGCGGGTGAATCGGCGGTCGCCGCGAGCCTCGTCATCTTCCTATCCGTGTTCCTGCGCATCGCGTTTTGGCACGGCCTCATACGCATGCTGTTCACGGTGTGGATCATCGCGCAGCTGACCCTTGTCGCCGTCGCCGTGATCGATCCGCGGCTCGCCTCCACGTTCGCCCGCACCTCGTTCCTGGTGATCGGTGCGGTCGGCGGCGCGTTCACGCTGTTCTTGGCTCTGCGCGGTCAGGACCGTGCGCTGTCGCTCATCCCCACCTGGATCCTGTTCCTCATCTGGATCTTCGCCACCGCGATGACGCTCACCGGGCGCCTTGCCGGCGACGTCGTCGTCTCGAGCCTCGTCGCCGGGCTCGTTCTCATCCTCGTGCTCATCGGCTTCACGGTCACGCAATTCGCATTCCGCTCGCGCGAGCCGCTCTACGGCACGGCGCCGGGCGAATTGCAGTTGCGTGCGCTAGCCGTCGACGGCGCCGGCTCGGCGGTGTGGGAGTGGAATGCGCGCCGCGACGAGATCAAGGTCAGCCCGCTGATCGAGGCCTCCCTTGGTCTCGGGCCCGGCGAGCTTTCGACCAAGGTCGACGATTTCATCAAGCACCTGCACCCGGCGGACCGCGACCGCTTCCGGCTAATGCTGTGGTCCATGCAGGAGCGCACCTGGGCCAAGATCCGCACCGACTTCCGCATGCGGCACGCGGACAATACCTACCGCTGGTTCGAGCTCGAGGCCTCGAGCGTGCCGAACCAGGACATGCGGGCGTTGCGCTGCGTGGGCCTCATCCGCGACGTGACGGACGCCAAGCGAGCGCACGAGCGCCTGCTGCACGATGCCGTGCACGACAGCCTTACCGGGCTGCCCAACCGCGAGCTCATGCTCGACCGCCTGAGCGTGGCGGTGATGCGCGCCAAGTCGAAGGACGGCGTTCGCCCGAGCGTGTTCTGCATCGACATCGACAAGTTCAAGAGCGTGAACGTCTCCTTTGGCCTCGTCGTGGGCGACAGCCTGCTGTTGACGGTCGCGCGCCGCCTGCAGAGCCATCTCGGCCCGCAGGACACGCTTGCCCGCGTCGCCGGCGACCGGTTTGCGATCGTGCTCGTAGCCGAGCATGCGCCGCAGGATCTTGCCGCGCTCGCCGAGCGCGTGCGCCGCTCCCTGCGTGCGCCGATCAAGATCGCCGGCCAGGAGATCGTGCTCACGGGCTCGCTCGGCATCGCCGTCTACGACGGCGGCGAGGGCAGCCACCTCGACCTCTACAAGGAGGCCGAGATCGCCATGTACCGCGCCAAGCGCGGCGGCTCCGACCGCGTGGAGATCTTCCGCCCCGAGATGCGCGCCGACCGCGACGACCGCGTCGCGATCGAGAGCGATTTGCGCAAGGCCTTGGACAAGAACCAGATCCGGGTCCTCTACCAGCCGATCATCTACCTGCCGACGGAGGAGCTTGCGGGCTTCGAGGCGTTGGTGCGCTGGGAGCACCCCAAGCGCGGCTTGATGAACCCCGTCGACTTCGTGCCCGTGGCGGAGGAGAGCGACCTGATCGTCAGGCTTGGGTCCTACGTCCTCTTGCGTGCCGCCCAGGAAGCCGCGCGCTGGCAGCGCGAGCTTCCCCGCGACGAGGCTCCCCTATTCGTTTCCGTCAACGTCTCGAGCCGGCAGATCTTTCGCCAGAACCTGATCCAGGAGATCCGCCACATCCTCGGGCGCAACATCGTGCCCAAGGGCTCGCTGCGGCTCGAGATCACGGAAAGCCTGATGATGGAGAACCCCGAGCAGGCGACCGAGATCCTGGAATGGCTGCGGGGGGCCGGCGCGGAGCTTGCGATCGACGACTTTGGCACCGGGTACTCCTCGCTCGCCTACCTGCAGCGGTTCCCGTTCGACACCATCAAGATCGACAAGGCGCTGGTACAGTCGAGCGGCGCCAACAACGGCGCCGGCTCGGCTATCGTCCGCTCGATCGTCGCGCTCGCGCACGAGCTCGGCAAGAAGGTCGTTGCCGAAGGCGTGGAGACGCCGGAGGACGCCGGCTACTTGCGCTCCATCGGCTGCCAGTATGCGCAGGGCTTCTACTATGGCGAGCCGATGTCGGACCGCGACGTGCTCCAGCTCTTGAAGATGGTGCGCAAGGCCGAGAACAAGCTGCGGCCGCGCGGGTTCTTCCGCGCCAAGGCGAAAGGCGCGCCGGGCGAGCAGCAGCAAGCCCGCAAGCGGGTGGCCAAGCGTGGCCCCGCAGCCAGAGCCGGCGCGAACGCAAACGGCAGCGTTCCACCACCCGTCGGCACCGGCAACGCGCTCCCCAATAGGATCGTGCGCGCGCGCTCGCGGCCCGCAAACCTCGCGGCGCTACCGCCGCCGATGCCGCCTTTGCCCCAGAACGGTGCGCTACCGCCCGCGCATCAGAATGGCGCCCTGCCGCCTCCGATTCCCGGCGCGGACTTTACGCCGGACGGTCCTCCCGGCTTCCCGCCTCCGCACGAGGTGATGGGCAGCGGCCTCATTCCGCCGGGCGCCTCGCCAGCGCCGTTCATGGCGCACGCGCCGATGCCGTTCGCGGCAGCGCTGCAGTCGATGCCGCCCCTGCAGACGATAGGTGACGGCGGATTGCCGCCGGCTCCCATGGCTTCGCCCGCACTTTCTTTCGAAGCCGGGCCGCCCTTTGCGCCGACCCCGGGGCACGATGTCCCAATGGAACAGGCGAGCGGTGGCGAAGCCGACAGCGATTTCGTTACCGCGCCGCACGAGGTGGCACCGGCGGAGCCGGCGCACATCGACTTTGCGGCACAAAACGCGCCCATGCCGCCGGGGATGGCGGACGGCGCCAGCGGGGCTCCCGCGCCTTCTCCACCGCCGGACGAGGTGCCGGATATGGGCGCCCTCGCCGATGCCCTGCGGCGTGCCGAGCGCGATGCGCCGCAGTCGCCGCCAGGGTCCGCGGAACCGGAAGTGCCATTCCACCAGCGCCTTGCCGCCGCCCTTCCCGAGGAGGCCGCGCCGCCTGCGCCGCCCCCGGCTCCCCGCGCTCCGGCTGCGCCTCGGCGCGCGGCGCCGCGGCTCGGATCGGCAGGCCGGCCCGCGCCGAAGCGGCCGACCCCGGATTTCTCCGGCTTGCCGCCGGCGATGGCGCAGAGTCTTGCCAGGCTCGCGGGCGTGCCCTGGCCGCCGCAGCCTTCCGCCGACGGTAGTGCCAAGGAGACGCGGCAGCTCGAGCAGGAAGGCGCCGGAGCGCCTGCGGGGCCACCCCGGCGCGACGCCTAGCGCCTATCTTTCATTCTCTCGTTGGGGGGTCGCGGCTGCGAGCCGCATGCTCAGGCGTGCCCGGCGTCGCTCACCAGATGCGAGGGATCGATGCCGATCTTCGCCAGCGCGCGGGCATATTTCGATTCAAGATCGGTGTTGAAGATCAGATCGGGGTCCGCTGGGCAGTTGAGCCAGCCGTTGGCCTGGATCTCGCTCTCGAGTTGGCCCGGCGACCAGCCGGCGTAGCCGAGCGCCAGTATCGCGCGGTTGGGACCATTGCCGGCGGCGATCGCTTTCAAGATGTCGATGGTCGCCGTCAGACATACGCCGTCCTCGATCGGCAGCGTCGAGTCGTTGACGAAGTAGTCGGAACTGTGCAGCACGAAGCCGCGCCCCGTTTCGACCGGGCCGCCGACGTGGATCGACATGCCGCGCACGCCCTCCGATATGCCTTCCGCTGTCGAGGGCACGATGTTGAGCTTGCTCAACAGATCGGGGAAGGAGATGTGCGAGGCGCGCTGATTGATGACGAGTCCCATCGCCCCGTCCTCGGAATGCGCGCAGATGTAGATCACGGAGCGTGCAAACCGCGGGTCCGACATGACCGGCATGGCGAGGAGGAGCTGGCCGTCGAGGTATCCTTGCTTACTCGGGCGGCGCGGTGAGCGAGGCATCGTCATGGGGCAAGATTATCGCGTCGCGTGGCAGCATGTGAAGCGGCCATTTGTGGCAGGGAGCTGCGGCACCGCACAAGGGCCCGACAGGCTGCTGCCAATGTAGGCAATTTTTCATCAAGTCGTGATTTGCCGGCGGGTCATGAGACGCTACAACGCTTGCCGAAGCTGGGGCGGCATCGCCAGATAAGTAAGATCATGAAGCGCATTCATCTCGCGGGATTGGGCCTGCTTTGGGGCCTGTTCGTCCCGCTCGTGGTCGCCGAAGCGGCTACAGGCATCTCCTCCGATTGGGTCGTGGGCCACAGCTCGCGCGCTCGCCTGATCGCAGGCAACGGCATGGCCGGAGTCGAGGTGCAGCTGCCCGAGGGCTGGAAGACGTACTGGCGCACGCCGGGCGATGCCGGCGGCGTGCCGCCGTCCTTCGACTGGTCGCAGTCGGAGAACCTCGCGGAAGCAACCGTGCTCTATCCGGCGCCGAAGCGCTTCAGCGACCGCGCTGGAGACACGGTTGGCTACAAGGGCACCGTGGTCTTTCCCGTGCGCTTGACGGCCAAGGACCCGGCCAAGCCAATCACTCTGCGGCTGTCGCTCGAGTACGGCATCTGCAAGGAGATCTGCATTCCGGCCGAAGCGGCGCTGTCGCTGGCGGTGGCGCCCGCGCAAGGGAGCGACGTTCCCGATGAGCTCGCGGCTGCGCTGAAGCTGGTGCCGGCTTCCGAGAGTAAGCGCCGTCCGGGCGATCCCGTCCTGAAGCACGTCGCCTCCGAGCTTAGCGGTGCCAAGCCCAACATCGTGCTGGAAGCGCAGTTCCCTTCGGGGTCTGAGCACGCTGACCTTTTCCTCGAGGCTCCCGGCGGCCTGTTCGTGCCGCTGCCGAAGAAGACGGCCGACGACGGCTCGGGACACCTCACCTTTCAGGTCGATCTGTCCCAGGACGTCGACCTGCAAGCCTTGAAGGGGCAGAAGCTCACGGCGACGCTCGTGTCCGACAGTGGTCAATCGGAGATGACATTCTCCGTCGATTGAACGAACTGAACCCCAAGCCAAAGAGGGCGTCCAATGACGATCAAGGTCGGTGACAAGCTTCCCGAGACAACGTTCATGATCATGGGCGCCAGCGGCCCCGCCAAGACGACAGCGGCGGAGGTGTTCAAGGGCAAGAAGGTCGCGCTGTTCGCAGTCCCGGGCGCCTTCACGCCGACCTGCCAGCAGCAGCACGTGCCGGGATTCGTCGCGCGCGTCGACGAGCTGAAGCGCAAGGGCGTCGATACGATCGCCTGCACTGCCGTCAACGACGTGTTCGTGCTGGAGGAGTTCGCCAAGGCGACAGGCGCCAAGGGCAAGATTCTCATGCTTGCCGACGGCAACGGCGAGTTCGCCAAGAAGCTCGGGCTCGACATCGACCTGTCCGGCTTCGGGCTCGGTCTGCGCTCGAAGCGCTATGCCATGATGGTCGACGACGGCGTGGTGAAGGTGCTCAACGTGGAGGATGCGCCACCCCAGCACGACAAGTCGAGCGCCGCCACGCTCTGCTCGATGCTCGGCTAGCGTGCGGCTCACTCGGTTGACGGCTCGGCTTTCTCGCGGCGCGGCTTGAACGCCGCCATCGCTTCCCGCGCGAGCTCATCGGCGCGCTCGTTCTCGGCGTGGCCCGCGTGCCCTTTGACCCAATGCCAGTCGATATCGTGGATGTGCTGCGCCTCATCGAGCCGCCGCCACAACTCCTCGTTCTTCACGGGCTTCTTGTCCGCCGTGCGCCAGCCGTTCTTTTTCCAGCCGTGGATCCAGCGCGTGATGCCGTCTTTGAGGTAGGCGCTGTCGGTATGCAGCTCGACCCGGCTCGGGCGCTTCAAGGCCTCGAGCGCGGAGATCGCCGCCATCAGCTCCATGCGGTTGTTGGTAGTGAGCGCCTCGCCCCCGGAAATCTCTTTGCAGCGATCGCCCCAGGCGAGGATCGCGGCCCAACCGCCGGGACCAGGATTCCCCGAGCAGGCCCCGTCGGTGTAGATGACCACCGGCTTGCGCGCGCTCATCGCACGGCTTCCTCCAGGCCGTAGTCGGCAATCGAGCGCACGCCCTGGTGAAAGCGCAGGCGGCGCACGTACTCGAGCGGGTTCTTGGGGCTGACGAGCGCGTCCCTCGGCGTGTTGAGCCAGTCGTAGGCGCGGGTCAGCAGAAAGCGCAGAGCGGCGCCACGCGCCAGCTGCGGCATCGCCTCGCGCTCAGCCGGGGTGAGCGGGCGCAGCTCCTCGTAGCCGCGCAATAGCGCGCGGCCCTTGGTGATGTTGAACGACAGGTCCTTCTCGAAGCACCAGGCGTTGAGACACACGGCGATGTCGTAGGCGAGCGCGTCGTTGCACGCGAAGTAGAAATCGATAAGGCCCGACAGACGGTCGCCGAGGAAAAAGACATTGTCGGGAAAGAGATCGGCGTGGATGACGCCGGTGGGGAGCCCCTTGGGCCAGTGAGCCTCGAGGCTGCGGAGCTCGCTTCCGATGAGGGGCCCGAGATCGGGCGCAATCTCGTCCGCCCGGTCGGCGAAGCGCTCGTATAGCGGCCGCCAGCCCGCAAGCCCGAGGGCGTTGGCGCGCTTCAGCGCAAACCCTTGCGCCCCCATGTGCAGCTCCGCCAGCGCTCGCCCTACGGCCGCGCAGTGGACGGTCGCGGGCCGGCGCACCCAGAACCCCTCCAGGAAGGTGACGAGGGCAGCGGGACGCCCGGCGAGCTCTTTCAGATTGCGTCCCTCGTTGTCGCGCACGGGCGTGGGGCAGGAGACGCCGCGCGCGGCGAGGTGCTCCATGAGGCCGAGGAAGAAGGGCAGGTCCTCGCGCGCGGTGCGGCGCTCATAGAGCGTCAGGATGAACGGCCCGCGCGAGGTGTGCACGATGTAGTTGGTGTTCTCCACCCCCTCGGCGATGCCCTTGAAAGACAACAGCTCGCCGAGCTCATAGCTGGCGATGAAGGCCGCAAGCTCCTCGTCGCTGACTTCGGTATAGACGGCCATGGAAGGTCAGCCTTTCCGGCGGCAGGCGTCAGGCAGGAGAGGTCGCACGCAGCCCGCGTGGCACGTTGAAGGATATGTCCTCGCGTGCCGTCGTCACCGTCTCGAGCCTCACCTCGAAGCGCGCGCGGAAGGCGTCGACGACTTCCTGGACGAGCGCTTCGGGCGCAGAGGCCCCGGCTGTCACGCCGATGCGCGAGCGGCCGGCAAGCTCGTCCCAGGGGATGTCGGCCGCTCGCTGGATCAGGCGCGAATCGGCGCAGCCCGACCGTTTTGCCACCTCGACGAGGCGCAGCGAGTTGGAGCTTTGCGGGCTGCCGACGACGTAGAGGCAGTCGATCTTCGAGGCGATCGCCTTGACGGCGGCTTGCCGGTTGGTCGTGGCGTAGCAGATGTCCTCTTTGGCCGGCCCGGCGATATCGGGGAATCGCGTCCGCAGGGCAGCAACGATCTCGGCCGTGTCATCGACCGAGAGCGTGGTCTGGGTCACGAAGGCGAGCTTGTGGGGATCGCGTGGGGTGAAGGTGCGCGCCTCGGCGACCGTCTCGATCAGCCGCACCGCGCCCGGGGGCAGTTGCCCCATGGTGCCCACCACCTCGGGATGGCCGGCATGACCGATCAACAGGATTTCCAGCCCCTCGGCGTGGTGGCGCGCGGCCTCGACGTGCACCTTGTAAACGAGCGGGCAGGTGGCATCGAGGACGAGCAGATTACGGGCACGGGCGGCGGCGGGGATCGCCTTGGCGACACCGTGTGCCGAAAAGATCACGGGTTGGCCGGTCTCTGGTATATCCTCAAGCTCCTCCACAAAAACGGCACCTTTGGCCTTCAGGGAATCAACGACAAAGCGGTTATGCACGATCTCGTGGCGTACATAGACCGGTGCCCCGTATTTCTCGAGCGCCAGCTCGACGATCTGGACGGCCCGATCGACGCCGGCACAGAACCCGCGCGGAGCCGCGAGAAATAAGGTCAAGGGCCGGCGCTGCGGCTGGGGTAGGGGGGAAGCGGGCATCGATCACCGTGTTTCTCGGCGTCTGTGCGCCTTAGGCGCGTAGAGCCTGGCTGGAGCTCATTTGGGGTGCTAGTTTTGACGCGCGACAATACAGGAAGCCTCCGCCCACGGCCTAGGGGGTTGGTCCACAAGGACGCGTACGAGGCCGTCGAGGGGCTTGGCCGGGGCGCTATGACGCAATCCGCTAAGATGGCTGCGCGAGCCGGCGCCCGTATCTGCCTGTGCGCAATACTAGCCTTAACGGCCGGCGGCTGCGGGCTTTCCTCCATCACTTCGGGCCTAGGGTCCAGCATTTTCGGCAGCTCCTCCTCGACGCCGGCCCCGCCTCCCGCCGTCAACGAGGAGCAGCTCCTATCGGCCGCCAAGAGCAGCGACACGCCGGTCGCCGCCGGTCCCATCGGCGAGGTTGCCGCGGGATGTCCGCGCTTGAGCATCTCCCCGCGCGGCAGCAACCTGACGATCTACGAGGACGGGCGCGCCGGCGACGGCCTCGCGATCATGCACCGCGGCGAGATCACCAAGACCGCACGCGAGTGCCAGCTCGAGCCGGGCCGCGTCACCGTGCGCTACGGCTTCTCGGGCCGCGTGCTGCTGGGGCCGCGCGGCCGCCCCGGCAACATCACGCTGCCCGTCAACATCCTGGTGACGGATTCCAAGCGCGAGAAGGTGACGACCGACAAGATGACGGTGGCCGTCCCGGTCGCTCTCGACAACCCGATCGGATACTTCTCGGCGGTGCGCTCGGTGACCTTCGATGTGCCCGAGGGATCGCGGCCCGGCGAGTTCGAGGTATTCGTCGGCTTCGATCAGAGCGCGCAAGGGGCCGGCTAGAGGTCAGCCGACCGGCAGCACTGCCGCATCCGTAATCGCAGAGCGCTAGTTCAGCTTGCCGTCGAGATCGCGAATGCTCGACTCAATGAGCGTGTTCGCCGTCTGCCCGGTCGTGCGCGACTTTAGGATTTTCTCCGCCGCCGCGATCGCGTGATCGACCGCGGACGCGCGCACCTCCGCCAGCGCCTGGGCCTCGGCGCGCGCGATCTTCTCCTCCGCGAGCCGGGTACGGCGTTCCACCGACTCCGTGAGGTTCTTGCGCGTCTCGGCGGCGAGCGCCTCGCTCTCGCGCTTGGCCTGCTCGAGGATCGACTTGGCTTCCTCTTCGGCCTGGCGGCTCTTGCGCTGGTAGTCGTTGAGCAGCGATTGCGCTTCGTCGCGCAGCCGGCGCGCCTCGTCGAGCTCGTGGCGGATCGCCGCGGCGCGGGCGTCGAGCGACTTTCCGACCATCCCTGGCACTTTGTAGTAGACGAGCAGCCCGATGAACGCGAAGAACGCGATCATCACCCAGAAGACGGGATCGGACGGATCGAAAAGCATAAGGTCCTCACTCGGCGGCGGGTTGAAGCACCTTCTTTATCTCGGCGGGGCTCACATCCTCGCCCAGAAGCTTGCTGACGACCGCGCTCGCGGTCTCCGCCGCAATCTCGTTCACGCTCGAGAGCGCCTTGGTCTTGGTGGCGGCGATGCGCGCCTCCGCATCGGCGAGCTTGGCCGAAAGATGCCCCTCGACCGACGCCCGCTCCTTGTCGGTCTCGGTGGCGAGCTTGTCGCGCATGTCCTTCGCCATGGAGGAGGCCTTCGCCCGCGCCTCGGCAAGCGCGCGCTCATAGGCGGCGAGCGCCGCATCCGTCTCCTTCTTGAAGCGCTCAGCGGCGTCGAGGTCGCGCTGCACCCGGTCGCGGCGCTCCTCGATCACCTCGCCGATGCGCGGCAGCGCCACGCGGGCGAGAATGAAGTAGAGGACGACGAAGGTGATCGCGAGCCAGATGAGCTGCGGCGCAAAGTCGGCAGGGTTGAGCTGCGGCAGCCCTCCTGACTTTCCCTCCGCCGCTGTCTCGGCGGCGGCTGCCGCCAGGACCAACGCGGGGATCGCTGCGATCATGGCGTCCTCCTCGCGCGGGGTTGAGCCCCTTCTTTAGAGATCAGCCGAACAGGATGATGAGCGCGATCAGCAGGCCGAAGAGGCCGGTCGCCTCGGCGAGCGCGAAGCCGATCAGCAGGTTGGTGAACTGGGCCGGGGCGGCCGACGGGTTGCGCATGGCGCCCGACAGGTAGTTGCCGAAGATATTGCCGATGCCGACACCAGCACCAATGAGCGCCGAGCAGGCAAGGCCGGCGCCAATCATCTTCGCTGCTGCTAACTCCATCGTAGTCTCTCCCTTGTGTGATCGTGCAATTCCAAAAAGGTGACGGCTCGACCGCTTCTCTAGAGGCCTCAGTGGTGCATGTGAAGCGCGTCGTTCAAGTAAATGCAGGTCAGCACCGTGAAGATGAGCGCCTGCAGGAAGGCGACCAGGAATTCCAGGCCCGTGAAGGCCACGAGGAACGCCAGGGGGGCCCAGCCGCCGATGAGCCCGAGGCCGATGACGAAGCCCGCGAACACCTTCAGCATCGTGTGGCCGGCCATCATGTTGGCGAAGAGGCGCACCGAGTGGCTGATCGGGCGGATGAGGTAGGAGATGAGCTCGATCGGTATGATGATGGGCATCAGCCAGATGGGGATGCCGGACGGCACGAACAGGCGCAGATAACCGAACCCGTGGCGCACAAAGCCGATGAGGGTGACCGTGATCCAGACCATCGACGCGAAGGCGAAGGTCACGATGATGTGGCTCGTCACGGTGAAGGAGTGCGGGATCATCCCAAGCAGGTTGAGCGTCAGGATGAAAATGAAGATCGTGAACACCCACGGGAAGTACTTCATGCCTTCCTCGCCGAGGTTCTCGCGCACCATGTTGGCGATGTACTCGTAGGAGAGCTCGGCCATCGACTGGAAGCGGCTCGGCACGAGCGCGCGGCGCCCCATGGCGAAGATCAGGAAGCTGGTGATCAGCACCACCGCGATCACCATATAGAGGGAGGCATTCGTGAAAGAGGCGTCATACCCGAAGATCTCGATCGGGATGAGCCGCTTGATCTCGAATTGTGCCATGGGGCTGTGATGAGCCCCTTCCGCGCCTGCAGCCAACGTCAAATCCCCTACCGATCGTCGTCGTCGTCGTTCGCCACCGAGGGCGTCGCAAGCTGGGCCGCCGCAGCCTCATCCTGCGCCTTTTGTGCGGCTCGGATCACGTTCAAGAGCCCGGCGGCAAAGCCGAGGGCCACGAACAGGACCAGAAGCCAGGGCGCTGTCCCAAACTGGCGGTCAAGCGCCCAACCGATAAAGCCTCCCACGCCGACGCCGGCGATCAGCTCGGCGACGAAGCGGAAGGCCCTGGCAAATGCCTCGCCGCGGGCCCGCTCGTCGCCCGCTTGGGGCGGCGCGCGGCGCGCTTTAGCCTCTTCCAGCCGCTTCCCGATTGAGTCGGAGCGTTTGCGAAAAGCCTCGCGCTGCTCGGGGCTTATCTCGCCACGTGCGGGGCCGTTGCCCTTCCCTGCGGCTGACATGGCGGGTACCGGCTCGATCGCGACTTCGAGGCCACCAAACGGCGGGCTTTATCAACGGCGCGCACCATAGTGACGCCCCCTAGGGGTGTCAAGAAACCGCCGGAAAGCTCGCCAGTACTGTCAAAACGTCGCGTAGCGAACCCTGACCTGAGCCAGGGCCATGCCAGGTTTTCTACGGGGCTGATAGAGTTGCCGGAGCTGCGGCAAGGCAACGCAAACGCTGACCGTCGCGCGGGTTCCGGAGGCGACATGCGTCCCGTCCAGGTGCAGCTCAACTACCTGGCCCAGTTCTTCGATGCCTGCTGGGTGCTGCGCGCCCCGCTGATCACGTCGCTGTTTGCCTTCACCGCGCTCAGCCTGCCGCTGCAGACGCATGAAGTCTATCGCGTGCTCGCCGATGATTTCCAAAACCAGCACTGGCAGGTCGCGTTCGGCTTTGTGGCATTGCTCATCGCCAGCGGCTTCATCTGGCACTGCGGCCGGCAGGCCACGCACATCGAGCGCCAGGAGTCGCTCGCCGAGGCGAACATCGAGGGCACGCTCCTGCGCTGGATGCCGCGGCTGCTGGCGGCGCTCGTGCCCCTTGGCGCCGCGTTCGGGCTCTATTCGACGATCACAGAGGCGCGCACGACCGCCTCCCTCGTCAAGAGCGTGGCCGACAAACAGAGCTGGCCGGAGCTCAACGACGTCTACAAGCTGATCGAGGTGTCGCCGGCACGGCTGTGGATCGCCACGTTCATTTGCCTGGGGCTCGTCGCCGTCGTGCTGCTCGCCACCATTTTCCGCACGCGCGGCAAGAGCTGGAAGTACACGAGCCCGGGACGCTGGCTCATCGGCAAGGAGACGACGGGCTCGTGCGCCGCGATCGTAGGTGTATGCGTCGCCCTGTTCTCGATCGCGCCGCCCGTGCTGGCGCAATCGATCGGCGTGGTGGCGATCTTCGCGCTGTTCCTGATCGTGCTCGTGGTCGTCTTGAGCAATCTGCTCCTGCTCGGCGACCGCATCGGCATCCCGCTGATCTGGCTCCTGATCGCGGGAGCGTTCTTCCTCAACGCCAGCGAGTGGAACGACAACCACAAGGTTCCGCTCATGCGGCACAAGCGTGATCCCGAAGCAACCAACGACGTCGGGCGCTCCTTCGCGCAGTGGTTCCACTCGCGCGCCGATAGCGACTACTACGAGAAGAGCAACGAGCCCTATCCGGTCTTCATCGTCGCGGCCGCGGGCGGGGGCGCGTACTCTGCGCACTACACGGCAACTTTTCTCGCGCGCATACAGGATAGTTGCCCGAACTTCGCCCAGCATGTGTTCGCCATCAGCGGCGTCTCCGGGGGCAGTGTAGGCGCCTCGCTGTTCGCAGGCCTGGCGAAGCTCAAAGCGCGCAAC
>DATIZL010000113.1:0-5247 GCA_035517115.1 Hyphomicrobium sp.
ACCGGCATCGAGGAGCACAACGACTACGGCCGCGCCTACATCGAGGCGACGCGGCTGATCAAGGAGCGCATGCCGCTCGTGCACGTCTCCGGCGGCGTGTCCAACCTGTCGTTCGCCTTCCGCGGCAACGAGCCCGTACGCGAGGCCATGCACTCGGTCTTCCTCTACCACGCCATCCGCGCCGGCATGGACATGGGCATCGTCAACGCCGGGCAGCTCGCGCTCTACGACGACATCGATCCGGAGCTGCGCGAGCTGTGCGAGGACGTGGTCTTGAACCGGCGCCCCGACGCCACCGACCGGCTGCTCGAGGCCGCTCCCAAGTTCAAGGGCGACGGCAGTGGCGCGAAGAAGACCGCACCTGACCTCTCCTGGCGCGAGAAGCCGGTCGAGGAGCGCCTCACCCATTCGCTCGTGCACGGCATCACCGACTACATCGAGGCCGACACCGAGGAGGCGCGCCAGAAGGCGGAGCGGCCGCTGCAGGTCATCGAGGGACCGTTGATGGCCGGCATGAACGTCGTCGGCGACCTGTTCGGCGCCGGTAAGATGTTCCTGCCGCAGGTCGTCAAGTCGGCGCGCGTGATGAAGCAGGCGGTCGCCTATCTGCAACCCTTCCTCGAGGCGGAGAAGAAGGCCTCAGGCCTCGACGCGCTGCCAGCCGCCGGCAAGGTCGTCATGGCGACCGTCAAAGGCGACGTGCACGACATCGGCAAGAACATCGTCGGCGTCGTGCTCCAGTGCAACAACTACCAGGTGATCGACCTCGGCGTCATGGTGCCGGCGGCGAAGATTCTCGAGACCGCGCGGCGCGAGAAGGCCGACATCATCGGGCTCTCGGGCCTCATCACCCCCTCGCTCGACGAGATGTGTTTCGTCGCCGCCGAGATGGAGCGCGAGGGCTTCGACTGCCCGCTCCTGATCGGCGGGGCGACCACGAGCCGCGTGCATACGGCGGTGAAAATTTCCCCCAACTACGAGCGGGGGCAGGCGATTTACGTGCTCGACGCGAGCCGCGCGGTGGGCGTCGTCTCGAAGCTTTTGTCGGACCGTGAGCGGCAGTCCTACGTCGGTGAAATCCGAACCGAGTACGCCAAGGTGCGGGAGTCGCACCTGCGCAACGAGGCCTCCAAGCGCCGCATCACGCTCTCCGCCGCGCGCGCCAACCGCTTTGCCATCGACTGGAAGGGCTACAAGCCGCCGAAGCCGGCGTTCCTCGGCGCGCGCGCGTTTCCCGATTACAGCCTCACCGAGCTCGTGCCCTACATCGACTGGACGCCCTTCTTCCAGGCCTGGGAGCTCACCGGCCGGTATCCCGCGATCCTCAAGGACAACAAGGTCGGAACGGAAGCGCAGAAGCTCTTCAACGATGCGCAGGCCATGCTGAAGCGGCTTATCGCCGAGAAATGGATCAAGGCCTCGGGCGTCGTCGGCTTCTGGCCCGCGAACGCCATCGTCGACGACATCGAGCTCTACACGGACGAGACGCGCGGCAAGCGTCTTTCGATGCTGCACACGCTGCGCCAGCAGATCGCGCGTGACCCCTCGCGCGACCGTGCGCACACCGCGCTTTCCGATTTCGTCGCACCGAATGAAACCGGGCTCGCCGATTATGTCGGCGCGTTCGCCGTCACCGCGGGCCTCGGCGAAGAGGAGGCGCTGAAGACGCGCATCAAGCCGACCGACGATTACAGCCGCATCATCTTGAAGGCGCTCGCCGACCGCTTCGCCGAGGCCTTCGCGGAACGCCTGCACGAGCGCGTGCGCAAGGAGCTGTGGGGCTACGCGGCCGCCGAGAAGCTGTCGAACGAGGAGCTCATCGCCGAAAAGTACCAGGGCATCCGCCCTGCACCGGGTTACCCGGCCCAGCCCGATCACACGGAGAAGGCAACGCTCTGGCAGCTCCTCGACGTCAAGAAGGCCGCGGGCATTGAGCTCACCGAGAGCTATGCCATGTGGCCCGGCGCCTCCGTCTCGGGGCTCTACCTGTCGCACCCCCAGAGCCACTACTTCGGCGTGGGCAAGATCGAGCGCGATCAGGTCGAGGACTATGCGCGCCGCAAGGGCTGGACGGTCGAGGAGGCGGAACGCTGGCTCGCGCCGGTCCTGAACTACGACCCGCGCGCCCTGCGCAACGCAGCGGCTTGAGCGTGCATGAACGTAGCAGGTGGAAAAAATAAGAAGGCGCGGACTTCAGTCCGCGCCTTCCGGGTCGTTTGCACTTGCCGTCCCGGGACGGGGGACGATCCGGGACTGTTGTTACGCCTCAGACCATTCCAAACACGATCGCAGCGATGAAGCCGAATGACAGAAGCGCAGCGAGCACGTTCAGTCGCATCGTGAGTTCCATCGTTGCCTCCATGGGGGCTGCCTTGGCTTGGCAGCTCGTGTCGGTGCGGACGGGGGTGCACCGTGGACCAAGGCTAGGGGGCGGCTCCGCGCATTGCCAAGTTAAAAAGATTTTGCACTGCGGGAGCCTGCTCAGTTTCTAGTCGAATGCGATCAATCAATGACCAGGTAAACGTCTCAGCCACACTAGTGTGGTCGCTTTGCCGAACTATCGATCAAACAAGTGCTTCACAGACGTGCAACGCGTGCGCAAGCGCACCATCTCAACACTGTCCCGGCGGCGGCTTCGGTAATTTTGCGCACTTCGCGCTGCTGCGCTGCGAGACAAGCCTGTTGATGACCTCAAAGCTAGAAAATCTCCGCGAGGCTTCGCATGGACGAGTTCAAAGCCCTGATGCTGTCGCGCGGCGAGGGCGGCGTGCGCGTTTCCTGGGAAAGGCTGCGCGAGGCTGATCTCATGGACGGCGACGTGACCGTGTGCGTCACGCACTCGACCATCAACTACAAGGACGGGCTCGCGTTGACCGGCAAGCTGCCGGGCATGCGCCTCCCGCTCATACCCGGCATCGACCTCGCCGGTACGGTTGTCTCCTCGACCAACGCGGAGTTCACGACTGGCGACGACGTGATCCTCAACGGCTGGGGTAGCGGCGAGCGCCACCACGGCGGCTACGCGGAGATGGCGCGCGTCAAAGGCGATTGGCTCGTGAAGCGGCCCGCAGCGTTCACCAACGCGCAAACGATGGCGATCGGCACCGCGGGCTACACCGCGATGCTGGCGGTGCTCGCACTCGAGGCGCACGAGGTGATGCCGGACAAGGGTCCGGTGCTCGTCACGGGAGCCGCAGGAGGGGTTGGCAGCGTGGCCGTCGCGCTGCTCGCGAAGCTTGAGTACCGCGTGATCGCCTCCACAGGGCGCCCGCAGGAGGCGGACTACCTGCGCGCCCTCGGCGCCTCCGAAATCATCGATCGCGCCGAGCTCGGTTCACCGGGGCGGCCGCTTGGCAAGGAGCGGTGGGCCGGAGCCATTGATGTCGCGGGTTCGCACACGCTCGCCAACGCGCTCGCCTCTACGAGCTACGGCGGCGCCGTGGCGGCAGCTGGACTCGCGCAGGGTATGGACCTCCCCGCGTCCGTCGCGCCCTTCATCCTGCGCGGGGTGACGCTCATCGGCATCGACAGCGTCATGGCGCCGAAGGCGCGGCGCGTCAAAGCATGGGAGCGGCTCGCGCAGGATCTCGATCGTGAGAAGCTCGCGTCCATGACGGCGACGCATCCGCTCGCCGACGTCCTCGCGCTCGCGCCCGACATCCTGGCAGGCAAGGTGCGCGGCCGCATCGTGCTCGGGGTCGGTTAAAGCCGTTTGCGGTAGAGGAACTCCGCGCGCCCCTCGCACACAAGATCGTCGAGCTTGGCGACCACGCGAAACCCGAGGCGCTCGTAAAGTCGCCGTGCGTGCTCGTTGATCTCGGAGGCCGCGATCCAGAGGTTTCGCTCCGCGCCTAAGCGCGCCTGCGCCTCGACCCACGCGATGGCCGCGCTGCCGAGCCCCTGGCACTGGAACGGCGGCAGCACCGCGAGAAACTGGATGTACGGCCCGCGCAACCAGTTGAGCCGCAGCCCGATGCCGCCGGCAACCCTGTCCTCCCGCCGGAAGAAGAAGCGCGGCGCGCCGGGCTCCTGCCGTGCGAGATAGCCTGCGAGCTCGTCGGCCGGATACGCGTAGGTGCGCCACGGCTCGAGCTTCGCGACGGCTTCTGCGAGCGGCCCCGCCTCGCGCTCGGTCATGGGCTCGGCGACGACGGGCGCCCCGCTGGCGAGCCCGATGTCGTGGCGAGCGGCCGAGAAAGGCGCTGCGAGGCTCATTGATGCACTGTGGTTTTGAAATCGGGGATGCGCCGGCGCGCGGCGAACACGTCGTAGCGATCGGTATCGCCGGGGCGGTTGTCGTAGCAGGACTGAGCAGCGACAGGCTCGCCGGCGTCGATCAGCTCGGAGACGGTCACGAACTCGTAGCCCATCTTGCGCAGCTTCGGGATCGCGATCGGAAGCGCCTCCGCGGTATGCCAGCCGCGTCCGTTGGCGTGGTTGAGGATGATGGCGCCGGGGTGCACGCGCACGAGCATCGCGTGCGCGATACCCGCCGCGGACGCCGTCGGCGTGGGGTCGCCGGTCGCCAGGTCCCATTGGATCGCGCGCAGGCCCTGCTCATGCACCGCTTGCAGCGAGAGCGGATTGCAGGCCCCGAAGGGGAACCGGAACAGCGTGATGCGCGGGGGGATGCGGCCCTCGGCGCCGGGGATGTCGCGCACGCATTGGTTTCCGATGAGGCGCGCGCGGATCGCCTCGTAGGAGCGTTGCGGTCCGAGGATCTCGTTGGTCAGGCGGGCACCCTCGAGCCCGCGCAAGTTCCGGTGCGCCTCCGAGTGGCTGCCGATCTCAAACAGGGGATCGGCCATCATCTGGCGCGCGCGCTCCTCGTGCGAGCGCAGCCATTTGCCGCCAGCGAAGAAGGTGGCCTTGACGTTCTCCTTGCGCAGGTAGTCGATGATGGCGCCGTCATAGCCCGCGACCTCGCCCGTCTGCTCGCAGAGATCGAAGGTCAGCGCCACCAGCTTGCGGCCGTCCCTGACCTTGACGCTGCGGACGACTCCGTTCTCCGCAACAGGCGGGGAAAACGGCGCTAGCTCCGCCGCGGCAAGCGGGGCGTCGAAGCGGCGATCGCCCTTGTGCACGATATTCTCCCCCGGCGCGGCCGCCAGTGCCGCAGGGCTCCAACAGGCGTTGATCAGAGAGCGGTCCTGCGCCGCCGCGGGCGCGGCGAGGAGCGCCAAGGCGGCGAGCGCGTGCAGGCTCCTAAGCGGGTTCGCACGCATGCAATACGTCCGGGTTCGATCC
>DATIZL010000114.1:0-14531 GCA_035517115.1 Hyphomicrobium sp.
AGCTGCCGATCGTCGCCACCAACGAGGCCTACTTCGCAACGCCCGACGACTACGAGGCCCACGACGCGCTCCTGTGCATCGCCGAGGGCCGCTACGTCGTCGAGGATAACCGCCGGCGCGTGACGCCCGAGCACGACTTCAAGAGCGCCGAAGCGATGGCGGAGCTGTTCGCCGACCTGCCCGAGGCGCTCGACAACACCATCGAGATCGCCAAGCGTTGCGCCTTCCGGCCCAAGGGCCGCAAGCCGATCCTGCCGCGCTTCGTCGCCGGCGACGACGTGGTCTCCGAGACCGAGCAGGCCCGGCGCGAGACCGCCGAGCTCAGGCGTCAGGCCGAGCAGGGGTTGCGCGAGCGTCTGGCCGCCGCCCCGCCGGCGCCCGGGTTCACGGTCGCCGACTACGAGAAGCGGCTCGCCTACGAGATCGACGTCATCGCGCGCATGAAGTTCCCCGGCTACTTCCTGATCGTTGCCGACTTCATCAAGTGGGCGAAGGCGCAGCACATCCCCGTGGGCCCAGGGCGCGGCTCGGGCGCCGGCTCCGTCGTCGCCTGGGCGCTCACCATCACCGACCTCGATCCCTTGCGCTTCGGGCTGCTGTTTGAGCGTTTCCTGAACCCCGAGCGCGTGTCGATGCCCGACTTCGACATCGACTTCTGCCAGGACCGCCGCGACGAGGTCATCCGCTACGTGCAGGGCAAGTACGGGCACGACCGCGTGGCGCAGATCATCACCCACGGCAAGCTGCAGGCGCGCGCCGTGCTGCGCGATGTCGGCCGCGTGCTGCAGATGCCTTATGGGCAAGTCGACCGGCTGTGCAAGCTCGTGCCCAACAATCCGGCGAACCCGGTCACGCTGGCGGACGCCATCGCGGGTGAGCCCAAGCTGCAAGAGGCACGCGACGCCGATCCGCTGGTCGCGCGTCTGTTGGAGATCGCGCAGAAGCTCGAGGGCCTCTACCGCCACGCCTCCACGCATGCGGCCGGCATGGTGATCGCCGACCGCCCGCTCGAGGAGCTGGTGCCGCTGACGCGCGATCCCAAGTCGAACACGCCCGTCACCCAATACAACTGGAAGATGGTCGAGGCGGCGGGGCTCGTGAAGTTCGACTTCTTGGGCTTGAAGACGCTCACCGTGCTGCAGAAGGCCGTCGACCTTGTCAGGCGCGGGCGCGGCATCGACGTTGATCTCGCCGCGCTGCCGCTCGATGACCGCAAGAGCTACGAGCTGCTCGCCAAGGCCGATACGGTCGGCGTGTTCCAGCTGGAAAGCACGGGCATGCGCGAGAGCTTGAAGCGGCTGAAGCCCGACCGCTTCGAGGACATCATCGCCATGGTGGCGCTCTATCGCCCCGGCCCCATGGACAACATCCCGACCTACATCAACCGCAAGCACGGGGAGGAGCCGATCGAGTGGCCCCACCCGTTGCTCGAGCCGATCCTGAAGGAGACCTACGGCGTCATCATCTACCAGGAGCAGGTGATCGAGATCGCCAAGGCCATGGCCGGCTACTCGCTCGGCGAGGCCGACCTTTTGCGCCGCGCCATGGGCAAGAAGGACAAGGCGGGCATGGCCAAGGAGCAGGCCCGCTTCGTCGCCGGCGCCGTTGCGAAGGGCGTCGACAAGGCGGATGCGGCCTATGTTTTCGAGCTCGTCGACAAGTTCGCCGGCTACGGCTTCAACAAGAGCCACGCCGCGGCCTACGCGCTCGTCAGCTACCAGACGGCCTACATGAAGGCGAACTACCGGGAGGAGTTCCTCGCCGCCTCCATGACGCTCGATGCGGCCAACACCGACAAGCTCGCGCTGTTCGCGGCCGAGGCGAAGAAGAGCGGCATCGAGGTGAAGCCGCCGTGCGTCAACGCTTCCGAGGTGGACTTTCTCGCAGAGCCTACACCGACGCCCGGGCAGCTTGGTGCCATCCGCTACTCGCTCGCCGCCTTGAAGAACATCGGCGCCGCGGCGGTTTCCACCATCGTGGCCGAGCGCAATGCGCACGGCCGCTTCGCGAGCCTCGCCGACTTTGCCGCGCGGCTCAATCCGAAGGCGCTCAACAAGCGCGCGCTGGAAACGCTCGCCGCCGCCGGCGCCTTCGATGCGCTCGAGGGCAACCGCGCGCTCGTCCACGCCAACGTGGACCAGATCATGGAGCTCGGCCAGCGCATGGAGCAGGAGAAGGCCGAGGGACAGGCGGACTTCTTCTCCATGGGCGCTGCGCCGCCGGGCAAGGAGAGTGCTGCTGGTGCGGCCCTGCAGCTTCGCCCCGCGCAGCCGTGGACGCCCATGGAGCGCCTAAGCCACGAGTTCGAGGCAGTGGGGTTCTACCTTTCCGGCCACCCGCTCGATGCCTACGAGCGCGTGCTGCAGAAGCTCGGCGTCAAGCGCTACGTGGATTTCGAGGCGCTGACCGAGCGCGGCAGCTGCGAGGGGCGCCTCGCCGGCATCGTGATCTCGGCGCGCGAGCGCAAATCGCAGCGCGGCAACAAGTTCGCCTTCGCGATGTTCTCCGACACCACGGGGCAGTTCGAGGCGGTGGTGTTCTCCGACACGCTCGCGCAGTGCCGCGATCTCTTGGAGCCCGGCACGGCGGTGCTCCTCAATGTCGTCGCCGAGCGCGACGGCGACGCGGTGAAGATGCGCGTCGAGGGCCTCGAGGCGCTCGACAAGGCGGCGGCCGGCGTGCAGCGGGGCCTGCGCGTGGTGCTCGACCGGCGGCTCGTGCAAGGGGGCAGGGGCGGGGCTATCGCGGCCTTGAAGGCCCTATTGAAGCCGGGGGGCAAGGGCGAGGTCCGCCTCGTGCTGGCGCTCGACGACCGCAACCGCGAGCTCGAGTTCGCACTCCCCGGCCGCTACGACGTCTCGCCAGCGCAGGCCGGCATCCTCTCGACGACCCCGGGGGTTAGAGAAGTTTTAGAGATCTGACTTAGGATTCAGCGCAGTCAGCGGCTGTTAGGTTTGCGTAAAATGCGACGGATCGCCTGCGCCACCCTCCTGCTCGCCGCAACCGCGGCCGTGTCCCCCCGCGAGGCCGAGGCGAAGTATTGCCCGCGCGTGCTCTACCGCGCGACCCGGCTGGTCCTCGTCACGGTGCCGAACATGCAGGCGACCGAGGCTTCCGTGCGCACCTTCGAGCGCAACTCGCCGGCGACGCGCTGGGAGCCGCGCGGCGATGCCGAACCGGCCGTGGTCAGCACACGGGGAATAGCTTGGGGCGATATGTATGAGAGCCTCGCCAAGAAGGGCGAGCCGCTGAAACGTGAGGGAGACCAGCGCGCGCCCGCTGGCATCTATCGCATCAGCGGGACATTCGGCGCCGACGCGAGCAAGCTTGTGGGCTACCTACCGCTCGTGCCGGCGAAGCAGTTCTGCGTCGAGGATGCCAACTTGCGCTATTACGGCAATATCGTTGCTCAGAGGATCGCAAGCGAGAAGAAGACAAGCGGCGAGGACATAGCCAAGGTTCCCCTCTCCCGGCTCGATCTCGCCACCAACTATCCGTCGCGGCCCAAGGTGCAGGCTGGCTCGTGCATTTTCCTCCACGTATGGGGCGCTCCGGAGACCGCCACCGACGCTCGCATCGTGCTCCCCGAAGAGCGGGTTGCCTTTCTGCAGGAATGGGCCGCCCACCGCTTCGCGGCAATTGCGATCGTGTCCGCGGATACGGTCGAGCGCTACAAGGGCTGCCTGCCGCGTCCGGACACGGCCGCGAATAGCGGCGACCCCGTCGCGGTTCCGCTTCCCGTGCGCAAGAGCGCAGCAAAGCGGGCGGGCTAGACGCGGTCCAGTCGCTCACTTCCAGAGGTGGTCGTAGAGGCTCAAGCCGATCTCGAAGGCGATGAGGCCGATGATGTAGACCTCGAGGCGGTGGCTCGTGCGCGTCGCCATCAGGTCGGTGATCGTGTCCGCGGTGCCGCGGATGACCTCGAGTTTGCGCGAGATGGCGCGCCCGCGCTGCGTCAGGTCGTACTCCTCGACGAGGCGGGCCCAGAAACGCTCGAGCTCCGGATGGTCCCACAGCACGTCGGGCTTCTCGTCGAGGTCGACGCGTGCGGCGAGCCGCTGCTGGATGAGGAGCGCCTCGCCGATCTGCTCGAGCAGTGCGCCCTGCCCGCTCGGGGGCAGGCGGCGGTCCTGCAAAGTCTGCGCGACCTCGTCGATGCGGTCGAAGGCGACGGCGATGCGGCGCTCGTCGTAGGCCAGCGCGACGCTCATGGCCAGCGCCTCGGCCACGAGCAGGAGCCGGTCGGGATCGGCGGACTTGATCTGCAACTCGCCCGCGGGCGACAGCAGCGCGTCCTCCTCCGGCTTCACGAGGAGCCGCACCGTCTCCGTCTCGCGCTCCTCCAGCGGCTCGATGATGCGCGCGCCCAGGCTGCGTATGAGCTGCTCCTCATCGACCGGGGTCATGCCGATGAACACGGCGGCGCCCGACTTGAACAGCACCACCATCCCCCCGCCGCTGGTGCGGAAGGCGAGGGGGACGCTGGAAAAGGCGTCCTCGCGCTCCAGCCCCTTGACGTCGATGCGCTCGCCCAATTGCAGCGCGCGGACGTGTATTTGCTTGTTGTCCATGCCACTCGCTTTCGTGCAATGGCCCGAAAAACGGGTTTGCGGGCACAAAGCTTGTCATTTCAGGGTGTAAACTCTATAAGCACGCCCATCTCGCACGCGGACCTCGCGCTTTGGCGGATTGAAAGCCCCGCTTTGAGCGCTCCGGTGGACCTCCCTCCTGAGGGAGAGGTCTTCTCTGGGTCTGCGGTGGACCAACCGGAAAAGGACGACCCATGACGCTTCCTGCGTTCAATATGCGTCAGCTTTTGGAAGCTGGCGTGCACTTCGGCCACCAGTCGCATCGCTGGAACCCAAAGATGGCGCCATTCATCTATGGCGCCCGCAACAACATCCACATCATCGATCTGACGCAGACGACGCCGATGCTGCATCAGGCCCTCGTCAAGGTCTCCGACACGGTGGCCGGCGGCGGCCGCGTGCTGTTCGTGGCGACCAAGCGGCAGGCCTCGGGCTCGATCGCCGACTCCGCCAAGCGCAGCGCGCAATACTACATCAACCACCGCTGGCTCGGCGGCACGCTGACCAACTGGAAGACGATCTCCCAGTCGATCCGCCGCCTGCGCCAGCTCGACGACATCCTCGCCGACCCGCAGGGGCGCACGAAGAAGGAGATCCTGAACGTCCAGCGCGAGCGCGACAAGCTCAATCAGGCGCTGGGTGGCATCAAGGACATGGGCGGCACGCCCGACCTCCTGTTCGTCATCGACACCAACAAGGAGAGCATCGCCATCAAGGAGGCGAAGAAGCTCAACATCCCGATCGTGGCGATCGTCGACACCAACTGCGATCCCGACGGCATCGACTTCCCCATCCCCGGCAACGACGATGCCGGGCGCGCGATCACGCTCTACTGCGATCTCGTCGCCCGCGCCGCGCTTGACGGGCTGGAGCGCTCGCAGACCGCAGCCGGCGTCGACGTCGGCGCCGCCGAGGCGCCTCCCGCCGAGGCTCTGCCGAAGGCCGAGTTCCGCGGCATCGAGGCCCCGCGCGGCGAGGCCGACGACTTGAAGCGGATCACCGGCATCACGCCCAAGCTCGAGCAGCGCCTCAACGACGCCGGCGTGTTCCACTTCTGGCAGATCGCCGATCTCGACGCCGACCAGACGGCGGCGCTCGACCGCAAGCTGCGTCTCAAGGGCCAGATCGAGAAGGAAGAATGGGTCGGGCAGGCCAAGAAGCTTGTCGAGGCGACCACAGCCTGAGGCGAGCCATTCCGGCAGCGCCTCATCTCACCATCAACCAGCGGGCGCCTGGGCGTCCGCCAAATGAAGAGCTAGCTCATGACGATCTCCGCGAGCCTGGTGAAGGAACTGCGCGACAAGACCGGTGCCGGGATGATGGATTGCAAGGCGGCGCTCACCGAGGTGAAGGGCGACATCGAGGCCGCCGTCGACTGGCTGCGCAAGAAGGGCTTGTCCAAGGCCGCCAAGAAGGCCGGGCGCATTGCGGCCGAGGGCCTCATCGGCATCCACGCCGCGGGCAAGACCGGCGCCATGGTCGAGATCAACTCCGAGACCGACTTCGTGGCGCGCAACGAGCAGTTCCAGGACATGGTGATGAAGATCGCCGCGCTCGCCGCCAAGGCGAAGGGCGACGTCGCGAAGCTGCTCGCCATGACCTATCCCGGCAAGAAGACGACGGTCGAAGACCACGTCAAGGAGATGATCGCCACCATCGGCGAGAACATGAGCGTGCGCCGCACGGCGACGGTCGAGGTGCCGCAGGGCGTGGTCGGCTCCTACATGCACAGCCAAGTGGTGCCGGGGCTCGGCAAGATCGGCGTTCTCGTCGGGCTCTCCTCCGACGGCAAGAACGCGGATGAGCTTGCCGCGCTCGCGCGCCAGATCGCCATGCACGTGGCCGCCACCAATCCCGTCGCGCTCGACCTCGCCGGCGTCCCCTCCGACACGCTCGAGCGCGAGAAGGCGATCCTCGCCGACAAGAACAAGGGCAAGCCGCCGCAGGTGCTGGAGAAGATCGTGGCGAGCGGCTTGAAGAGCTACGCCAAGGACAATTGCCTCCTCGACCAGTCCTATATCCACGATCCCTCGAAGACGGTGACGCAGGTGTTGAAGGAGGCCGAGGGCAAGGTCGGCGCACCCGTGAAGATCACCGGGTTCGTGCGCTTTGCGCTGGGCGAGGGCATCGAGAAGAAGGAAGACGATTTCGCCGCCGAGGTGGCCGCAGCTGCGGGCCGTTGAGCGGGGAACCGTGCTCTAGGCGAATCCCTGCATCGTGCGCTAGAAACGACGTCGGGGCGGCTGCAGCGCACGCAAAGCGAGGAGGCAGCAGTTATGGCTCAAAGCGGGAAGCCTCTCGCCTACAAGCGTTTGCTGCTCAAGCTTTCGGGCGAAGCCCTGATGGGCAACCGCCCGGCCGGCATCGACGTCGGCGTCGTCGACCGTCTTGCCCGCGATATTCATGATGCTGTCGCGGATGGCTGCCAGATCGCCGTGGTCGTCGGCGGCGGCAACATCTTCCGCGGCCTCGCAGGCGCCGCCAATGGCATGGACCGCGCTACCGCCGACTACATGGGCATGCTGGCGACGGTGATGAACGCGCTGGCGCTGCAAAGCGCGCTCGAGAACGCCAAAACGCCGGCCCGCGTGCTCTCCGCCATCCCCATGCCGACCGTGTGCGAGAGCTACATTCGGCCCAAGGCCCTGCACCACATCGAGCAGGGCCGGGTGGTCATTTTCGCGGCCGGCACGGGCAACCCGTTCTTCACCACCGACACCGCCGCGACGTTGCGCGCCATCGAGATGGGCTGCGATGCCGTGGCCAAGGCGACGCAGGTGGACGGCGTCTACGATGCCGACCCGCGCAAAGTCCCCACCGCCAAGCGCTTCGACCGGCTGTCATATTCCGATGTTTTATCCCGTGATCTCAAGGTGATGGATGGGGCGGCGATCGCCCTTGCTCGCGACAATGGACTTCCGGTAATTGTGTTTTCCATCGAAGAGGCAGGGAATCTGCTGAAAGTCTTGCGCGGCGAGGGGCGGGCGACCGTCATCGCAAATTCGGCCTGAGCGCCACCCATATCCGCGCGCTGCAAGACGCGGGTCTCTGCACCAGGCGGCGTATTGAAAGCTGCCCGAGCATCTGCCTGACGCGGCTTTGAGCGTCGAAGGAGAGGAAATGGCAAGCGGCCAATTTGACATCGCCGAGCTCGACAAGCGCATGCGCGCTTCGCTCGAGGCGTTGAAACGAGAGCTGTCGGGATTGCGTACAGGGCGCGCGAGCACCCACCTGCTCGACCCCATCCACGTGAGCGTCTACGGCTCCAAGATGCCGCTCAATCAGCTGGCGACGATATCGGTGCCCGAGCCGCGCACGATCTCGGTGCAGGTCTGGGACAAGAGCAACGTCTCCGCCGTCGACAAGGCGATCCGGGAAGCAAACCTCGGCATTAATCCTATTGTCGATGGTGCCCTGATCCGGCTCCCCATCCCGGCCTTGACGGCGGAGCGGCGCCAGGAGCTAGCCAAGCTTGCGCACAAGTATGCCGAGCACTCCCGCGTCGCGGTCCGCAACGTCCGCCGCGAGGGCATGGAGCTGCTCAAAAAGCTGGAAAAGGACCACAAGATGAGCCAGGACGAGCACCACAAGGCGTCCGCCAAGGTGCAGGAGCTGACGGATAAGCTCGTTAAGGAGATTGACGACACACTCGCGGCCAAGGAAAGCGAGATACACAAGGTTTAAAGGTCTGGAGCAGGCCCGCCAGCCCCCCTATCCTGGTACATCCGCCTAGCAACCGAAGGCCGCCTGGTGAAAGACAGCACGGAAACCGCCGCCACACGCGAGGCCGAGGACACTCCGCCCCGCCACATCGCTATCATCATGGACGGCAACGGCCGTTGGGCCGCCAAGCGTGGCCTGCCGCGCTCCATCGGCCATCGCAAGGGGGTGGAGGCCGTGCGCCGCACGGTGCGCGCCGCGATCGACCTCGGCATTCCCTACCTGACGCTCTACAGCTTCTCCTCGGAGAATTGGTCGCGCCCGGCCGAGGAGATCGACGATCTCATGGGCCTGATGAAGCGCTTCATCCGGCGCGACCTCGCCGAGCTGCATCAGGGCGGCGTGCGCATCGTGGTCATCGGCGAGCGCACCAACGTCGACCCCGAGCTCATGGCCCTCATCGACGAGGGCTGCGAGCTGACGCGCGAGAACAGCCGCCTCACGCTGGTCATCGCCTTCAACTACGGCGCGCGCGCCGAGATCGCCAAGGCTGCGCGCAAGCTCGCCGAGGAGGTCGCCGCCGGACGCCTGCAGCCGGGCGACGTAACGGTTGAGGCGATGAGCGGCGCGCTCGATACCGCCGGCATCCCCGATCCAGATCTGCTGGTGCGTACGAGCGGCGAGATGCGGCTGTCGAACTTCCTGCTCTGGCAGAGCGCCTACACCGAGTTCGTCTTCATCGACGCCTGCTGGCCCGAGTTCGGCCGTGAGCTGCTCGAGGAGGCGCTGGCTCGCTATCGCGAGCGCGAGCGCCGCTTCGGCGGCCGCTCCAAGCTCTCGACGGGGTGAGGGGCGCCAAATGTCCGACAACCTCGCGGTAACCGAGACGGAGCGACGCACAGGCCGCGGGCTGTCCGCGGATCTGCGCTCCCGCCTCGTGTGGGGCAGCGTGCTCGCCGTTATCGCCCTGGCCTTGGCCTACGCGGGGCCGGTTCCGTTCGCGGGGTTCGTGCTCGTCGTCGCCCTGTTCGTGAGCTGGGAGTGGGGCCGCATGGTGCGCGGGGTCAGCGCGGACGTGGCCTTCTTCGTGCAGGCGATCGCCGTTACAGCGGCCGTCGTGCTGACGACGGCGGGCTATGCCGCCCTCGCGGTCGCCGTCATCGTGACGGCGGCGATCATCCTCATTCCGCTCGTGTTCGGGCGCGGCGCGCGCCTGTCGGCGCTGGGAGCCTTCTACGCAGGCTTGCCGTCGATCTCGCTCATCTGGCTGCGCCAGGATGCCCGCTACGGCCTCTTGGCCATACTCCTCATCTTCGCCGTCGTGTGGTCGTCCGATATCGCGGCGTACGCTGCCGGCCGCGCGATCGGCGGCCCGAAGCTGTGGCCGCGCATCTCGCCCAACAAGACCTGGGCCGGGCTCATCGGCGGCGCCACCGCCTGCGTCGTCGCCGGTGCGATCTTTGCGGAGCTTGTTGACGCCTCGCCGCTGCGGTTGGGGCTGATTGCGCTCGGCTTGGGTCTCATCGCCCAGGGCGGCGACCTCGCGGAATCGGCGCTGAAGCGCCTGTTCGGCTTCAAAGATGCGAGCGGGCTGATCCCCGGCCATGGCGGCTTCATGGACCGCATGGATAGTATCGTTGCCGTGGCGGTTGCCGCGGGCATGATCGCATTCGCGATCGATCCACATGCCCCGGCGCATGCTCTTCTGTTCGGCGGCTGATGTCTCAGGGTACAAAAGTCAGCATCATGCGTGTGGCCCCGCTCTCCGAATCGGTAATGGCCGCCAAGGCAGCCACGGCGCGCAAGCGCCTCACGATCCTCGGCGCCACCGGCTCCATCGGCAAAAGCGCGCTCGATCTCGTCGCACACCGGCCCGAGGCCTTCGAGATCGTGGCACTGACGGCGCAAAGCAACGTCGCCGAGCTTGCCAAGGCGGCGCGGCAGACGAATGCGAGCCTCGCCGTCATCGGCGACAAGGAGCGCTTTGGTGAGCTGAAGGCGCTGCTTTCCGGCACGCCGACCCGTGTCGCCGCCGGCCCCGAGGCCGTCATTGCCGCCGCGGCGGAGCCCGCCGACTGCGTGCTGGCGGCGATCGTGGGCGCGGCCGGGCTCGAGCCGACGTTCGAGGCCGTGCGGCAGGGCACGCGGCTGGCGCTCGCCAACAAGGAATGTCTCGTGTCGGCGGGCGACGTGTTCATGTCGGCCGTCGGCGAGGCCGGCGCCGAGCTGTTGCCCGTCGACAGCGAGCACTCCGGCGTGCTGCAGGCCTTGTCCGGGGCCGAGCCCGAGAGCATCGAGACGATCGTGCTCACGGCCTCGGGCGGACCGTTCCGCACATGGAGCGCCGAGCGGCTCGCGCTCGCGACGCCCGAGGAGGCGCTGCGTCATCCCAATTGGTCGATGGGAGCCAAGATCACCATCGATTCAGCGACGCTCATGAACAAGAGCCTGGAGCTGATCGAGGCTTATCACCTGTTCCCGGTGCGCGCCGACCAGCTTGGCGTCATCGTGCACCCGCAGTCGATCGTGCACTGCCTCGTCAGCTACACCGACGGCTCCGTGCTCGCGCAACTGTCGGCGCCGGACATGCGCACGCCGATCGCGCTGGCGCTTACCTGGCCCCGGCGCGCGCCGACACCGACGCGGCGGCTCGACCTCGTCGCGTTGGGGAGCTTGAGCTTCGAGGCGCCCGACGAGGAGCGCTTCCCGGCGCTGCGGCTCGGGCGCGAGGCGCTGCGCGCGGGCGGCACTGCGCCCGCCGTCTTGAACGCCGCCAACGAGATCGCGGTGGAGGCGTTCTTGAAGAGGAGCATCGGTTTTTGCGCCATTGCCGAGGTGGCCGGGCAGTGCCTCGAGGCGGCCGGCGCGCGCGGGCTGCTACGGCAAGCCGCGCGTCTCTCCGACATACTCTCTGTCGATGGTGAAGCGCGGCGTCTGGCACAATCCCTGCTCAGCCGCTATGTGTAGCGGGCTGGCTGCAAAGCTAAGGGCGCCCGTTTGGCCGCAATCCTGACTTAACCATCAGAATCAAGGCCGTGAACGGTTGAGCCTCTTGCCACGAATTGGGACTAGGTCGCGCAGACAGCGCAAGCAAGGAGAGCGAGGTTAATGCTTTCGATCCTGGCCGCACCCACGTCGGCAGTTCTCGCCGTGGTCTCCTTCCTCGTCGTGCTCAGCGTCGTGGTCTTCGTCCACGAGTTCGGCCATTTCCTCGTCGCGCGCTGGTGCGGCGTCGCGGTGCGCACCTTCTCCATCGGCTTTGGCAAGGAGATCTGCGGCTTCACCGATCGCAAGGGCACGCGCTGGCGCATCGCCTGGGTTCCGCTCGGCGGCTACGTGAAGTTTGTCGATGACGAGAACGCTGCGAGCCAGCCCTCCGAGGAGTCGCTCGCGCGTATGACGCCGGAGGAGCGGCGGGGCGCGTTTCAGACCAAACCCATATGGCAGCGCGCGGCGGTGGTGTTCGCCGGGCCCGCCGCCAATTTCGTCCTGGCAATCGTGATCTACACGGCCGTGAATTTCTGGGTCGGCGTGCACACGATCTCGCCGCGCATCGGCGAGGTGAAGCCGGGTCTGCCCGCCGCCGCCGCGGGCTTTGAGCCCGGGGACCTCATCTTGAGCATCGATGGGGAAGCCATCGAAGGCTTCGAGGACGTGCAGCGCATCATCGCCGCCAACGCCGACCGCAAGCTGCACTTCGCCATCGACCGCCACGGCGAGCGACTCACCCTCGAGGTGACGCCCCAGACGTTGGAGCAGAACGACAATTTCGGGGGCAAGTTCCGGCGTGGGCTCATTGGCATAACGCCCTCGACGAAGCTCGAGGCTGTGGAAACAAAACAGGTTGGCTTTGCCGAGGCGGCCCGTCTGGGCGTGCGCGAGACCTACATGAACATCGCGCAGACGTTGCAGGGGATTGGCGACATCCTCTCCCGGCGGCAGGCGGCCGATCAGATGGGCGGCCCGATCCTGATGGCCCAGGTGACGGCCAAGGTGGCGGGCCTCGGGGTCGAGCCCATGCTGCGCTGGATCGCCTTCATCTCGGCAAACATTGGGTTTTTGAACCTGTTGCCGGTGCCCATCCTCGATGGCGGGCATCTGCTCTTCTACGCCATCGAGGCGGTGCGCCGGCGCCCCTTGAGCCGGCGCATGCAGGAGATCGGGTTCCAGATCGGGATCGCGCTCGTCCTAATGCTCATGGTGTATGTCAATATGAACGATATTTTGCGGGTGTGGCGGCAGTGGACCGGGGCGGGCTAAATGCCGTTCAGTGACGTAATCTTGCCACTTCCACACCCCTTTCTGGATCGTTAAAAGCAGTTCGTCGAGAGGGAGCGCGTCCAAAAAGACTTCGGCCCTAGAGGCCTTTAAGCGCGCAAAGTCGATCATGTAGCGGTGCAGCGGCCCGAAGCCGACGGGTTCTGCGGCCGAGGGGGAGTTCGGCAGATAAAGAGGGCACATCCTCGGATGCCTCTGGTTCGATCCATGTGGGTGAGAGCTCGCCGCCTGCTGTTGGTCACGGCGCTGATCTCACCGGGGGTACTGTTTGCCCATGCCGCTCTCCTTGCGTCGCCCGCGGCGGCCCAAGCGAACGCGATCCGCGCCATCAATGTGGAAGGCAACAAGCGCGTCGAGCCGGAGACGGTGCGCTCCTATCTGCAGTTTGCTCCGGGCGACCCGTACGATCCCGCCAAAGTCGACGGCTCGATCAAGGCCCTGTTCGCCACCGGCCTCTTCTCCGACGTGCGCATCGACCGCAGCGGGGCCGACGTCATGGTGACCGTGGTCGAGAACCCGGTCATCAACCAGATCGCGTTCGAGGGTAACAGCGAGGTCGATACCGAGACCTTGCGCAACGAGGTGCAACTCAAACCGCGCGCGGTCTTCACGCGCGCCCGCGTGCAGGCGGACGTCCAGCGCATCCTCGACGTCTATCAACGCCAGGGCCGCTACGCCGCGACCATCGACCCCAAGATCATCGAGCTCGAGCAGGACCGCGTGAACCTCGTGTTCGAGATCAACGAGGGTCCGGCCACCAAGGTCAAGGGCATCCACTTCGTCGGCAACCACGCGTTCAGCGATTCCCAGCTGCGCGACGTCATCAGCACGACGGAAAAGGGCTGGTTCGACTTCCTGAAGGGCACCGCGGTCTACGACCCCGACCGCATGAACCTCGACCGCGAGCTCCTGCGCCAGTACTACCTGAAGAACGGCTACGCGGACGTGCAGGTCACTGCGGCCAACGCCGAGCTCGATCGGGACGGCTCCGGCTTCTTCATCACCTATACGATCGATGAGGGCGAGCCGTACACGTTCGGCGGCGTCAACATCGAAAGCATGGTCCCGCAGGTTGAGCCGGGTGCCTACAAGGGACAGGTACAAACGAAAGAGGGCGATACTTATGACGCCTCGCGCATCGACAAGACGACCGAGGATATTACGTCGGCGATGTCCCAGCAGGGTTATGCCTTCGCCCGCGTGCGCCCGCAGCCACAACCCGATCCCGTGACGCACAAGATCTCGCTCAACTACGTCATCGAGGAAGGCCCCCGCGTCTACATCGAGCGCATCAACGTCATCGGCAACACGCGCACCAAGGACTACGTGATCCGCCGCGAGTTCAAGCTGGCAGAAGGCGACGCCTACAATCCGTTGATGGTCGACCAGGCCAAGAAACGCCTGAAGAACTTGGGCCTCTTCAAGAACGTCGACGTGAAGCGCCGGCCCGGCTCGGCGCAGGACCGCGTCATCCTCGACGTCGAGGTGGTCGAGCAGTCGACGGGCGAGCTATCCTTCGGCGTCGGCTACTCGACGTCGGAAGGCGTCATCGGCGATATCAGCATGACCGAGCGCAACCTGATGGGCAACGGGCAGTTCCTACGTCTGGCGCTGTCGGGCTCGTTCACGCGGCTACAGGCTGAGCTTAGTTTTACGGAACCGCGCTTTCTAGACCGCAATCTGGCCGCCGGATTCGATATCTTTGCCAAACAAACAGATCTAACGTCCCAGGCCGGTTTTGTGAGCTCGAGAATTGGCGGCGACGTGCGTCTCGGCTTCCCGATCTCCGAGAAGCTCTGGAACCAGGTCAGCTATACGTTTTCGCGCGATCAAATCTATGACGTAGTGCCGGGGGCGTCGCTTGCGATCCAGCAGGCTGCGGGCACCGCGTACACATCGGCAGTGGGTGACACTCTAACCTTCGATATGCGCAACGACCCTAAGAACCCGACCAAGGGTTACTTTCTACAGGGTGGCGTCAACTTCGCCGGTCTCGGTGGGGAC
>DATIZL010000115.1:0-15718 GCA_035517115.1 Hyphomicrobium sp.
CACCGACCCGGCGCTCAAGCCTCCTCCGCACGTGGGCGCGCTCGACGCGCGCCCGCAAACACCGGCCGCCGATCCCATCGCCGCCGCGCTGCACGACAAGCTCGCCGCGCTTCCGGCGGAAGGCTCGGCGCAGGAGATCAAAGAGCGCGCGGTCCTCACCGATTACTACAACGCCGGGCATGCGCCGCTGTGGGTCGGGGCCGGCGGCTTGACGCCGAAAGGCGCGGCCGTCGTCGCCGAGCTCATGAAGGCCGGCGACTGGGGGCTCGAACCTGGCGACTTCGCCCTGCCCAAGGTGCCCGACGCGGCGATGGCCAACCTGAGCCCGGCAGAGATCGCCGACGCCGAGGTGACGCTATCGCTCGCGATCCTCAAGTACGCGCGCTTTGCCCGCGGCGGCCGCATCATCGATCCCACAATTCTACTGAGCTCCGAGCTCGACCGCAGGCCGCAGCTCATCGACCCGGAGGCCGTGCTCAGCAGCATCGTTGCGGCGGACGCGCCCGACGCCTACTTGCGCGGCATCCACCCCAAGCAGCCGCAGTTCGAGAAGCTGCGCCAGGCCTTTCTCGCCAACCGCGGCAAGCCGCTGGCGAAAAGGCTGCTCGCCAACATGGAAGAGTGGCGCTGGATGCCGGACGACCTCGGCGACATGCACATCCTCGCCAACATCCCGGAGTACCTCGTCTACCTCTACAAGGGCGACAAGATCATCCACACCGAGCGCATCGTCGTCGGCGAGATCGGCAAGCAGACGACCGTCTTCTCGCGCAACTTAAAGACCATCGTATTCAAGCCCATGTGGCGCGTGCCGGAGTCGATCAAGGTGCGCGAGCTGCAGCCGAACCTCTTGCGCGGCGGTAGCATGTTCCGCCAGTACGACCTCGAGCTGCAGACGAAGGACGGGCAGCCGCTCGACTATCACACCATCGACTGGCGCTCAGCCGACATCCGCAACTACGAGGTCGTGCAGCCGCCGGGCCGCAAGAACGTGATGGGCGTCGTCAAGTTCACGTTCCCGAGCCAGCACACGATCTTCATGCACGACACCGTCGACAAATGGATGTTCGCGCAATCCCAGCGCACCCTCAGCCACGGCTGCCTGCGCCTGCGCAACCCCATGAAGATGGCCGAGCTCGTGCTCGCCGAGGACAAGGGCTGGGATGCGGGCAAGGTCGATCAGACGGAGAGCGAGGGTCCACGCAACAACGAGATCGTCATCGACAAGAAGATCCCCGTGCACCTCGTCTACTTCACGGCGTGGGTCTCAGACGACGGCAAGCTGCGCACCTTCGAGGACATCTACGGGCATGAGAAGCGCATCACGCTAGCGCTCGAGGGCAAGTGGGACCAGATCGACGTCGGACACAACCACCTCGCGCCGGTGGAGCCCGTGGAACCCGCGACCATCGGCAGTGGTGCGCTGGCGGAGCGCTATGGGCGTAAACGCGGCCAGCCCTCGATCGTCGACATGGTCGGCAGCGCGCTTGGCGGCGGCGGGTATTGAGGCTTAATCACACTCGGCAGCGCGGCCCCGGCCGAGCCGGGATCGTCCGTATCCAGCATTTTTTAGCAAATTTGCGCTAGCATTAAATCAAAACAAGAATTCTGGGAGGCGGCCATGATCAATGGCTTAGCCGGTCTATTCGCCGCGATGTCGCTCGCGGAGGAGCTCTACACGATCTGCTTCACGGTCTTCTTCGTGGTTGGAACCGTGTGCTGTTTCGTGGGCCCTGATCCTACGATCCCCTCGAAGCCGACAATGACCTCAGGGGTGGACGCGGCAAAGCCGCGTGCGTGAGCAAGCCGCGCAACCCGCAGGCATCGCCTGTGAAACTCAGGCCGCGGGCGGTGTGCGTTGCCCGCGGATGGCGGCAAATCGCGGCCACAACACATTGAGGCACAGCCCCGTCATGACGAGGGTCGCGGCGACGAGCTTCCACCCTTGCAGGGGCTCGCGCAGCCACAGTGCGGACGCCCCCATGCCGAACACGGGCACGAGCAGCGACATCGGCGCAATGGTCGCCGCCGGGTAGCGCGACAAGAGCCAGCCCCAGGCGGCATAGCCGAACAGCGTGTTGGCGGCCGTCTGATAGAGAACGGTGGCCCAGGTGGCGAGGTCGGCATTGACGATGCCGTCGCGTATCGCCGGCCAGCCTTCGAACGCGAAGGACAGCGCATAGAGCGGCGGGGCGGAGAATAGGCTCGCCCACACCACGTAGGCGAGCATGTTGACCTTGGGCGTGGAGCGCACGACCACGTTGCCGCCGGCCCAGCACAGCGCGGCGAAGAGCACCAGCGTGAGGCCGAGCGGCGTGGTCGACGCGTCGGTGTGCACAAGGATCACGCTGATACCGGCGGCCGCGAGCATGAGCGCCACGACCTGGAAGCGCTGAACGCGCTCGCCGGTGAGGTAGGCGGCAAGCCCGATCGTGAGAAACGCCTGCAGTTGAATGACCAGCGACGCGAGCCCCGGCGTGATGTAGCGGCTCATGGCGATGAACATGAGCCCGAACTGCCCGGCGCCGATGGGGAGGCCGTAGGCAGGGAGCTTGCGCCAGGGAACTTGAGCCCGCGGCAGGAAGAACACGGCCGGCAGCACCGCCAATGTGAAGCGCAGCGAGGCGAACAACAGCGGCGGCAGATGATCGAGCCCCAGGCGGATGACGACGAAGTTCGTGCCCCACACCGCCATCACGGCAAGCGCCAGCAGTCCGTCGCGCAGGGAGAGCGGCGTTGGGTTCATGTCACCGAAACATTCATTTGCTGCTCGCAGGCCGCCGCTAGCCTCGGATCAGACGGCGATGCGGGCTTGGGATTGCCGGCGGCGCAGCGCATAGCAGCATTCGCGCACGCGGTCCCGCTCAAAGGAACCGGTGCGACTGCGTGGCATCCGGCATGAAGCACGCCTCGCGCGTGCCGAACCAGCGAAAGCGGTTGCGCTGCACCCAGTCGTAGATCCGATCGCCGATGAAGTCCGGCACGATGCGGCCGATCCACCCGAGCAACCGCCACGGCGCCGGCATCGTGCGTGCCGCTGCCAGTGCACCCGACCAGCGCAGGTAAGTCCTGCCGCCCTGCAGCACCATGAAAGTGTCAAAGCGCTCGGGGTCGAGATCGTAGTGAAGATAAATCGCGCGCGGGATCGGGGCTTGGATGGCCGCGAACCGGCTCGTGCCGCCGGGGTCGCGCGCAAGCATCCACTGCACGCCTTGTGAGCACAGCACACAATGGCCGTCGAAAATCAACAGCGGCTCGGTGTCGTCGAAGGGCGGCACGCGCGGGTCTGAGCGGTAGCTATAAGGCTCGCCGCGCATGTAGCTCACCGCACCTCCGGCTCACGCAGCCTTGTTGATCCCGATTGTCTGCACCCGCTTTAGGTCGGGCGGCAGGGCCTCGTCGCGCAGCGCAGCGATGGCGTCCTCGAGCGCCATGACCTGCTGCCCGTCGGAGCCCAAGCGGCGGATCGAGACCTTGCCCTCCTCCGCCTCGCGCTTGCCCACGACGAGGAGCACCGGCACCTTCGCCAACGAGTGCTCGCGCACCTTGTAGTTGATCTTCTCGTTCCTGAGATCGATCTCGGCACGCAAGCCCGCGGCCTTCAAGGCATCGAGCACCTGCAGCGCGTACGGGTCGGCGTCCGACACGATCGTCGCCACCACGGCCTGCACGGGCGCGAGCCACAGCGGGAAGTGGCCGGCGAAGTTCTCGATCAGCACGCCCGTGAAGCGCTCCAGCGAGCCAAAGATGGCGCGGTGGATCATCACCGGCGTCTTCTTCTCCGAATGCTCGTCGATGTAGAAGGCGCCGAGCCGGCCCGGCAGGTTGAAATCGACCTGCGTCGTGCCGCACTGCCAGTCGCGGCCGATGGCGTCCTTCAACACGTACTCGAATTTCGGGCCGTAGAACGCGCCCTCGCCGGGGTTGATTGCCGTCTTGATGCGGCCCTTGCCGCGCTCCTCGATCTTTTTCAAGACCTTTTCCATCACCGCTTCGGCGTGGTCCCACTGCTCGTCCGTACCGACGCGCTTCTCGGGCCGCGTCGACAGCTTCACCACGATGTCCTTGAAGCCGAAGTCCTCGTAGATGGAGAGCAGGAGGTCGTTGACCTCCAGGCACTGCGCCTCGAGCTGGTCCTCGGTGATGAAGATGTGCGCGTCGTCCTGCGTGAAGTGGCGCACGCGCAGAAGCCCGTGCATGGCTCCGCTAGGCTCGTAGCGGTGCACCTTGCCGAACTCGCCGATCTTCAAGGGCAGGTCACGGTAGCTCTTCAAGCCGTGCTTGAAGATCTGGATGTGGCCCGGGCAGTTCATGGGCTTGCAGCAGAACACGCGCTCGTCGGGAAGCTCGGTGACGAACATCATCTCGCGGTAGTTCTCCCAGTGGCCGGAGAGCTCCCAGAAGTGCTTCTCCATCATGTCGGGGGAGTTGACCTCCGTGTAGCCCGCGGCGGCGAGCCGGCGGCGCATGTAGGCGATCAGAGTTTGGAACAGCGTCCAGCCCTTGGGGTGCCAGAACACGGAGCCCGGCGCCTCCTCCTGGAAGTGGAAGAGGTCCATTTCGCGCCCGAGCTTGCGGTGGTCGCGCTTCTCCGCCTCCTCGAGCCGGTGCAAGTAGTCCTTGAGCTCGTCCTCGCCCGCCCAAGCCGTGCCGTAGATGCGCTGGAGCATCGGCTTGTTGGGGTCGCCGCGCCAGTAGGCGCCGGCGATCTTCTGCAGCTTGAAGGCCTTGCCGACCTGGCCGGTCGAGGCCATGTGCGGCCCACGGCAGAGGTCGAGCCATTCACCCTGCTTGTAGATCTTGACGTCCTCTCCCTCTGGGATCGCGTCGACGAGCTCGACCTTGAAGTTCTCGCCGCGCTCCCGGAAGAAGTCTTTCGCCTTCTTGCGGCTCCAGACCTCCTTGGTGAAGGGCGTGTTCTTGGCGACGATCTCGCCCATCTTCTTCTCGATCTTGGCGAGATCGTCGGGGTGGAACGGGTCCTGCTTGGCGAAGTCGTAGTAGAAGCCGTTCTCGATGACGGGCCCGATCGTCACCTGCGTCTTCGGCCACAGCGCCTGCACCGCCTCCGCCATGACGTGCGCGGCATCGTGCCGGATGAGCTCCAAGGCTTCCGGATCGTTGCGGGCGATGAATTTGATCTTGGCGTCGGCGGAGATGGGATCGGCGAGGTCGGCGAGCTTGCCGTCGATGCTCATCGCGATCGTGCGCTTCGCCAGCGAGGGCGAGATCGCCTTGGCGACCGCGAGACCCGTGACCCCCTTCTCGTACTTGCGCGAAGCGCCATCGGGGAACGTGAGCGTGATTTGGGACACGGGGCCGCCTCCTCTCAGTCGCTGCATACCAAGCAGGTAAGATTGGCCGCTACATGCGGTGAGCGGGGCGATAAGTCAAGCGCTAGCGTCCCTTCAAGGGCGGGAGTGCGGCGCCGCCCAGCGCCCGTAGCGCCAAGGCGCGAGCGGGTGGCGCTCGGCGCGGATGTCGGGCACCGGATCATGCCCATGCGTGCCCCAAGGATGGCAACGCGACAGCCGCGCAGCCGTCAGCCAAAAGCCGCGCCAGGCGCCGTTCTTGTCGATCGCCTCGAGCGCGTATTCCGAGCACGTGGGCAGGTGACGGCAGTTCCAGCCGAAAAACGACTTGAGCGTCCAGCGATAGACGTGGATTGGCGCCTTCAGGAGCTCGGCCGCGATGCGCATCAGTAGGGCTCGCCCGACTTCTTGAAGAAGCGAAACTTGCCGTCGCGCCTCTCGCCGCGCAGATCGATGTCGGAGTAGGTCGCGTGCTCCTCCTTCGAGCGCGTGCCGATTTCGAGATACGTCGCCGCCGCCGCGCTGCGGTTGATGAGATGGTGGCCGTTGGCCTCGCCGGCGGGAAAGCCCGCCGCCATCCCCGCCGTCAGCACGCGCTCGCCCGCATCCGTCACGAGCGTAAGCTCGCCGTCGAGAACGTAGACGAACTCGTCCTCCTTCACATGCCAGTGCCGCTGCGAGGACATGGCTCCGGGCTCGAGCGTCGTCAGGTTGACGCCGAACTGCGTCAGCCCCAGCGCCTCCGTCAGCGCGCGCTTGAAACGCCCGTCGAAGCCTTTGTCGTAGGGCGCCGGGTAGATGGTGCCGCGGCGCCCGGGAAGCGCCGATGGATCGTCAATGACCGGCATGTGCGGCTCCTGCGGCTCCCTGCCTTGCAGCAGCGCGCGCCTCGATCTCGGAGATCGCCTGCTCGAGCGCGTCAAATACCAGCATCACGGAGCCGTGCCGCGCCCTGTAGTGCCGGGCCGGCTGTAGCAGCGAAAGGTCGGCAAAACGCCCGGTCGGGGGATCGCCGTTCTCCTTGAGCATGGCCCGCATGGCCGCCGCAGCCGCCCGCACCTCGGCCGCTGTCGCCCCAATGACGTGGCCCCCCACGATGGCCGCCGTCGCCTGGCCCAGCAGGCACGCCTTTACCGTCTGCCCGAAGCCCGTCACGCGATCCCCGCTCATGTTGAGGTCGATGGTGATGGTCGAACCGCACAGCTTGGAATGCGCGGTCGCCGTGGCGCCGGGGGCTTTGAGCCGCTCCGAGCACGGCATATGGGCCGCCAGCTCCAGAAGCTTCGTGTTGTAGATCTCGTCCAGATCGGCCATGCCCTGCCCCGGCGCCCTTTCCAATTCTCAAGGCTCGCCCATTATATAGGTCGGCTGACCCTATCCGGTACCGGCAAGCGGTGCAGCCCCGAATTGGGAGTGCGTGGTGTGAAAGAGGCGTCTCAAAGCTCGCGCAAGGCCGCGGCCGAGCGCCGCCCCAGCCGCCAGCAGGCGGAGGACGCCGTGCGCACGCTGCTCGCCTGGGCCGGCGATGATCCAGGCCGCCCTGGCCTCGCCAATACGCCAAAGCGCGTCGTCGAGGCCTTCGAGGAACGGTTCGGCGGCTATCGCGAGGACGCCGCCGCCGAGCTCGCGCGCACCTTCGAGGACGTCTCCGGCTACGCCGATATGATCCTGTTGCGGGACGTGCGCTTTGAAAGCCATTGCGAGCACCACATCGCGCCGTTCACGGGCGTCGTACACGTGGCCTATCTTCCCAGCCGCCGCGTCGTGGGGCTCTCCAAGCTCGCGCGCGTCGTCGATATCTTCGCGCGCCGTCTGCAGGTGCAGGAGGCATTGACGGCGCAAATCGCCACGACCATCCAGGATGCGCTCGCACCGCAAGGGGTGGCCGTGATGATCGCGGCCCGCCACCAGTGCATGGCGCTCAAGGCGGTCAACCAACCGGCGGCGACGATGGTGACCTCACACTTCACTGGCGTGTTCGAAACCGAAGCCGCCTGGCGCGACCGCTTTCTCAACGCCGTGCAGGCAAGCTCCAGCGACCTCGCTTAGCCTTTCCAGTCATCCAAAGAATAGCTCACATGGCTCATCAATTTGCCCCGCGCGGGTCCAAGGCCGAGGTCGAGGAAGGGCTCGCCTTTCAGCCCAAGTTCGACGCCGACGGGCTCATCCCCGCGATCGTCACCGCGGTCGACACGGGCGAGGTGCTGATGTTCGCGTGGATGAACGCGGAGGCGCTCGCGCTGACTCTAAAGACTGGGCTCGGCCATTTCTGGAGCCGGTCGCGCCGCGCATTGTGGAAGAAGGGCGAGGAGAGCGGCAATTTCCTGAAGGTCGTCGAGATGCGCACCGACTGCGATCAGGACGTCGTCTGGATGTCCGTCCGCGTCGAAGGCGACGGTCTCGCCTGTCACACGGGACGCCAGAGTTGCTTCTACCGCTCGATCCCGCTCGGGCCCTCGAGCGAAGGCGGCGTGCGGTTGATCCTGGCCGCACCAAATCGCCAACGCTGATGCAGCTATTGCACTGCAGCGATTGATGAAATTCTCGCCACGCGGCTCCCAAACTAGTGCAGGGTTAATCTCCCGCGCTTATATTTGAGTCGCAACTGCCGCTTGTCCGCGCCGTTTTAGAGCCGGGGCACATCGCTTGCACCGGAGGGGCCGGACACAGAGCCTGCAGGTGAAGAGCATGGCAAAGACCAAGATCGGACTGGCGTTGGGGGGTGGAGCAGCGCGCGGCTGGGCGCACATCGGCGTCATCCGGGCGCTGGCCGAAGCGGGGGTCAAACCTGACATCATCGTGGGCACGTCCATCGGAGCCGTCGTTGGGGCCTGCTATTCGGCCGGCCATTTGAGCCCGCTCGAGAGCTTCGCCCGCGGACTTACCCGCCGGCGCGTCTTCGGACACCTGGATTTCAATTTCGCCGGCACCAGCCTCATCAACGGCCAGCGCCTGTGCGACCAGCTCGACCAGCACCTGGGCGACCTCAACATCGAGGAGCTCGAGCCCCGCTTCGCCGCGGTTGCGACCGAGATCGGCACCGGGCACGAGATCTGGCTGTCGCGCGGCCGCGTCGTCGATGCCGTGCGCGCCTCCTATGCTCTCCCGGGCATCTTCCGGCCCGTCAAAATCAACGGCCGCTGGCTGTTCGACGGCGCGCTCGTCAACCCGATCCCCGTCTCGGTCTGCCGCGCGCTGGGGGCCCGTTACGTCATTGCCGTGAACTTGAATTTCGACGTATGCGGCCGCGGCACCATCGTTCCCCACTTCGAGCCGGAGGCGGTTGCGGAGCCAGAGCCCGAGGCACAACCAATCACCGCCAAGAATGGCGTCGGCGTGCGCCAGCTCCTGCAGCGCCAGCTGTTCGGCAAAGGCGAGGCGGCGCCGGGGATTTCGACCGTCATGGTCGAAGCCTTCAACATCGTGCAGGACCGCATCGCGCGCTCGCGGCTCGCCGGCGATCCGCCGGACGCCATGATCAATCTCCGGCTGTCGGAAATCGGCCTTTTCGATTTCCATCGGGCGGAAGAGCTGATCGCGCGCGGCGTCGCCGCCACCCAGCGGCACCTCGGCGACATGAAGCGCGAGATCGACGCGCGCCGGCACGCGCCCCGTACCCAGCAGAGCGTCGTTGAGATCATCTGACCGTGGCAAGCTCGGCTCAGCCGGTGGCGAAATAGCCCCGCATCGCCGTCACCTCCATCTCCACCTCGGCGATGTGGTTCTTGACGATGTCGCCGATGGAGACGATGCCGACGAGGGCGCCGTCCTCGATCACGGGGACATGGCGGAAGCGGCCCTGTGTCATCAGCTCCATGATCTCGTCGATGGTGCTCGTCTCCTGGCAGGAGATGACCGACGCCGTCATGGCTTTCGATACGGGCTGCTTAAGCGAGGCCTCGCCCTGCTCCGCGAGGCAGCGGATGATGTCGCGTTCGGAGATGATGCCGGCCACGTCGCCTTTCTCGCTGACGACGACGATGGCACCGATCCGCTTCTGCGCGAGCTTGTTGATCACCTCGCCGAGGAGGGCATCCGGGCGCACGGTCGCCACGGCCCGGCCCTTCGTCTTCAAGATTTGCGCGATATTCATGCCATTCCTCCCATGGCGCCTCCAACGTTGAGTTTCGCGTTGCGACGCCGCAGCCGCCGCAAACTGCAAAACTCCGGGGCTCCCTATCAAGTTGCCCGGCATTCAACGCCAAAGCGTTTCTTTTGGCCGGAGGCTTTGATGCAAGTCCGGCCCTTCATCGTGCGGCAATCCCGCAACCGGCGCAAGACAGTCAGTTTTGCGCTGCGGCATCCGCGGAGGAGAGGCCGCGTCTTCTATCGAAAATCCCGAAGGTCAGGAGGCCGGTGAAATAGCCCCCCATGTGCGCCTCCCACGCAATCCCGCCGACGCTCACGCCGCCAAGCCCCAGCACGGCAAGAACGTTGGCGAGGATAAAGGCGCCCGTTACCACGAGCACGCGGCGATCCGTCAACGCACGCGCGAGCGGCATCAGCGGCACACCCTCGGGGTTCTCGCGCAAAACGCGCAGGCCCTCAGCATCGAAGGCCGAGAACAGGAAGCGCATGGTGGCGCCCATCATGCCGGAAATGGCTCCCGACGCGCCCACCATCGGCACCATCAGGCCACGGTTGAAGGCGAGAAATGCTGCAGCGGCAGCGACCGCGCAAAAGGCGGAAAACACGAGAAACCGGGCGGCTCCGACGCGCTTGGCCACCGCGCCCCCGAATGCCACCAGCCAGGCCGAATTGAAGCCGAGGTGCACAAGGCTGGCGTGCACGACCGCGTAGGTGAGGAACGAGGTAACCGCCGCGACCTCTCCACCCGGCAGCGCGGCGGCAAAGCCTGAATAGCGCACGGGGATGAAGGCCAGCGCCAAGAGCAGCCATGTGCTCCAATCGTCCGGAATGGCGGCAAGCAGCACGTGCACGGCGGCGAAAAGCGCGAGCACGGCGAGCACGCTGGCCGGCACATTGAAGATCGGCTCGTCTCGGCTCACGGCGGCTCCTCGAAAGCAGCGATACGGGGAATGCTCGCAGAGTTAACGGCCCAATCCGCCCGCGGCAACCACGTTCTCGCTTGCCCTCGCTGCGCCGGCTCGATGGCACGGATGCTGCTCCGTAACGCTGCGACCGCTCCGGGTGCGGGGAAATTGTCCCGATTTGGAACGGCCGGTTACTCGAGGGACATGGGGCCATTGTGCGCCGAGCCGGGATTTCTTGCGGTATGGGCATGAAACACAAAACCAGCGAGACGCTTTACGCCTATTGGAACGCCGTACGCGGGACCCATTTGGCGCCCCGGCGGTTCGATATTGAGCCGGCTAAGATCTCGGGCATTCTGTCGTCGACCTTTATGCTCGAGCGGATCGACGCGAGGACCTACCGCTACCGGCTGGCCGGCACGGCGGTCTGCAATCTCTTCGGGGCCGAGCTGCGCGGCACCAACTTCCTCGACGGCTGGCCGCCGGACGACCACCTGTTACTGACACGAAGATTTTCCGTGCTGTCTGGACGCGGGGCCGCGGAGCTCATCCACCTGGAAGCTGCCCCCACGGGCCGCGCCTCGGTTCCCTTCGAGCTCCTGCTCTTGCCCCTGCGCCATACTGGCGAGACGCTCGACCGGGTGCTCGGCTCTTTCGTCGCGCTCGACGACCCGGGTTGGCTCGGCCACCTGCCGCTCACCAGCAAGCGGCTGATCGCCAATGAGTTCATCTGGCCTGCCGAAAATCCTGACAGCGAGCCAGCGGGCGAGGCAAATCCCCTGTTCGCCCGGCCCGCGCACGTGCCGCTGGCCCTCACTCCCAGTGGCGGCCGCATCGTACGCAGCGAGCGCCGCCAGTTCCGGGTCTTCAACGGCGGCCTGCATCAGTCCCCCGAGGACAAGACCTAGCCTCCCCAAAGGACATCTCCCCCGAGCCGGCCACCGGCGATGACTCCCCCAGTCCTCGCCCGCTTTGCCGTTCGAGTTGCAGGCGGCATTGCAAAAATGGTGCGGCGGTTAGTCCTTCGTTAACGAGGGCCCCCGCATAGTTGGGACCGGAACAGAGCCTCCTCGTACGCGTTTCTTGTGGCTCGCGGACAGCTGCGGCCGCTGCTGGGCGGCCGATCCCAGGATAGGCTCAATGCTCAAGAGTACGGCCCCGTCGCAGCCGCTTGGTCCCGAGGGGTCGGAGCATAGAGGTCCCGACAGGCGCCGCTATCCGCGCTTCGCGCTGAGCCTTCCGGGCCGCTTCATGCGGCCCGACAAGCTCGATTACGATTGCCACCTCAAGGACATCTCGGTCGGCGGCGCGGCGTTCGTCACCCCGACACCGCCGGCGGTCGGCGAGAAGCTCATCGTCTACCTCATGCACCTCGGTGGCCTCGAGGGCATGGTGGTACGTCGTACCAGCGACGGCTTCGCCATGACGCTCACCGCGACCCAGCGCAAGCGGGACAACCTCGCGGCGCGCATCCAGCTGCTCATCGGCAGGAAGGACATCGCGGAAGCGGACGAGCGCATCTCTCCGCGCACGCCGACGAGCGGCCTCGCAACGCTCATGCTGGCGGACGGGACGGTGCTCGAATGCCCCATGCTCGACGTGTCGGGCTCAGGCGTCTCGCTCGTCACCCCCATCAAGCCGGCGATCGGCTCCGAGGTCATCCTCTCTAACCAGCGCGCGGTCGTCGTGCGCCATCACGAGGAGGGCATCGCTGTGGAATTCGTTAATCAGCGTCTCGATGCGGAAGAGGCCTTCAAACGCATCGCCGATGCGATCACTCGAAAAGATGAACGTCGATAGTGAGTTTTGCATCAAATCGCGCGGCGGCACTTCAGCGGAATTCGAACTCTATCAGCTAGCTTGAGGGAAAGAGTAACGGGGTCTCAGTCATGCAGCGGGTTGAACTTAGAGCCTTAGTGCTTGCCAGCGGCTTGCTGGCGGCTACGAGCGTGTGCGCTCAAGAGCTTTCCGCGATCCAGCCCGACGATGCGATCACCCGCCCCGCGATCGGCGTGCCCTTCATGCGCGTGTTCGGACCAGCGCAACCCCCGCACGGGTTCGTGCGCTTCTGCGAGGAGATGCCGAAGGAATGCGCCTCCGATCAGAAGTCGGAAGCCCGCTTCGATGCCTCGCCCGAGCGCTTGCGGGAGCTCGATGCCGTCAATCGCGAGGTGAACAAGGCGATCACGCCCGCCACCGATCTCGAGGTCTACGGGGTCAACGAATACTGGACGCTGCCGACGACCCGGGGCGACTGCGAGGACTACGCGCTTCTGAAGCGGCACAAGCTCATCGAGAAGGGCTGGCCGGTGAGCTCTGTCCTCATGACCGTCGTCCGCGACGAAAAGGGCGAAGGCCACGCGGTGCTGACGGCGCGCACGGTGCAGGGCGACTTCATCCTCGACAACAAGAGCGAGGAGGTGAAGGTGTGGACCACGACGCCCTACCAGTACGTCATGCGCCAGTCCTACCTCAACCCGCGCGTCTGGGTTGCCCTCGACACCCAGCAGAGCCCGGTTGCCACCGCCGCCGACCACGGCAACTGAGCTCGATACGGAATTCGTCGCCGCCGGAGGATTGTGCCGCTAGGTCTGCGGCTGCAAGCCGGCGGCAAACCGTTTCCAGTTGGCGACATAGCGGCCCGCTGCGCCGCCGAAGCGCTTGACGTCCTCGTCCGTGAGCTGCCGGATGATCTTGCCGGGCGAGCCGAGCACCATGGAGCGCGGCGGTATCTCCTTGCCTTCCGCAATCAGGGTATTCGCCCCGACGAGGCACTCCTCGCCGATCTTGGCGCCGTTCAAGATGATCGAGCCGATGCCGACCAGGCTGCCGCGGCCGATCGTGCAACCGTGCAGCATCACCATGTGGCCGATGGTGCAGTCGGCACCGATGGTCAAGGGAAAGCCGGGGTCCGTGTGCAGGACGCATCCTTCCTGCACGTTGGAGCGCGCGCCGATGCGGATGGGCTCGTTGTCGCCCCGCACCACAGTACCGAACCAGACGCTGGCGTCCTCCTCGAGGATTACCTTGCCGATGAGGACGGCCGAGGGCGCGACCCAGCAGCGGCCCTCGCCCGGCGCCGATACGCGCTGTCCGTCGAGCTCGTAGAGGCTCATGGTCTCGGCGGCGCCTCTAGACCTGCTCGAGGTCGAGGTCGAGGATCGCCATCTGGAACTGGTAGGACACCTCGCCGTCCTCCTCCTCGCGGAAGAGCACCGCGATGAACTCGTCGCCGATGAACACCTCGGCGGAATCGGCTTTCTTCGGCCGCGCGCGCACCTCCAGATTGGGGGTGCGGAAGACCTTGCGCAGATAATTCTGCAGGCGGGTAATCTCTTCCGGTTTCACGGGGGATCTCCTTTGCGCGGCTGTAGGTGTTAGAGGCCGCCGAAATCGTCGACCCAGGTCTGCTCCATCTCGAGCGCGGGCTCCGCGCATCCGGCCGAGCCGACGACCTTGGCCGGCACACCGGCGACGGTGACGTGCGCGGGCACATTGGTCAGCACGACGCTGCCCGCAGCGATGCGCGAGCCGTCGCCAACCTTGATGTTGCCCAGCACCTTGGCGCCGGCGCCGATCAGCACGTTCTCGCCGATCTTCGGGTGGCGGTCGCCGGTCTCCTTGCCGCTGCCGCCGAGGGTCACCCCGTGCAGGAACGAGCAGTTGTTGCCGACGACGGCCGTCTCGCCGATGACGACGCCGGTCGCGTGGTCGATCATGATGCCCTGGCCGAAGCGGGCGGCAGGGTGGATATCGACTCCGAACGTGCGTGAGCCTTGGCTTTGCAGGAAGAGCGCGAAGTCACGGCGCCCTTCGTGCCACAGCGCGCTGGCGAAGCGGTGCGTGGCGAGCGCGTGGAAGCCCTTGAAGTAGAGCAGCGGCTCCAGATAGCGGCTGCAAGCGGGATCGCGGTCGAATACCGCGGCGAGATCCGCCCGAAAGGCAGCGCCAAGCTCCTGGTGGCCGGTCAGCACGGCCTGGAAGGTCTGGTTGACCAGCACGGCATCGACGTCGGAGTGATCGAGGCGCTGCGCCAGGCGATGGCAGATGGCGTCCTCCAGGCGGTCGTGGCTCAACACCGTCGCATAGATAAAACTGCCGAGCGCCGGCTCGGCCGCCATCGCGGCCTGAGCCTCCTTGCGGATCTCGGACCAAATTGGGTCGTATGCGCTGACCTTGCCTTCGGCCGCCGATCGCGTCCTGGCTGCCATCTGCCGCTCCTGAGCCGCATTAATTGGGTTGCAGCGGACACCGCCGCTCCCGCCTGACCGGGGTACAAACATGCCGCCGGTTCGTCAACGCTTAGCACAGGTGGCACAATTCGCTCTAATCCGGCAATCCGCCTCCGGCAATCCGGCGCCCGGGTCGAAGTGCGCGATTGAATGCGGCGCCCTCCCGCGCTCTATAGGATTGAACCAAGGCCAGGATTTCCAATGACAGACAGCAAAGCCGCGGCAGCCCTGCGGTTTGAGCGTGACGGCGACATCGCATTCATTATTGCGGACAATTCCGCACGCATGAACGCGTTCACCGCGGCCATGTGGGAGGCCCTTCCGGCCCGCATCGCGGAGGCGGAGCGCGACGATAATGTGCGCGTGATCGTCCTGCGCGGGGCTGGCGAGCGGGCGTTCTCGGCTGGCGCCGACATTTCCGAGTTCGACACCGCGCGCTCGGGCGACAAGGCGGCAGCCTATGATGCCTTGAGCGACGCGGCGTTCACGGCGCTGACCCGCTGCGCCAAGCCGACGATCGCCATGATCCACGGGTTCTGCCTCGGCGGAGGTCTGGGTGTCGCTCTGTGCGCCGACATCCGGCTTGCCGACGACAAGGCCGAGTTCGCCATTCCCGCCGCCAAGCTCGGGCTCGGCTACAATGCGCGCTGGGTGCGCCCGCTGCTCGCCGCCGTGCCGCCCTCGCGCGCCAAGGAGATGCTGTTCACCGCACGCCGCTTCAAGGTTGCAGAGGCGACCGCCATGGGCCTCGTCTCGCGCGTGGTTCCGGCGCCTGAGCTCGATCAAGCGACGCGGTCGCTCGCCGGCGAGATCGCCGCCAATGCGCCACTCACCGTGCGCGCGGCCAAGCGCACCATCGATGAGCTCGTGCGCCATCCGGAAACGCCCGACATCGCCGCGCTCGATGCCGCCGTCAGTGCGTGCTTCGCAAGCGAGGACTACGCGGAGGGGCGGCGCGCCTTTTTGGAAAAGCGCAAGCCGCGCTTTCAGGGGCGCTGATGGCGGACTTGCGCGCGGCGGCTCGGAGGCGCGAGATGCCGGATCGAACCCGGACGTATTGCATGCGTGCGAACCCGCTTAGGAGCCTGCACGCGCTCGCCGCCTTGGCGCTCCTCGCCGCGCCCGCGGCGGCGCAGGACCGCTCTCTGATCAACGCCTGTTGGAGCCCTGCGGCACTGGC
>DATIZL010000116.1:0-11409 GCA_035517115.1 Hyphomicrobium sp.
GCGCTTTCTGAATACTATTGTCGCCTTCCTCGCTTGGTGCGCAAAGCCCCCGCGGCGTTGGGGCCGAGTGCCGAGCTTTGACCGCGACAAGGAGGCGAGAAATCCGCGTCGTCGCGCCAGGCGCCCGGTCAGAGAACTCTCCATGGCGCTTATTGAGCATCTCTTCGCACATGCTTCCCCACATTTGGCCGCGCAGATGTGGACGGAGTGGTCAACGGGCGCACGCGTTTCCTCGATCCTGCACGGATGCTCGCTGTCGGACGTAATTCTGGCGCCGGAGCGCGAGCAGATCACCTTCCACAACACGAAGAACGGCGAGACAGTTACGGCTCATCTGCATCCGCGGGCGGCAGAGGCCCTGCGCGCCTATCTGAAGGTTCGCGGCAGATTGCACGATCGAGAGGGACCGTTCTTCCTGACCGAGAAGGGTAAGCCCTACTGCGCTACTTCCTCGGCTTTCGTGCAAAACCGAACAGCGTTCGAAGCGATGAAGAGGCGGGCGCGAAGGGCGCTGCGGCTGCGGGTAGTACCGGAGGTTCGCCGGCAGTTTGTGGACAACCATGAAGCCGCGCTTGCTCTTCTGGCTAAGCTCAGGGCCGATCACCACTTGCTGGGCCGCGTCACCCAGCACTGGTTTCGGCACATGCTGGCAACGAAGATGCGAGGCGACATCCGCGCTGCCATGGACCAAGGTGGTTGGATCGATGAGCGCTCAGTTATGGCCTACACAATCGACGTGCCAGAACACCGCCGACGCTTGGTCAACGAGATGCACAAAGGGGACGATGTTGACACGCCTTTGACACGCGGCGATTTGGGGAAGAAGGAAAATGAAGCAGGATGAATGGCTTGCTGGGTCCCGCCATCTCCCTTGGTAAGGGAGAGGTCCTGAGTTCAATCCTCAGCGGCAGCACCACTCGGCCCGAACACGCGCGCCCGGATTGGTGCCGCCGACGCCCGATCTCTATCCGCCTTAACCCTTGGCCCGTTGCTGCTTTTCCAGCTCCGCGAGGCGCTTCTTGGTGGCGTTGAGTTCCGCGTGGATCTCGTGCGTGACCGCTCCAGTGAAGATGGCCTGGGCGTCGATCTCCAGCTCGGCGACCCGAGCCCGAAGCCGCTTGATCTCGTCCTCAAGGTCCATGCTGCTATCCTCGTGACCCTCGGCTAGCCGGGGCCCATCATCGCGCTCGGATAGGGCCGCTGTCGAGCCGCCCGCACAATTTCGTGGGTCTCCCTGGCGCGCACCTCCCCGAGCTGGATAGCGGGGGCGGCCGTTATCCATAGCCAGAAGGTATTGGTCTGCGAAGGCTCGGGAGGGCAGATTTTCGGGCACGGCGACGCTTGCCTGCAACGAAACAAAGGCTGGCGCGGCGACGAAATGCACGCATAGCAACCCCGCTCCGGAGGACGCCATGACGGAACTCGCCAAGCCGCGGCTTGAGGCCCATCGCGCCCGCAAGGCAGATGGTGTGGCCTCCGGCAACGGCCAGATCGTGGTCGTCCTGCAGGGCGGCGGGGCGCTCGGAGCCTTTCAGGCCGGTGTCTATCACGCGCTGCACGATGCCGGCATCGAGCCCGATTGGGTCATCGGCACCTCCATCGGTGCCATCAATGCCTCGATCATCGTCGGCAACGAGCCCGACAACAGGCTGACCGCGCTGCAGGAGTTCTGGCAGCGCATCGCGCATCATTCCAGTTCGGGAGCTTGGCCGCGGATCACGCAAGCCTTGGCGAACTGGACGACGGTGACTGCAGGCTTGCCCGGCTTCTTCGCGCCCAACCCCTTCGCCTTCCTCGGCCCGCACATCTCGCTCGGCGCCGACCATGCGGGCTACTACTCCACCGCTCCGCTCGAGAAGACCCTGACCGAGCTCGTCGATTTCTCCCTCATCAAGCGTAACAAGCCCCGCCTCACGGTCGGCGCAGCGCACGTGGAGACGAGCCAGATGCGCTACTTCGACAGCCGCACGACCGAGATCGGCGTCAAGCACGTGCTGGCATCCGGTGCGCTCCCGCCGGCCTTTCCCGCGGTGCGCATCGACGGCGAGTACTATTGGGACGGCGGCATCCTCTCCAACACGCCCGCCGAGGCGATTTTCGACGACAACCCGCGGCGCAACTCGCTGGTATTCGCCGTGCACATGTGGAACCCAGTCGGCCCGGCCCCGCAGACGATCTGGGAGGTTCTGCACCGGCAGAAGGACATCCAATATTCGAGCCGCGTCGCAACCCACATCGCACGCCAGGCGCAAATTCACCGGCTCCGCCACGTCATCAAGGAGCTAACGCGTCACATCCCTGACGACGTTCTCGCACGCCCGGAGGTTCGCGAGCTCGTCGGCTACGGATGCCTCACGCGCATGCACTTCGTGCGCCTGTTGTCGCCGCGATTTGACAATGAGGACCATACCAAGGACATCGACTTCAGCCCCGCCGGTATCCGGCGCCGGTGGGAGACCGGCTACGAGATGACGGTGAAGGCGATCGAGAGCGCGCCCTGGAAGGGCGACTTCGATCCGCTCGAGGGCGTCTTTCTGCACGAGCCCAAGGGCAGCATGCCGCTCGAGGCCGTTGCCTCGAGCGAGGGCATGGGCCCCCCGATCTCACTCGCGAGCGACCAATACGCAACCAAGAACACGCCGTAACCCGGAGCTCTCCATGGCCTTTACCAACGATCACCTCATGCAGGTCGCACCCATGCGCCTGCGCGAAAGGAAGCTGTTTATGCCCGTCCCCGACGATCATCCCATCCGCGTCATTCCGAACCCCAAGCGCCTGCGCGCGAGCCTCAACGGCCGCGTCGTTGCCGACACGATGCGCGCCCTGACGCTGTTCGAGGCCTCTTATCCCGGCGTGCGCTATGTGCCGCTCGCGGATGTCGACATGACGGTGCTGAGGAAGTCGCCACACAAGACGCGCTGCCCCTACAAAGGCGAGGCGTCGTATTACTCGATCGTCACCCCCGACGGCATCGCGGAGAACGCAATCTGGACCTACGAGAACCCGCTTCCCGCGGCGGCCAAGATCGCGGGCTACCTTGCCTTCGACACGGCCCGCGTCGATCTCTTCGAGAGCGTCAAGGTCTAAAGGCGGGGCTTATCCGCCGGGAGCGGCTCGAGGCTTCCGAGCAGCGTCGGGATGAGCTCGGACACGGTCGGGTGGATCAGCACCGTGCGCTGCAGCGCCGTGTAGGGCGCGCCGGCCGCCATCGTCGCGGTGATGCACTGCACCGCCTCGTCTCCCGATGTCCCCAGGATCGCGGCGCCCAGAATCTTGTGCGTCTCGGCGTCGACCGCGATCTTCATAAAGCCCAAGGTCTCGCCCTTCTCGACCGCCCGGCCTACGCGCGTCATGGGCCGCGTCGCAACGAGCAGCGGTCGGCCCGTGCCGCGGGCCTCGCGCTCCGTCATGCCGACGCGCCCGAGGGGCGGGTCGATAAAGAGGCCGTAGGTCAGGATGCGGTCGCTGGCGCGCCGCGGGTCGCCGTCGAGCAGGTTGGCCGCCACGATTTCGAAATCGTTGTAGGCCGTGTGGGTGAAGGCGCCCCGGCCGTTGCAGTCGCCGAGCGCCCAGATCGACGGAGCGCTCGTCCTCAGCATGTCGTCCGTGACGATAAAGCCGTTGCGGTCGACCTCGACACCGGCAGCGTCGAGGCCGAGCTGGTCGGTGTTCGGGCGCCGGCCAATGGCGAGCAGGAGGTGGGAGCCGGTGATCTCGGCTGGACCCGACGGCGCGTCGACCGTCAGGCGGATGCCGGCGCCGGTCCTTTCCACGCTCGTGCATTTCGTCTCGAGCGCAATCATGATGTGCTCGCGCTCGAGGATGTCCTTGATGGCCGCGCTCACGTCCTCATCCTCGCGCGGAACGAGCCGCGGCGCCGCCTCGATGACGGTCACGCGGCTTCCGAAGCGGCGGAAGATCTGCGCGAATTCCAGGCCGATATAGCTGCCGCCGAGCACGATCAAATGCTCCGGCACGAACTCGATCTCCATGATCGATTCATTGGTCAGGTAGGGAACGTCCTCGAGCCCAGGAATGCCGGGGATGACTGCCCTTCCGCCGACGTTGATGAAAATCCTATCGGCCCTCAGCCGCTGAGTGCCGACCGCGATCTCGTGCGCGGAGGTCAGCCGCGCCTGTCCCTGGTAGACGGTGACGCCCGGCATGGACCTAAGCCACATCTCGATGTTGCGCGTCGCCGTGCCGGTGACGGCATCCTTGCGCGCCTTGACCTTCGCCATATCGATGCCGACACGCCCGTCGATGACGACCCCGTACTCGGCGGCGCGCGCGGCGAGCCGGGCCGCATATGCGCTCGCGACCAGGGTCTTGGTCGGCATGCAGCCCGTGTTGACGCAGGTCCCGCCGAAGCGGCCGCGCTCGATGACGGCGACCTTCCAGCCGGCTTGCGACAGCCGGTTGGCGAGGGACGGCCCGGCCTGTCCCGTCCCGATGATGGCCGCGTCGTAATGCTCAGTCATACATGTCTCCAACAGGCGATTGCGCCGTTGCGTTCAAACCTGCCAGAGACGGCCATAGCTATCAGGCATCATATCGAGAGCCATTTAAGGGATGGGCCGACCGGCCCTATCAATTAATCTGAACACCGGAACGAATTCCCGTGCGCGGGGTTTTGTTTCAGCTGGGACAGAGGGTCTTGAGGGACGAGGAGGCGAGGCGCATGGCGCAGCAGTCAACGGCACCCCCACAAGCGCTTCGCTCCGAGAGATCCGCCGCCCCCAGCCTCGCCGAACGCCTGTTCGAGACCCGGCGCACGTCCCTGGAGCTGGCAGCTCCGCTCAGCGCCGAGGACATGACCGTTCAGGCCATGGAGGATGCGAGCCCCACCAAATGGCACCTCGCGCACGTCACTTGGTTCTTCGAGACCTTCCTCTTGAAGACCTACCTGCCGGGCTACCGGGAGTTCGACCCGGACTTCAATTATTGTTTCAACTCCTACTATGAGGCGCTTGGGCCCCGCCAGCCGCGCCCCAACCGCGGGCTGCTCACGCGGCCGTCGACCGAGCGCGTGCTCGCCTATCGCACTTATGTCGACGAGGCGCTCGACAAGCTGCTGGCGCAGGCGTCCAGTCAGCGCGCGGAGATCGGCCGGCTCGTCGAGATTGGCATCAACCACGAGCAGCAGCACCAGGAGCTGCTCTTAACCGACATCCTCGCGCTCTTCGCCGCCAACCCCCTGCGGCCCGCCTATCATGCGCGGCAACCCGACTTCGCAAGCGCGGACAGCGGTGCTGTTGGTTGGGTCGATTTCGAGGGCGGCATCCGCTCTGTCGGTCACGCCGGGACCGGCTATTCGTGGGACAACGAAGGGCCGCGCCACAGCGTTCTCATTCATCCTTTCCGTCTCGCCGACCGCCTCGTCACCAACGCGGAATGGCTCGAGTTCATGCGCGAGGGCGGCTACCGCACCGCCTCGCTGTGGCTCGCCGACGGCTGGACGCTGATCAACCGCGAGGAGTGGAAGGCCCCCCGCTACTGGGAGGACCGCGACGGCGGCTGGCAGCAGATGACGCTGTCGGGACTGCAGCCAGTCGAGCTCGAAGCCCCCGTGTGCCACGTCTCCTACTACGAGGCGGACGCCTTCGCTCGCTGGGCCGGCAAGCGGCTCCCCACCGAGTTCGAGTGGGAGGTGGCCGCCGCCAGCATCCCGGCGACCGGCAACACCCTCGGCAGCCGGGCGCTGCGCCCGCTGCCTGCTGAACCCGCGCGCCCTGGCGGACTGCGTCAGATGTTCGGCGACGTGTGGGAGTGGACGCAAAGCGCCTACCTTCCCTACCCCGGCTATCGGCCCCCGGCCGGCGCCATCGGCGAGTACAACGGCAAGTTCATGGTCGGCCAGCACGTATTGCGCGGCGCCTCTTGCGCGACCCCCGACGGCCATTCGCGCGCGACCTACCGCAACTTCTTCTACCCCCACCAGCGCTGGCAATTCTTGGGCTTGCGCCTTGCCTCGGAGATCGATTGATGCGCCCCGCAAGCACCATTGCCCGCCTGCCCGAGCTTCTGCCTGAGGTCGAGGGAGAATTTGCCGCCGCGGTGTTCGATGGCCTGTCGAAGCCGAGGAAGACGCTTCCCTGCCGCTTTTTCTATGACGCCCGCGGCAGCGAGCTGTTCGAGGAGATCACGCGCCTACCCGAATACTATCCGACGCGGACGGAAGCGCAGATCCTGAGGTCGCACGCCGGTGAGATGGTCGAGGGCTTCGATGAAGGCGGCGTGCTCATCGAGTTTGGCTCGGGGTCGAGCCTCAAGACCGAGATCCTGCTCGAGCGCGCGCCCGTTAGCTTCACGTACGTCGCCATCGACGTGTCGGAAAGCGCGCTCGCGTGCGCCAAGCGGCGCCTGGAGGCGCGCTTCCCTAACATCGCCGTTCGCCCGATCGTCGGCGACTTCTCTTATCCGGTCGAGATCGCGCCGGACCTTGCTGCGCGCCCGCGCGTCGGCTTTTTCCCCGGCTCCACCATCGGCAACCTGACGCCGCCCGACGCCGTACGCCTGTTGCGCACCTTCAAGGCATCGCTGCCGCGGGAGAGCCGGCTCCTCATCGGCATCGACTTGAAGAAGGACGCGCGCCAGCTCGTCCTCGCCTACAACGACGCTGCCGGCGTCACGGCAGAATTCAACCTGAACCTGCTCGTTCGCATCAACCGCGAGCTCGGCAGCTCGATCGAGCTTAGCGCGTTCCGTCACGAGGCGATCTACGAGCCTCGCGAGGGCCGCATCGAGATGCACCTCGTCAGCACGATCGATCAGGTGGTCTGGATCTCCGGGCGTCCGTTCCACTTCGACGCGGGCGAGCGCATCCACACGGAGAATTCCTACAAATATTCAATCCCGCAATTCCAGGAGCTGGCCCGCTCGGCAGCATGGGCGCCGAACCGCGTGTGGACGGACGCGAAGGCGCAATTCAGCGTGCACGAGCTCATCTCGGTTTGAGCCTGCGCGCCGGCTAAGCTTTCGCCGCGATGCCCGGCTCGCGATCGGCCGCGGCGAGATAGGCGTGCAGCGCGGCCACGACTTGCGCGCCTTCGCCGACGGAGGCGGCGACCCGCTTGATCGAGCCCGAGCGTATGTCGCCCACGGCAAACAAGCCATGCACATTGGTCTCGAGCGGCCCCGCGTTGCCCTGTCCGGTTACCACAAAGCCCTTCTCGTCGAGCGCCGCAGCGCCAGAGAGCCAGTCGGTGTTGGGATCGACGCCGATGAAGGAGAAGAGATGGTGGATCGGCCGGCGCGTCTCGCTGCCGGACGCGTCCCTCCAGCGCACCGCTTCCAGCATGCCGTCGTTCCCCTCGAGCCCGCTGATTTGCGTCCTGGTCAGCACCTCGACGTTGGCAAGCCCCTCGATGCGGTCGACGAGATAGCGCGACATGCTCGCTCCCATGTTCGGCCCGCGCACGAGCAGCCATACCTTCTTCACATGGCTGGCCAGATAGACGGTCGCCTGCCCCGCGGAGTTGCCGGCGCCGACGAGCACCACCTCCTCGCCGACGCACAGCTTGGCCTCGAGCGGCGAGGCCCAGTAGTGCACGCTTGAGGACTCGAACTCCTCGAGCCCCGGAACGTCGAGCCTGCGGTAGCGGGCTCCGCTGGCGGCCACCACGGCCCTCGCCGCGGCGCGCCCCTCGCTACCAAGCTTGAGGCGGAACGAGCCCGGTGCAGCGCTCCCCGACACGTCAAGGCTCAGAGCCTCAGTCGGGATGGAAATCTCGGCGCCAAACTTTTGCGCCTGGTTGTAGGCTCGCGCCATCAGGGCCATGCCGCTGATCCCGGTCGGAAAGCCGAGGTAGTTCTCGATGCGAGCGGAGGCCCCGGCCTGACCGCCGAAGGCGCGGCAATCGAACACCACGACGGAGAGCCCCTCGGACGCGGCGTAGACGGCGGTCGCGAGCCCCGCAGGGCCGGCCCCGACCACCGCGACATCGTAGAGCTTGTTCGGGTCGATGGGCTCCACGAGCCCGATGCAGCGGGCAAGCTCGCTCTCGCTGGGGTTATGCAGGAGCTGGCCATCCGGACAGACCACAATCGGAAGCTGACCGGGGTCGACGTGAAACTTATCGACGAGCGCGCGGGCCTCATCATCGGTCTCGGGATCAAGGCTTTGGTATGGATGCCCGTTGCGGCGTAGGAAGTCCTGCAGCCGCAGCACGTCGCCGTTGCCCGTGCGGCCGACGATCACGGGGCCCCCGCCGCCCGTCTCGATCAGGCCGACGCGGCGCAGTATCAGCGCCCGCATGATGCGCTCGCCGAGCTCGGCTTCCCCGATCAAGAGCGCCCGCAGCTTGTCGGTCGGAATGACGAGCGCATGTACCGGTTCCTTGGCGTAGGCGTCGATCAGGGCCGGGCGCCCGGCGAGCTGTGCCAGCTCGCCCATGAACGATCCAGGGCCGTGCGTCACGATCAGCCGGCGGCCACCCGACGGCAACCGCTGCAAGATATCGACGTGCCCCGAGATGATGATGGTCAGTCCCTGAGCCACCTTGCCGACATTGGCCAACGCCTCGCCGGCTGCATAGGTGCGGCAGGTGCTGAAGCGGCGCACGCGCTCGATCTCGGCGGGCTCCAGCGCAAAGAACATTTGGGCGGCGCGCGTCTCGATGGTCGATTTTGCGGGAGCGGCCATCTTAGTCCTCGCAAGCTGACGCCGGGATGTGCCGATCTTATAGCCGATTAACGTGAAAGCGAGTTCGGATGTCGCCGCGTACGCCCTATGCGGAATCGGGGCGCGCGGGAGGCGTGCTCGCGAACGAATTGGCGAGCTCGCGCATCATTTCCCGCACGTCCGGGTGCTCGTCGGGCTTCCAGTCGGCGAGCATGTCCTTTAGGTCCTGCTCGCGCTGCTGCAGGAGCCGTCGATAGCCGCTCATGCCCTTTTCGCTGAGCTCGAGCCCTCCATCGGCGGATTGATCGAGCATTCCTGCCGCGACGAGCCGGTCCGCCAGCCCGGCGCACCGCCCATCTCCAATGCGCAAGCGCTGATCGAGCTCGGTGAGGCTCGTGCGCCCGTTCAATTCGCCGATCCGCGCCAGCAGCCAAAGCTCATCGGGCTCCAAAGCGATGCCCGTGCGGGCGGCCGCGCGCGTGTAGACCTGCCAGCGGTTCTCGCGCGCGGTCATCCGGGTCAAGATGCGCTCGAGCTCCTCGAGCGAGGTCGCATCGCGCGGCGCCTCGAAGGCATCGCCGATGGGCTCCGGCGCGACGCTCGTGCGCAGCGGCACCTCCTCGAGGCCCAGCGACAACAGGAACGAGAGGAACGACAGCAGCGCCGCGGTTTTGAACACGGGATGCAGCGCATCGACGAACAGCGCCAAATAGGTCGATCGCAGCGGCTCGGCGAGCGCCGCGATGGCGGCCGGGTCCTTCAGCGTCACCGACGCGTTGGGCATCGCCTGCGCGATGTTGGCCTCGAGCGCATAGGCGAAGATGCCGCCAAACAGCGCGGCGCCAACCGTGCCGCCGATCGAGCGGAACAGCGTCGTGCCCGATGTCGCCACGCCGAGCTGCTCGTAGCTGACGGCGTTCTGCACGGCCATGACCAGGATCTGCATGACCATGCCGAGCCCGAGCCCCAACAGCAGCATGAACCAGGAGGCTATGAGCGGCGGCGTCGCCACATCGAGGCGCGCCAACAGAAACAACGCAATCGTCATCAGCGCGGTGCCGATGATGGGAAACAGGCGGTAGCGGCCGATGCGGGTGATGATCTGGCCGCTCACGATGGAGCTGACGAAGACGCCGAGCATCATCGGCGTGAGATGCAGGCCGGCGCTCGTCGGGTCGAGCCCCTTGACGACTTGCAGGTAGACCGGGAGCAGCGTGATCGAGCCGAACAACGCCATGCCGACGATGAACCCGACCGACGTGGCGATGACGAACGCCCTGTTCGAGAACAGAGACAGCGGCAGCAGCGGATCGGGCACGATCGTCTCGACGTGGAGAAAGGCTGCGAGCGCCAGCAGGCCCAGGAGCGAGATGGCGAACATGCTGACGGGAGCATCCGCGAGGAGCGTGCTGCCGAGGCTCGCGAGCAGGATGACGCAGGTGAGCGCGACCGCAAGCAACGCCGCCCCCGCGTAGTCGATGCCGACGAGCTCTGCGCGCTGGTGCGGCTTGAAGGCGGCGTTGATGACCGCCAGCGCCAGCAGGCCGAGCGGCACATTGATGTAGAAGATCCAGCGCCACGACAGGTGATCGACGATGAAGCCGCCGACAAGGGGGCCGATCACTGTCGAGATGCCGAACACGCCGCCGAAAAAGCCCTGATAGCGGCCGCGCTGGCGCGGCGGAACGATGTCGCCCACGACCGCGATGGCCGTCACGATAAGCCCGCCGCCGCCGAGCCCCTGCACGATGCGGAACGCAATCAGCTCGGGAAGATTCTGGGCCAGCCCGCACAGCGCCGAGCCGACGAGAAAAATCACGATCGCCGTCTGCAGCACGACACGGCGCCCGAAGACGTCGCCGAGCTTTCCGTAGAGCGGTACGACAACGGTCGTCGACAGCAGATAGGCGGTCACGATCCAGGAGAGATGCGTCAGCCCGCCGATCTCGCCGACAATGGTCGGCAACGCGGTCGCCACGATCGTCTGGTCGAGCGAGGCCAACAGCAGCACGAGGACGAGCGCCGAGAACACCGCCAACCGCTCGCGAGGAGCCACCTCGTCGGCACCGCGGCCACCGGGAATTTGGCGTTGCATGTGAAGTGAAGGTGTCCCAGGCGGAGGCGGCACGAGCCTCCGGCAAACAATCGAATAACGGGGATCGTTCTGGCGATCCGTCGGCGCGTTTATCAGGCTGCGACGGGGAGAGCAATTATCGTGCGGGGCGGGCGACGCAGCGAGCGGCAAGGGGCAAAATGCGAAGGCCGCGCGAGCCGGCATTGCACCAGGTCGCGCGGCCTTACTCGTTTCACATCAACCCAAACGGACAGTCCCTTTGGGGAGCCGCCAGCTCAGTGAGGGATGTCCTTCTTCTCCAGGTCGGGGATCGACTGGCCGCCCTTCATGGAGGGCCTCCGGGACGCTCGCCGAAACCCGACAATTGCAACAGTGATGCGTGTCTGCACCCGGATGTCGATTTGCGGGCGGAGGCGCCCCTGCTGGAATCGCACGCTGCCGAGGTAATCATCCGCCCGTTAAGGTTTCCCAAGCCGCCGCGAGCGCCTATATGATCGGGCGACGCGCCGTCGGGACGGGGGACCGCCCTCGGGCCATGTGCCTCGACGCGCGAACCCCAAGAAGGCCTTAGCCATTGAAAGCAAAGAGCAAAGATCGCCCCATGGACCAGCTCGTTCGCCCCAGCCGCTCCGAGGTGGAAGCAGCTTTTCGCACCATCATCCGCTGGGCTGGAGACAATCCCGACCGTGACGGCCTAGTCGAGACGCCCTCA
>DATIZL010000117.1:0-2159 GCA_035517115.1 Hyphomicrobium sp.
CCAGCCTTCGGCCTCCTCCTGTCGCCCGTCATCGCCGCGGCCGCCATGTCGCTGTCCTCCGTCAGCGTCATTGCCAACGCCATTCGCCTGCGCACCGTTAAGCTCGACGGCTGAGCACCGAAGCTCGGCCGTAAATCGCGAAAATTGCCGCGCCTCTGGTGACAGCGCCCTTGCATTCCAATATCTGCCTGCCTTGGACGCGGCTTCGAGCTGAGATCGACGGCATGAACGAGACAGAGTTGGATGTGAGCGCACGTACGCTGACCGTGCCGCCGGAGTGGGCGCCGCAAGCAGCAATCTGGACGGCTTGGCCCGCCGATGCCGCCGAATGGAACGGTGACCTCGAGGCGCCGCGCCGCGACGTGGCGGCGCTCGTCCGCGCGCTCATCCCCCACAACAGGATCCGCCTGTTGGTCAATGATGCGGAGGCGGAGGCTTCCGCACGCGCCGCGCTCGGACCTGCGGCCGAGCTTGTCCGTGCGCGCTATGGCGATATCTGGCTGCGCGATACCGGCCCGATCTTCGCGCGGGCCGGCAACCGTCCAATCGCGCTGCGCTTTAAGACCAACAGCTGGGGCGGCAAGTACGATCTCCCCGACGACGCGACCGTCGGTGACGACATCGCGCGCCTCGCCGATGCGCCCGTGCGCCGCTTCGACTTCGTGCTCGAAGGGGGCGCGGTCGATCACGATGGCGCGGGCACCGTTCTCACGACGCGGCAGACGCTGCTCAACCCTAACCGCAACGGCTGGAGCAGGGTGCAGGCAGAGGCCGCGCTGCGTGAGGCGTTTGGCGCGCGCAAGGTCGTTTGGATCGACGAGGGCCTCAAGGGTGACCACACCGACGGTCACATCGACAACATCGCCCGCTTCGTGGGGCCAGGCCGCGTCGTGTGCCAAGCCCCCGCCGGAGCGGACGACCCCAACGCCGCGACGCTCGAGGCTATTGCCGCAACGCTCGCTGCGGCAACCGACGCCTCGGGGCACCGGCTCGAGGTCGTGCGCATCCCGAGCCCCGGGCTTTACCGCAACGTGTTAAGCGAGATTGCACCCGCCTCGCACATGAACTTCATCATCGCCAACGGCGTCGTGGTGGTGCCCGTCTACGGCACGCCCACCGAAGCGGCAGCGCTATCCGCGCTTCAGTCCGTATTTCCCGGCCGCAAGGTCGTCGGCGTCCCCTCGCGCGGGCTCTTGGGCTGCGGGGAGGCCGGCGGCGGCTCTTTCCACTGCATCACCCAGCAGCAACCGCTCTAGCCTTTCTCAATCCACGCGTGGTACGCGCATTTCCCATGAGCAACCGTACGATCACGGTCGCGGCCATCCAGACCTCCTACGGCCACGACATCAAAGCCAATATCGCAAAGACCGAAGCCTTCGTGCGCGAGGCGGCGCGCGGCGGCGCGCAGGTGGTACTGCCCTCGGAGCTGTTCCAGGGCATCTACTTCTGCACCAGGCAGGACCCCAAGTGGTTCGAAACTGCCTTTCCAGTGGCCAAGCATCCGTGCGTGCTCGCGCTGCAGAAGCTCGCGCGTGAGCTCGGCGTCGTCATTCCCGTCTCATTCTTTGAGAAGGACGGCCCGCGCTATTACAACAGCGTCGCCATTGCCGACGCCGGCGGCGAGATCCTCGGCGTCTATCGCAAGAGCCACATCCCCGACGGCCCGGGCTATCAAGAGAAATACTACTTCCGCCCCGGCGACACCGGCTTCAAGGCCTGGAAGACCAAAGCCGGCACCATTGGCGTCGGCATTTGCTGGGACCAGTGGTACCCCGAGGCCGCGCGGGCCATGGTGCTCGCCGGCGCGGAGGTCTTGCTCTACCCAACCGCCATCGGCTCGGAGCCCTACGATAAATCGCTCGACACCCACAAGGAGTGGCAGCGCGCCATGCAGGGCCACGCGGTCGCCAATGCCGTGCCGGTCGTCGCGGCGAACCGTATCGGGCTCGAGGACAACGACGGTTTCCGCCAGAAATTCTACGGCCACTCCTTTATCGCCGATCACCGCGGCGCCATCGTCGCCAGCTTCGGCGCGACAGAGGAGGGCGTGCTCACCCACACCTTCGACCTGACCGAGATCGAGAGCTACCGCGCCGATTGGGGCTTCTTCCGCGACCGCCGGCCGGATCTCTACGCCAAGGGCCTTTTGTGATGGGCCC
>DATIZL010000118.1:0-2038 GCA_035517115.1 Hyphomicrobium sp.
TGCTGGAGGCGGCGCGGGCGGCCAACGTGCAGCGCGTCGTCTATACCAGCGCCAAGGGCGTCTACGGCCCGATGCTCGGCGAATACGGCGCGCCGACCTACAAGCCCGTCACCGAGGACCACCGCAAGGAGCCGAAGCGCATCTACGATTCGGCCAAGCTGATGGGCGAGCACGCCACGCTCTACTGGGGCGCCCAAGGCCTGGACGTGGTGGTGCTGCGCTTTGCCACCACCTACGGCCCGGGCAAGACCGCGCGCCACGGCAATATGGGCGTGACCAGCCAGATCGTCGAGCAGCCGGCCCGCGGCGAGCCGTTCCGCCTCGCCCAGGGCGGCGATGAGAAGGACGACTTCATCTACAACAAGGATTCCGCGCTCGGCATCTATCTGGCGGCGACGGCGAAGAGCTTGAACAGCCGCGTGTTCAATATCGGCACCGGCGCCGGCTCCACCCTGAAAGACATCGCCGCCATCCTGCGCCGGCATCTGCCGAGCGCCGTGATCGAGATCGGGCCGGGCCTGAACTTTCTCGGCTCGCCTTACCCGATGTGCGGCATCTACGACATTTCCCGTGCGCGGAACGAGCTGGGCTACGCGCCGCAATACGATCTTGAGCGCGGCATCGCCGATTATCTGGAAAGCCTGCAGCGGCTGAAGCTGCGGGCGGCATAAAGCCATGAGAAGAATTCGGAGGGGCGCCTTGCGAATGCGAACTCCCTCTCCCCGGAGGGGAGAGGGTTGGGGTGAGGGGGTTCCGACTACGAGGCCCGAGCCCCCTCACCCCGGCCCTCTCCCCTACGGGGAGAGGGAGAAAAGAGGTCATCATGCGTAACGTCCTCGAACTGCCTCGTCTTTCGCTCAACGAGCGCGACCGGCGCTGGGCCGCCGTCCGCACGGAAATGGACGCCCGCGGGCTCGACTGCCTGGTCTTATGGGGCTGGCCGCTGATGTGGGACTTCTGCATCGCCAATGCGCGCTATCTCTGCCCGGTCGGCGGCAATGCCGAGTTCAATGTGCTGGTGTTTCCACGCGAGGGCGAGCCGACCTCGTTCGTGCAGATGCCGACCTTTCTCGCCGGTTGGCGCAGCGCCCAGGAGTGGGTCGGCGACATCCGCGCCCGCAAGGGCACCTGGGCCGACAGCGTCGCCGAGCGGCTCAAGGAGTTGAAGCTCGACAAGGGCCGCATCGGCATGGACGGGCTCGCCGGCCCGCTCGATCCGGACGGCTGGGTGCCGCACAGCGTCTATGTGCGCCTGCAGGAACTCCTCCCCGGCGCGGCGCTCGTTGCGCTCGACGACATGCTGGAGAAAGTGCGGACCATCAAAAGCGCGGAGGAGCTCGACATCCTCGCCAAGGCCGCTGAGATCGGCGACCTGATGCTGGCAGCCTGCCGCGACACCGCGCGGCCCGGCGTCAAGGAGTGCGAAGTCTACGGCCGCATGATGGAGACCATGCTGGCCCATGGCGGCGAGGAGCCGACGCTGTTTCTATGGGCCTGCGACCGCCATCCCTACCCGCATCCGTTTCGCGTGCCGACCACGCGCAAGCTTGAACGCGGCGACGTCATCATCTGCGAGATCCATCCGAAGATCGGCGGCTACTTCACCCATGTCGAGCGCACGTTCTGCCTCGGCGAGCCGGAGCCGCAGCAGCGGCAGATCTACGACGGCTGCGTCGCCGCCTACGAGCGCGGGCTGAAAGAGTTCGGGCCCGGCCGCAAAATCTCAGAGGCCATGGGCGCAGTGAAACAGACCATCGAAGAGCGCAAGCTCGCCATCTGCGAGACCGGCATCCACGGCCACGGCCTCGCCTCGCTGGAATATCCGCGTTACCGCTTTCACGCGCTGCGCGCCGATCAGGAGGCGCTGAAGGTCAGCGGCGACGAATTCCGCCCCGGTATGGTGTTCGCCTTCAACATCGACCTTTACGATCCGGCCTGGCGCAACGGCGAGACCGGCTGCGTCTTTGCCGAGACGGTGCGGATCACCGCGACCGGCGCCGAGCGCATGCACGCCTTCTCGACGAAATTTCAGGCGATC
>DATIZL010000119.1:0-10552 GCA_035517115.1 Hyphomicrobium sp.
CCAGTCGGACGTGATGATCGTCGCCGGCACGCTGACGAACAAGATGGCGCCGGCGCTGCGCAAGGTCTACGACCAGATGCCGGAGCCGCGCTACGTCATCTCCATGGGGAGCTGCGCCAATGGCGGCGGCTACTACCACTACTCCTATGCCGTAGTGCGCGGCTGCGACCGTATCGTGCCTGTCGACATCTACGTGCCCGGCTGCCCGCCGACGGCGGAGGCGCTGGTCTACGGCGTGCTGTTGTTGCAGAGGAAGATCCGGCGCACTGGCACGATCGAGCGCTAAATCGCAGGTAGCGGGCAATGGAAAAGCTCGAGGCACTCGCCGAGCACATCAAGGCTGAGAAGGGGCCCGCAGTCCTTTCCTCGCGCATCGCGCTCGGCGAGCTGACGCTCAACGTCGCACGCGATGAGATCCTCGAGGTGCTGATCTTCCTGCGCGACGACCCCAAGTGCCGTTTCGAGGTGCTGATCGACGTGTGCGGTGTCGACTGGCCGACGCGTGAGAACCGCTTCGACGTCGTCTATCATCTCCTGTCGCCGCGGCTCAATCAGCGCATTCGCGTCAAGCTCGAGACGGACGAGGCGACGCCGGTCGCCAGCGCGGTCGGCGTGTTCTCCGCCGCCAACTGGTTCGAGCGCGAGGCCTACGACCTGTACGGCATCCTCTTCTCCGGCCACCCGGACTTGCGCCGCATCCTCACCGACTACGGCTTCCAGGGCCACCCGATGCGCAAGGACTTCCCGCTCACGGGCTACGTTGAGGTGCGCTATGACGACGAGCTCAAGCGCGTCGTCTACGAGCCGGTCGAGCTGACGCAGGAGTTCCGCTCGTTCGACTTCGAATCTCCCTGGGAGGGCACGCAGTACGTGCTGCCGGGCGACGAGAAGGCTGGCAAAGCGTGAGCGGGGCGCAGATGTCGTCTTTCCTCAACCGCTCCGAGATCGTACCGGCCGCTATCGCGGTCGTGGGCGGGGTCTTGAGCTGGGATCTCGTCAGGCTGCTCGGCAACCGCCGGGAGGCTTGGGACGACCCGCACTACTGGCAGATCGGCTATCCGCTCTTGCTTTTCACCGCGTTCATCTTGGCCATGGGCTTCCCCGAGCGGCCCTGGCGCTGGGTCGTCATCATGATTGGCGCGCAGGCTGCGTGGTCGCTGCTGCTCGCGACGGTCGCGGACGGCGTGCCTAACCTGTTTCCGCTGGGACTGGTGACCTTTGCGCTCCTCGGGCTGCCCTGCCTGGCGGCGGCGTACGCCGGCCGATGGCTCGGCGGACGCGTGCGCGGTTGATGGGGCGGGAGGCGCGTCATGAAGGACACGTTGCACCCCGGCGCCAGCGCGACGTTCTCGTTCCGCGTGCCGGCCGAGAAGACGGTGCCGCACCTCTACCCCGAGGCACCCGAGTTCAAGGAGATGCCGACGGTGTTCGCGACCGGCTTCATGGTCGGACTCATGGAATGGACATGCCTCAAGGTGTTGGCGCCGCACCTCGAAGAGGGCGAAGGCAGCCTCGGCGTGCACATCGACGTGTCGCACACGGCTGCGACCGTGCCGGGGCAGACGGTGACGGTCGAGGCCGAGTGCACCAAGGTCATGGGCCGCCGCGTCGAGTTCAAGGTCAAGGCGCACGACGGCGTCGAGGTCATCGGCGAAGGGCGCCACGAGCGCATGATCGTGCCGTGGAACCGCTTCGTCGCCCGCGTCAACGAGAAGGCCAAGCTCGCCCGCGTTGCTCCCATCGGACCGCTCAAAGGATAGCGCGATGCCAGAGACCGATATCCGCCAGTTCAACATCAACTTCGGGCCCCAGCACCCGGCCGCCCACGGCGTCCTACGCCTCGTGCTCGAGCTCGACGGCGAGGTCGTTGAGCGCGTCGACCCCCACATCGGGCTTTTGCACCGCGGCACGGAGAAGCTGATAGAGCACAAGACCTATCTGCAGGCGATCGGCTATTTCGACCGCCTCGACTACGTGGCGCCGATGAACCAGGAGCACGCCTTCTGCCTCGCGGCGGAGAAGCTCTTGGGCCTGCCGGTGCCGAAACGCGCGCAGCTGATCCGCGTGCTCTACAGCGAGATCGGGCGGCTCCTGTCGCATCTGTTGAACGTCACCACGCAGGCCATGGACGTCGGCGCGCTCACCCCGCCGCTATGGGGCTTTGAGGAGCGCGAGAAGCTCATGGTGTTCTACGAGCGCGCCTCGGGAAGCCGCATGCACGCCAAGTATTTCCGCATGGGCGGCGTGCACCAGGACCTGCCGCCGCAGCTCGTCGATGACATCTACGCCTTCTGCGAGAGCCACCCCAAGGTGCTCGACGACATCGAGGGACTGCTGACCGACAACCGCATCTTCAAGCAGCGTAACGTCGATATCGGCGTGGTGAAGCTGAAGGACTGCTTCGACTGGGGCTTCTCCGGCGTCATGGTGCGCGGCTCGGGCGCCGCCTGGGACTTGCGCAAGGCGCAGCCCTACGAGTGCTACTCCGAGCTCGAGTTCGACATCCCTATCGGCAAGAACGGCGACTGCTACGACCGCTATCTCGTGCGCATGGCCGAGATGCGCCAGGCCGTGCGCATCATGAGGCAGTGTTGCGAGAAGCTGCGCTCGCCCGAGGGGCAGGGGCCGGTGGTTGCCGACGATAAAAAGGTCGTGCCGCCGCGGCGCCCTGAGATGAAGCGCTCCATGGAGGCGCTGATCCACCATTTCAAGCTCTACACCGAAGGCTTCCACGTGCCCGAGGGCGAGGTTTACGCCGCCGTAGAGGCCCCCAAGGGCGAGTTTGGCGTCTATCTTGTCGCCGACGGCTCCAACAAGCCCTACCGCTGCAAGATCAGGGCCCCGGGCTTCCCGCACCTGCAGGCGATGGACTTCCTGACGAAGAAGCACATGCTGGCCGACGTGTCCGCGATCCTCGGCTCCATCGACATCGTGTTCGGCGAGATCGACCGTTAGGAGAGTACACTTTTGAGCCGAAGAATCGCGGCCACGACCACGATTGCCGCGCCCGGATCGCGCGTGTGGGCCCTCCTGATGGACTTCGCACGATATCCCGAGTGGAATCCCTTCATCCACAGCATCAAGGGCAGGGCGCGAGCCGGTGAAACATTGGAAGTCGTCATCCAGCCGCCCGGCCGCAAACCGAGCACCTTTCGGCCGGTGGTTGTCGAAGTGGTGCCGGAAAGAAGCTTCGAGTGGCGCGGGTCGCTGCCGATCCCCGGTCTTTTCGTCGGGGCGCACCGATTTGAGATCGGGCCGGTAGGTGCCGGGGTGCGCTTCGAGCAGTCAGAGCGCTTTTCCGGGATGCTGGTGCCCTTCGTCGGCAACGTGCTTCGGGCAACCGAGCTCGGATTCCGCAACATGAACGAAGCGCTGAAAGCCCGGGCCGAAGCGAAGTAGGCGTTCGCCCGATGTTGGGCTTGGGGCTCGCGAGCGTTCCGGAACCGATCTCTGCGCGCTCGCGGTCGCGTGCGCTGCTCGGTCCCTGGGCAATTTCGCCATCCAGCGACTCGGTGTTGACGTCAATCAAGCTGCGGCCCGCGCACCCTTGCGTTATGCGCGCCGAAGACGTAGTGAACGTTATAATTGTGCGCTGCGTCAAAATCGGCGACACTGGCGTTAGAGCAAGGCCGCTCGGCGCCGCCCCCCGTTCGCCGCGCTATCCTGAGGTCCAGCCTTGGCCGTCCGCCGCCTAAACCCCGAGCAGCCCGTCAGCTTCGCCTTCACGCCCGAGAATGTGGCGTGGGCGAAGAGCGAGATCGCCAAGTATCCGCCGGGCAAGGAAGCCTCCGCCGTGCTTGCCCTCATGTGGCGCGCGCAGGAGCAGGAGGGCTGGTTGACCGAGCCCGCCATCCGCGTCGTTGCCGACATGCTGGGCATGGCCTACATCCGCGCGCTCGAGATCGCCACCTTCTACACGATGTTCCAGCTTGCTCCGGTGGGCAAGACTGCCCACCTGTGGGTCTGCGGTACCACGCCGTGCATGCTGCGCGGCTCGGAAGCGCTGATCGAGATCTGCAAGGAGCGCATCGCCGAGCACCCGCACGAGCTGTCGAAGGACGGCCGCTTCTCCTGGGAGGAGGTCGAGTGCCTGGGCTGCTGCGCCAACGCTCCCGTCGTGCAGATCGGCAAGGATGTGTTTGAGGATCTCGACCCGGAGCTGTTCGAGAAGCTGCTCTACGCGCTGAAGCAGGGCAAGCCCGTGAAGCCCGGCTCGCAGACCGGGCGCAAGGCGTCGTGCCCGGCGGGGGGCGCCACGACGCTAATGGACGTCATCGACAAGGTCGCGGAGAAGGTCTGAGCGCGAAAAGAGGCCGAGAAGCGCATGCTCGAGGACAAGGACCGCATCTTCCGCAACCTCTATGGGCAAGGCGATTGGCGCCTTCCCGGCGCGCGCTCTCGCGGGGCCTGGAAGGACACAAAGGCCCTCATCGATAAGGGCCACGACTGGATCATCAACGAGGTGAAGGCCTCGGGGCTGCGCGGCCGCGGCGGCGCGGGCTTCCCCACCGGCCTCAAGTGGTCGTTCATGCCCAAGAGCGATCCGCGCCCCTCCTATCTCGTCGTCAATGCGGACGAAAGCGAGCCCGGGTCCTGCAAGGACCGCGAGATCATGCGGCACGATCCCCACCTTCTGCTCGAGGGCTCGCTGCTCGCCGGCTTCGCCATGCGCGCGCACACTTGCTACATCTACGTGCGCGGCGAGTTCATTGCCGAGCGCGAGCGCCTGCAGGCCGCGGTCGATGAGGCCTACGCGGCCAAGCTCATCGGCAAGGACAACGAGAACGGCTGGGATTTCGACATCTTCGTCCATCACGGCGCCGGGGCCTACATCTGCGGCGAGGAGACAGCGCTGCTCGAGAGCCTCGAAGGCAAGAAGGGCATGCCGCGCCTAAAGCCGCCGTTCCCGGCGAACGTCGGCCTCTACGGCGCGCCCACGACCGTCAACAATGTCGAGAGCATCGCGGTCGTCCCCGACATCCTGCGCCGCGGCGCCGCCTGGTTCGCCTCGCTCGGGCTGCCCAACAACACCGGCACCAAGCTGTTCCAGATCTCCGGCCACGTGGAGCGCCCGTGCGTCGTCGAGGAGGAGATGGGCATACCGCTCAAGGAGCTCATCAACGAGCACTGCGGCGGCGTGCGCGGCGGCTGGGACAACTTGCTGGCGGTGATCCCCGGTGGCTCGTCGATGCCGCTGTTGACCGCCGAGCAGTGCGAGACCGCGACCATGGACTTCGACGCGCTCGCCAAGCTCAAGTCGGGGCTCGGCACCGGCGCCGTGATCGTCATGGACAAGTCGACCGACGTCATCAAGGCGATCGCGCGCATCGCCTACTTCTACAAGCACGAGAGTTGCGGGCAGTGCACGCCTTGCCGCGAGGGCACGGGCTGGATGTGGCGCGTGCTCGAGCGCATGCAGCGCGGGGAGGCCGAGAAGCGCGAGATCGACTTGCTGCTCAACGTGACGAAGCAGGTCGAAGGCCACACCATCTGCGCGCTCGGCGATGCGGCGGCTTGGCCCGTGCAAGGGCTCATCCGCAACTTCCGCCACGTCATCGAAGAGCGCATCGAGGCTCGTCAAGCGGCCGCGAAGGAAGCGGCCGAATAGATGCAAACCCGAGAAGGACTCCGCCGTGGACCTGCTCGCGATGTTGATAGCCACCCTGACGCCCGCTGTGATCTTCACAGCGCTCGGCGCGGCGATCGTATTCTATTTGCTGTGGGGCTGGCTCGGAGGGCTGTTCGGTCTCGTTGTCGGCTACGGTACGGGCGTATGGCTGACGCAGTGGTACGGCGGCATGCCGCTTTCGCCACAGGCGAAGGGCTGGCTGTCGCTGCTGGCGTTTCTCGGCGGGCTGACGCTGCTCGCCATTCTGACGCGATGAAGGGTTGAGCGGGCGGAGCGATGCGAAAGCCGATCATCATCGACGGCAAGTTGATCGAGGTGGAGCCCGGCACCACGCTCCTGCAGGCGTGCGAGATGGCCGGCGCCGAGATCCCGCGCTTTTGCTACCACGAGCGCCTGTCGATCGCCGGCAACTGCCGCATGTGCCTCGTGGAGGTCGCGGGCATGCCGAAGCCCATCGCGTCCTGCGCCATGGGCGTCACCGACCTGCCACCGAACAAGGACGGCGCGCCGCGCCAAGTTCTCACCAACAGTCCGCTCGTCAAGGCGGCGCGCGAAGGGGTGATGGAGTTCCTGCTCATCAACCATCCGCTCGACTGCCCCATCTGCGACCAGGGCGGCGAGTGCGACCTGCAGGACCAGGCCATGGCCTACGGCGTCGGCGGCTCGCGCTACGTGGAGAACAAGCGGGCGGTCGAGGAGAAGTACATCGGCCCCCTCATCAAGACCTTCATGAACCGCTGCATCCACTGCACGCGCTGCGTCCGCTTCATGACCGAGGTGGCGGGGGTGGAGGAGCTCGGCGCCATCGGCCGCGGCGAGGACATGGAGATCACGACCTACCTCGACCGCGGCATCCTCTCGGAGCTGTCGGCGAACGTGAACGATCTCTGCCCCGTGGGCGCGCTGACGCACCGGCCGTGGTCGTTCATCTCGCGCCCCTGGGAGCTCGAGAAGACGGAATCGGTCGACGTGATGGATGCGGTTGGCTCGGCGATCCGCGTCGACACGCGCGGGCGCGCGGTCTTGCGCGTGCTCCCGCGCAACAATGACGACGTCAACGAGGAGTGGATTTCGGACAAGACGCGCTTTGCCTGTGACGGCCTCAGGATGCAGCGGCTCGACGAGCCTTACGTGCGCGAAGAGGGCAAGCTGCGCCCGGCGAGCTGGGCCGAAGCGCTGAAGGTGGTGGCCGGCAAGCTCAAGGCCACGCCCGCCGACCGCATCGGGGCTATCGCGGGTGATCTTTCCGGCGCGGAGGAGATGTTCGCGTTGAAGGACCTGCTCGGCCGGCTCGGCGTCAAGAGCCTCGACTGCCGGCAGGACGGCGCCAAGCTCAATCCGGCGCTGGGGCGCGCGAGCTATCTGTTCAACACGACCATCGCTGGCATCGACCGCGCCGATGCCATCCTGCTCGTCGGCACCAACCCGCGGCTCGAGGCGGCCGTGCTCAATGCGCGCATCCTGAAGCGCTGGCGCCAGGGCGGCCTTAAGGTCGGCCTCATCGGCGAGCGGGTGCAGCTCACCTATCCCTACGAGTATCTCGGTGCCGGCGGCCAGACGCTCGCGGACGTCGCCGACGGCAAGCACTCCTTCGCCGAGACCCTAAAGGCGCCCAGGAACCCCATGGTGATCGTCGGGGCCGGGGCCGCCGCGCGGCCCGACGGCGCCGCCTTCCTCGGCCTTGCCGCGCGCATCGCGCAGGCCGCTTGCGAGGGCAAGGACACCGATTGGATCGGCTTCAATGTCTTGCATACCGCGGCGTCCCGCGTCGCCGGCCTCGACCTCGGCTTCGTGCCGCAGTCGGGCGGGCTCGACGCGCCGGGCATGGTCGCGGCGGCGGGGAAGGGCAAGCTCGACGTGCTCTACCTGCTCGGCGCCGACGAGATCGGCCTGCCGGAGGCCGGCTCCGCCTTCGTGATCTATCAAGGGAGCCACGGCGACCGCGGTGCACACCGCGCCGACGTGATCCTGCCGGGCGCGGCCTACACGGAAAAGAGCGCGACCTACGCCAACACTGAGGGCCGCGCGCAAGTGAGCGAGCGCGCCGTGTTTCCGCCGGGTGAGGCCAAGGAGGACTGGGCCATCCTGCGCGCGCTGTCGGCGGAGGTGGGGCATACGCTGCCCTACGATACGCTGAGCGCCTTGCGCGCCGCCATGTACAAGTCGGCGCCGCAGCTTGCGCGCCTCGGCGCGGTGGAGAAGGCAGGGCCGGAAGGCATCGCCGCGCTGGCCAAAATCACGGGCGCGATCGGGGCGGAGCCCTTCCTATCGCCCGTCCGCGACTTCTATCTGACGAACCCCATTGCGCGCGCCTCCGCCGTCATGGCCGAGATGAGCGCCTTGAGGAAGACCATGAGCGCCTCGCCGCGCCTCAAGGCCGCCGAGTAGGGGACGCGAACGCGACTATGAGCAGCTCGCTTCAGACCTGGTGGGACTACGGCCTCTGGCTCGCCGTGATGGTGGGCTGGAGCCTCTTCACCCTTGTCGTGCTCCTGGTGATCATCGCCTTCCTGTTGCTCATGGACCGCAAGGTGTGGGCCGCGGTGCAGCTCCGGCGCGGCCCCAATGTGGTCGGCGCCTTTGGGCTCCTGCAATCGTTCGCCGATCTTTTGAAGTTCGCCTTCAAGGAGCCGATCATTCCGGCCGGCGCCAACAAAGGCGTGTTCCTGTTGGCGCCGCTCGCCACCGCCACCTTCGCGCTCGCCGCCTGGGCCGTGATCCCGGTCAACCAGAACGGCCTCGGCAAGTGGGTGATCTCCGACTTGAACGTCGGCGTCCTCTACCTGTTGGCGCTCTCCTCGCTCGCGGTCTACGGCATCATCATGGGCGGCTGGGCATCGAACTCGAAGTACCCGTTCATGGGCTCGCTGCGCTCGGCCGCGCAGATGGTCTCCTACGAGGTCTCGATCGGCTTCGTGATCATCACCGTCATCCTGTGCGTCGGCTCGCTCAACCTCACCGACATCGTCAACGCGCAGCGCTCGGGTCTCGGCACCCGCGCCGGCCTGCCGGGTTCGTTGCTCGACTGGTACTGGCTGCCGCTGTTGCCCATGTTCGTCATCTTCTTCGTCTCTGCGCTTGCCGAGACGAACCGCCCGCCCTTCGACCTCGTCGAGGCGGAATCGGAGCTCGTCGCCGGCTTCATGGTCGAATACTCCTCGACGCCCTATCTCTTGTTCATGCTGGGCGAGTACGTGGCGATCGTCACCATGTGCGCGCTGACGACCATCCTGTTCCTCGGCGGCTGGCTGCCGCCCGTCGAGGTTGCGCCGTTCACCTGGGTGCCGGGCGTGCTCTGGTTCGTGGCGAAGTGCGTCTTCGTCTTCTTCCTGTTCGCCATGGCGAAGGCCATGGTGCCGCGCTACCGCTACGATCAGTTGATGCGGCTCGGCTGGAAGGTCTTTCTGCCGCTGTCGCTCCTGATGGTGGTCGTCGTGGCGGCGGTCATAAAATTCGGATTGGGGTCCTAAAGCCATGGCCGCGAGCGTCGCGCGATCGGTAAAGTCGCTCTTCCTGTGGGAGTTCGTGACGGCCTTCGGTCTCGCGATGCGCTACTTCTTCGCCCGCAAGAAGACGCTCGACTATCCTTTCGAGCGCGGGCCCTTATCGCCGCGTTTCCGCGGCGAGCACGCGCTGAGGCGCTATCCCAACGGCGAGGAGCGCTGCATCGCCTGCAAGCTGTGCGAGGCCATCTGCCCCGCCCAGGCGATCACTATCGAGGCGGGGCCGCGCCGCAACGACGGCACCCGGCGCACCACCCGCTACGACATCGACATGGTGAAATGCATCTACTGCGGGCTGTGCCAGGAGGCGTGCCCGGTCGACGCTATCGTCGAGGGCCCCAATTTCGAATTCGCGACCGAGACGCGCGAGGAGCTCCTCTACAACAAGGAGAAGCTGCTCGATAACGGCGACCGCTGGGAGCGCGAGATCGCACAGAACCTTGCGCTCGACGCGCCTTACCGCTAGGCCGCGGCGCGGAAGAAGGGCGCGCCGTGCACAGGGGCGCCACGCGGCACTTGGATTGTCGCGGCGCATGGGGTACTCACCCTAGCGCCGAATGAAAAGACGTTGCCGCGCCTCGAAGCGGCAGGCACCCGATGGGTGCGTCGGGGCGGGGGACAGGAGAGGCGGTGGGTCTCAACCGATGGCTCTGACGGCGGGGTTCTTCTATCTGTTTGCGGTGTTCGCGGTTGCGGCTGCGGTCATGGTGATCGTAGCGAAGAACCCCGTGCACGCGGTGCTCTATCTGATCCTCGCCTTCTTCAACGCGGCGGGGCTCTTCGTGCTCTTGGGCGCCGAGTTCCTGGCGATGATCCTCGTCATCGTCTACGTCGGCGCCGTCGCCGTGCTGTTCCTGTTCGTCGTCATGATGCTCGACGTGGACTTCGCCGAGCTCAAAGCCGGCTTCATCAAGAACGCACCGGTGGGGCTGTTGGTCGGCGGCATCGTGCTCGCAGAGCTCGTGCTGCTCTTTATCGGCCGCGGCTTCGGGCTCGGCGCCGCGCATCCCGCGGCCGCCGCGGCGTCGGGCGTCTCCAACACGCAGGCCTTGGGCCTCGTGCTCTACACGCGCTACGTCTACTACTTCGAGATCGCCGGGCTGATTCTGTTGGTCGCCATGATCGGCGCCATCGTGCTGACGCTCGCGCACAAGCCCGGCGTCAAGCGGCAGTCAATCGCCAGTCAGGTCGCGCGCACGCCGGCCACGGGCCTCGAGATCGTGTCGGTCCCCGCGGGCGGAGCGATCATTCCCGCTGACGGTCAGGACTAAGGGGCGACGGGGCGCATGACCATCGGCATCGGGCATTATCTGACGGTTGCGGCCTGCCTATTCACGCTCGGCATGCTCGGCATCTTCCTCAATCGCAAGAACGTCATCGTCATCCTGATGTCGATCGAGCTGATGCTGCTCGCCGTCAA
>DATIZL010000120.1:0-15689 GCA_035517115.1 Hyphomicrobium sp.
GGCGATCTGGGCGCCTCCGACTAGGCCGGCCGCAACGGCGAGTGCGATTGCCTCGCGTCGGGAAAATGCGATTTTCATACGGAGCATCCTCTCGTGTTCGTGACCTCACCCGTTGAAAGGGTACGAGGAACACCTAGCTGCGCCAGCGTTGGCGACGAACTAAGAAGATTTGCTGAGCTTATATGGTTTCATGGGCGCGCGCCGCGAACCGCGCGAAGCGGGCTGCCGCCGTGCAAAAACGGATTTCTGTAATCTGGCTTTGGCGCAGCCGAGAGTTATTCGCAACAATCGGTACCTTGCATTCTTCTTCCCATTGAGGTCGGTGCCCAGCGGTTGATTTTTTCCGACGTTGCGGGGCGGCGAGTGCGATCGATCGCTTGGCCGCACGACCGCGCAACTCCTGGGTGCTGTGATCGCAAAGACGCGTTCAGGCCGAGCGCTACGAGTTGTTGGCGTCAGCGCAAGGCCGTGCGTCTGCGTCTGCGCTAGGCCGGCACGGCTCATAACGTTTGCAGGTATTCTTATTTGACGCTTGGCACACTGCGCCGCCATATGGATGCGTCGGCGATCCTTCGCCGGCCGCGGTGATTTGCAGAGCAAGTTTGCGCCGCGACACCAAACGCTAAGAGGCCGCGCAACCCGCGGCTTCGGCTCAGAGGAGAAGCCGCATGGCTCATTTATTCAACATGGCGACCGCGAACAGTCGCACCGCGTTCCGAGCCGGGTTCACCTGTACCTGTTGCGCGTGCTGTTGAAGCACGGCGCAAGCGGCTGAAGCCGCCGTTCCAATCGAATTGCAACATTGAACGCAAAGGACGCCGGCCGAGTGCCGGCGACAGGTGAACGCATGTCCTCACAGGCCTACATCATCGAGCTCGGCAGCGACGCCGTCGGCATCATTGTGCGCGAGGCAGGAGACTCTGCTTTCCACTTCCATGCCGCGGTGAACGAGTTCCACTCGCTCGACGGCAAGACGTTTGCGACGCCGCAAGCCGCACAAGCCGCTGCCGCCGCGCACGGTGCCAAACGCATCCGCGGTGGCCTCCCACTCCAGGGAGGGCGCACGCCATGAGCGAGCCCATCAATTTCTCCGAGCAGTTGCGTGCCTGGCGGCTCAGCATCGAAGCGCGCGCGGCCGTGACGCCCGTGGCCATTGAGCCGGCAGACAACGTGCTGCCCTTCAAGCGCAGCTTCGACGCTTCTCTGGAAGATGAACCCAAGGGTGCACGTCCTTGGCTCGATTGGCTGCGTGCCGAGCCTTGGGTCCCCGTCGTCGAGGACTAACTTACGCCAACCTGAATCACTCCATGGTGCTCCGAGCCCCCAGCTTCCCGCTGCTGTGGGTGAACTAGGCCCGGTCCCGCTTCGTCTCCTTGCGGACCGGGCCATTTTTCTTTTTGCTGCGCCATTTCGTTGCGGCAAAGGCACAGCGCTCCCTAATTTCGGCCGGACGTAAGGCGAAAGCCACGCGAACGCCATACATAATCGGCAACGAAACTGCTGATTTACCGGAGGGAAGCCGATGCGACAGTCGCCGATCCTGGTTGCCGCGTTCCTAAGCTTGGCCATGCTGGCGCCGCCCGCGCTTGCGTTCGATGTCGATTCTAGCACCAGCACCAATCCGGACGGTACGGCTCGCTACGCCGATCCGGACGACAAGCAGATTGGCGGCCCCTTGGGCGCCGTTACCGTCGGTCCGCGATCGAACTTCACCGGGGGCGTGACGACGTCGACGTCACCGTCCTCGATACCGCAGAGCTGGCAGCAACTCGACTGGGCCAACCCGCTGCCCGATCGGCGCGCGAGATAACTACAGATCCTAGGAGATTGCAGCGGCCGCGGGGGGAGCGTTAGCTCCGTCGCGGCCGCCTTGTTTGGCGGCTTGGCGATCCGCGCTGGACCGCACGCTCCGTCCTGCGCCATATCGTGCGGTCCTTCCCGTTGAGGAGCGCCGATGGCCGCAACGACGACGACCGTGTGGAGCCCGTCCTACCTAAAGGCGCAGCTGGCCACCGCACTGCTCAATCCGATCCGCGCATTCCGGCCCCGCTACCTGCCGCTATTGATGGTCTATTTCGCCTATGGGGCCTTGGGCCTCATTGCGGTCGCCGAAAGCTTCTGGGTCAAGAAGGCGTTGACGCTCAGCCCCGCCGAGCTCGCCGAGCTCAGCGTATGGCTCACGCTGCCGTGGACGGTGAAGATGGTATTCGGCGAGCTTGTCGACGCCGTGCCCATCTTCGGCTCGCAGCGCCGCGCCTACGTGTTCATCGGCGCGGCCTTCATCGCATTGGGCATGGTGCTGCTTGCCGGCGCCGCCGGCGGCTGGCTCACGTTCGCTACCCTCGAGAATCTCTATCGCCTCGGCGCCTTCCTGAGCGTCCTTGGCGTCGTCATCCAGGACGTGGCGGCGGACGCCATGAGCACGGAGGTAGTGGACCGCGAGAACCCCGACGGCACCCCGCGCAACAAGGAGGAGGTCGACCGCGAGCTCGGCATGGTGCAGGTGCTGGGGCGGCTGGCGCTGTCGTTCGGCATCTTCCTCGTCGCCGGCATCGCTGGGTGGATCGCGGGCGTCTACAGCTATGCGACGGTGTTCCTCGTGGGGCTGATCGTTCCGCTCGTGTCGGTGAGCGGGGCGGCGCTCATCACGCTGAAGCCGGTCGATAGCAGCCCCATCGACTGGCGCATCCTGGGCGGGGGCCTCGCCTACGGCGCCTTCGTGGTGACGCTGATCCTGGCCAATATCCCCTACAACCAGGAGATGGTGTTCGTGGTCTCCATGGCGGTCGTGTGCGCCATGCTCGCCCGCGTCGTGCACGACCTCGACGCGGCGACCAAACGGACGATCCTCTACGCGGCGATCATCATCTTCATCTATCGCGCCACGCCGCTCACCGGCCAGGGCTACACCTGGTTCGCCATCGATGTGCTGGGTTTCGACGAGGCCTTCCAGGGCACGCTCGGGCAGATCGGGGCGGGGCTCGCGCTCATCGGCATGTGGCTGTTCTCCGACGCCATAACGCGGCGCCCGGTACCGACGGTGCTCTTCTGGCTCACCATCGTGACGACGCTTCTGTCGCTGCCGGGCCTCGGGCTCGTGCTCGGGCTTGCCGATTGGACGGAACGCGTCTTCGGATTCGGGGCCCGCACCATCGCCATTATCGACACCGCGGCGGCCTCGCCCTTCGCCCAGCTCAGCATGATTCCGCTCTTAACGCTCACCGCCATCTACGCGCCCAAGGGGCACCGCGCCACGTGGTTTGCGCTCATGGCGTCGTTGATGAACCTCGCGCTCGTGGCCGGGCAATTGCAGACGAAATATCTGAATGAGGTCTACGTGGTCAGCCGCGGACACTACGAGAACTTGCCCTATATCGTGGTGTGGAGCCTCGCCCTCGGATTCTTCGTGCCGCTCGCTGCGATCTTCGCCTTCGGCCATCGGCTGGAGGAGGGGTCGGACACCGTGAAGCGATGACGAGTGCGCATCCGCGCGGCTATGCTCGCGCTGTCCACCCAACTTTCGATGAGCGCCGCCAGTGCCCACTCTTGATAGCGTCGTAGGCGAGATTGCCGACGAGATGTGCCGCGCGCCCCATCGCGGCGAGGTCGCGAGCTACATCCCCGAGCTCGCGCGCGTCGACCCCAAGTCCTTCGGTCTCGTCGCGATCGATGCCGGGGGCAACGTCGCGGCGGCCGGCGACAGCGACATCCCCTTCTCGATCCAGAGCATCTCCAAGGTGTTCACGCTCGCGCTTGCGCTCGGCAAAGTCGGCGACCGGCTGTGGCGACGCGTCGGCCGCGAGCCTTCGGGCAGCGCCTTCAACTCGATCGTCCAGCTCGAGTACGAGCGCGGCATACCGCGCAACCCCTTCATCAACGCGGGGGCAATCGCAGTCACCGACGCGATCCTGTCGGGGCACCAGCCGCGCGAGGCGCTGGGCGAGATCCTATGGTTCATGCGTTTCCTGGCGGACGATCCCTCGATCAGGATCGACGAGGCGGTGGCAGCCTCCGAGCAGCGGACCGGATTTCGCAACGCTGCGCTCGCCAACTACATGAAATCATTCGGCGTCATCGAGAATCCGGTCGAGTTCACCCTCGGCGTCTACTTCCATCACTGCGCCATTGCCATGTCGTGCCGGCAGCTCGCTATGGCCGGGCGGTTCCTCGCGCAGTTCGGCTCAAATCCCTCGACGGGGTGCTCGGTGGTTGGGCCCGAGCCGGCGCGGCGCATCAATGCGCTGATGCTCACCTGCGGCCACTACGATGGCTCGGGTGAGTTCGCCTACCGGGTGGGGCTGCCCGGCAAAAGCGGGGTCGGCGGCGGCATTTTGGCGGTGGCGCCGGGCAAGGCCTCGATCGCCGTGTGGTCGCCGGGGCTCGACGCGCAGGGGAACTCTTTGTTGGGACAGCTCGCGCTGGAGAAGCTGAGCAAGCGGCTCGGCTGGTCGATCTTCGGGGCTTAACGCACCCGAGGGCGGCCCGCGCTCATCGGCGGGCCGGCGGATAGAAAGGCGCGACTTAAAATCAGCCGCGATCACGGACAATACGAACCGACTTGGCAAGCACTGCCGCGTGCTCTTCATCAACGGCGGCATCGTGATACCAGCAGCTGCCGCACTCGACCTCCATGAGCTTCGGCGCGGTCATCTGCGGCAGAGCCTTCGCGTTCTTCGGGCGGGCGCCGGACGGGAAGTCGTAGATCTTCGCACTACGGCGAGGCGTGTCGGTGGTCATAGCTTCCTCCCAGGTCTCTCTCTGTCTCTCTCTTCCTCATTTGCTATCGGCAGTCTGCAATTCGCAGGCTAGCAGACTCGCGTTTTGCATTCTTCTGCCGATTGCCGAACTGCCCGAAATTCAAACAGCAATTGCCTACATTATGGGCAAGATTGTTTTTGCATATTTGGCTAGCATTCCGAGCGAGCGCGAACCTTCACGACGGACAACTCCTGGTGCCGCCGCCGGTTCCGCCACCACCTTCGCACCGAGCGGGTTCGCAAATCGAATGATCAAGGTAGTCGGATGCTGAGCGGCGTGTCTCAGGACGAGCGGGGTCGCGTCCGCTCCAAGAGACGGTCGGCCGGATCTGCCTCGCTTGCGCCGTCCAACGCGAAGCTTCGCCACCGCACACACACGACCGCAGTTCGGCCTCCGGCCCGGCGCGCATTGGCAGGTTCAGTCACGTCCACAGCAGGGAGAGATCCGCAATGACGAAGTACAAGCTCGAGTACATTTGGCTTGACGGCTACGCGCCGGTGCCGAATTTGCGCGGGAAGACGCAGATCAAGGAATACAGCGCATTTCCGAGCCTCGAGGAGCTCCCGCTCTGGGGCTTCGACGGCTCCTCGACGAACCAGGCGGAAGGCCACAACTCCGACTGCGTGCTGAAGCCCGTCGCGGTCTACCCCGACGGCGCGCGCACCAACGGCGCGCTCGTCATGTGCGAAGTCATGATGCCGGACGGCGTCACCCCGCACGTCTCCAACAAGCGCGCCACCATCCTCGACGACTCCGGCGCCTGGTTCGGCTTCGAGCAGGAGTACTTCTTCTACAAGAACGGCCGTCCGCTCGGCTTCCCAGACTACGGCTATCCGCCGCCGCAGGGGCCCTACTACACCGGCGTCGGCTTCAAGCACGTCGGCGACGTCGCCCGCGAGCTCGTCGAGAAGCACCTCGACCTCTGCATCTATGCCGGCATCAACCACGAAGGCATCAACGCCGAGGTGGCGAAGGGCCAGTGGGAATTCCAGATCTTCGGCAAGGGTTCGAAGACCGCGGCCGACCAGATGTGGATGGCCCGTTACCTGATGATGCGGCTGTGCGAGAAATACGGCGTCGATATCGAGTGGCATTGCAAGCCGCTCGGCGACACCGACTGGAACGGCTCGGGCATGCACGCCAACTTCTCGACCGCCTACATGCGCGAGGTCGGCGGCAAGGACTACTTCGAGAAGCTGATGGCGGCCTTCGAGAAGAACCTCATGGACCACATCGCCGTGTACGGCCCCGACAACGACAAGCGTCTGACCGGCAAGCACGAGACGGCGCCGTGGAACAAGTTCAGCTACGGCATCGCCGACCGCGGCGCCTCGATCCGCGTGCCGCACTCCTTCATCAAGAACGGCTACAAGGGCTATCTCGAGGACCGCCGCCCGAACTCGCAGGGCGACCCCTACCAAATCGCGTCGCAGATCCTGAAGACGATCTCGACCGTGCCGGTCTCGGTTGCGAAAGCTGCCTAAGCCAGTATCGCGGCGCCGGTCTCTCCCGTCCGGCGCCGCGACTATTTCCATCTGATGAATCTAGAGTGAATCTAGAGTTCCTCTCACCGCTCACTTGTTTGGTGTCGTGGCGATACTCCACACGATGCCGAATGGATCGCGCAACTGCCCGTAGCGGTCGCCCCAGAACATCAGCTGCACCGGCATGCGCGGCTCCGCACCGGCCTTGATGGCGCGGTCCCACCACTTGTCCACATCGTCGACCTGCAGGTGCAGACTGAACCCCTGCGGCTCCTTCCATGGGTGCCCGTGCTCGGGATAGCAGTCGCTCAGCATCAATGAGCCGCCGTTGATGTAGAGGTGGACGTGCATGGTGCGGCCCCTGTCGTCGAGCGGATAGCGCCTCACCTCCTCGGCGCCGAAGGCACGCTTGTAGAACTCTGCTGCTTTGGCGGCGCCGTCGACCATGAGATAGGGCGCTGGTCCGCCCTTTACCTGCGGATGCGGACCCTTGAACTCGGGCGGCGTCTGCATGCCCTCGGCCGGGCAGCTCTGATCGAGGGAAGCGGTGTTGGTTGCCGGCTTGGCTGCTTGCTTCGCTTGGGTGGCCATGAAATCCTCCTGGGCCGTGAATGGCGTGATGATCCGAGGACGAACGGCGGCGTAGCGATCCGACACCCGGGGGCCGGAGTTTCTGCGAAGCGGTAATTCAGCTTTTGCCGACGAGTTCCGCGAGCAGGTGCGGCCCCGGCAGGCAGGCAGGAATCTTTTTGATGCGGCGCCATCGGCCATCAGGCGGTCGAGGTGCATGCGGATATGCGCAGCCTCCGCGGGCGAGTTGGCGAGTGCGATGGCGCGCCCGAAGGCGGCGCGCGCTTCCTCGTTGCGCCCGAGCTCTTGCAGCAGGGCGCCGTGCAGCCCGTGAAAATGGAAGTAGCCGGCAAGGCGCGTGCTGAGCGGCTCGATCATCCGGAGCGCCGCTTCGGCCCCGCGCACCTTGCTGACGGCGACCGCGCGGTTCAGGCTGACGACGGGCGAGGGCTGCACCTCCTCGAGCGCCGCATACAACACATCGATCTGCGCCCAGTCGGTGTCCTGCGGCCGCGCGGCGCGCGCATGTAGCGCCGCGATCGCCGCCTGGATCTGGTAGGGCCCGCGGCGCCGGTGCCGCATCGCCTTGTCGACGAGCGCCAGCCCCTCCGTAATCTTGGCGCGGTCCCAAAGCGTACGGTCCTGATCCTCGAGCAGCACGATGGAGCCGTTGGCGTCGAAACGCGCGGCGGCACGCGCGTGCTGCAGGACAAGCAACGCCAGCAGGCCCATGATCTCCGGCTCGGCTGGAAAAAGCCGCAGCAGAAGGCGCGCGAGCCGTATGGCCTCCCCGCATAGGGTGGCGCGCGCCGAGACCTCGCCGCTGCCGGCCGAATAGCCCTCGTTGAACACGAGGTAGATCATGGCCGCGACCGCCGCGAGCCGCTCGGCCCGCTCAGGCGCACCCGGCGCCTCGAACGGCACGTTCGCGCCGGCGATGCGTCGCTTGGCGCGCGTAATGCGCTGCTCCATCGCCGCCTCGCTGACGAGGAACGCGCGCGCGATTTGCGGAACCGAAAGGCCCGACACGATGCGCAGCGCCAGCGCGATCTGCTGTGTCGCCGGCAGCTCGGGATGGCCGCACACGAACAGCAGCCGCAGCACATCGTCGCTGTAGTGGCTCTCATCGATTCTCTCGGCCATGCCGGCCTCTGCGTCTTCGAGGTCGGAGAGCAGCGCCTCGTCCGGCAGCGGCTCCTGGCGCGAGCGCTTGCGCACACTGTCGATTGCCACATTGCGGCCGACGAAAATGAGCCAGGCGGCAGGATCACGCGGCGGTCCGTTCTGCGGCCACGTCTTCAGCGCCCGCAGGGACGCCTCCTGAAAGGCCTCCTCGGCGGTGTCGAGGTCGCGGAAGTAGCGCAGCAGCGCGGCGACCGCTTGCGGGCGTGCCGCCGTGAGCGCCGCGCCGATCCAGTCGACCTCGGTCACGCTTGCCCCACCTTCGCGTCGCCGGGCAGGAACAGGCGTACGGGCCGCACCTCGTAAGCGCCGCCGGGGTTGGCGTCGGCGAGCTCGCGCGCGATGGAGAGCGCGTGGTCGAGGTCGTCACAGTCGATGATGTAGAAGCCGAGCAGCGCCTCCTTGGTCTCGGCGTAGGGGCCGTCGAGCACCAGGTCCTTCTCCTTGATGAGGGTCGCGGCGGCCGTGGTCGGCATCAGGCGCAGGGCAGGTCCGAACCGGCCTTGCTTGACGAGCTTCTGATGCACGACGTCGAGCTTGGCCATCACCGCGTCGTCCTCCTCCTTGGTCCAGGAGCAGACGGCCGCCTCGTTGTTGTAGCAAAGGAACGCGTAGAGCATTTGTGGGCCTCCTGCGCCAAGGACGGCCGAGATTGGCCCGCGCCGACACCGGCGCAAGGAAAATTTCAAGCAGGCTCGGCCACAGCGCCCTTTTTGCTGTCTGTTCCCTAGGGAACACCAGAGAGCTTGCGGAATGATATGATTGCCTACCGCAGAATCCGGGGCAGACAGGCTTCAGTGCCCCAGGGTCTGAGCACAAACCTAAAACAAGCCAAAAGGCCAGTGAGCCACGTCCGCAGGTCGGCGACGTGAGCATTTCGCATTGAGATCGAGGAGGTCCAAGATGAAACGCACGCTTTTACTGTCAAGCATGATTGGAGCGGCCGTCCTGCTTCTGGCCGGTGCGGCTGGAGCGGCTTCCGTTCCATTAGGAGCCCTTCAGAAGTTTGTGCAGTCGAGCCCGAGCCAGATCACGCTCGCTCGTCATGGCGGAGCTATGATGGGCATGCACATGCACAGCGCAACTATCGCCGGCCCCCGCATCAGTCACGGACCGATGCTGCATGCCTACAGCGCCCCCCACGTGCATCATCTGCATCATCACCACCGGCGCTTCTTCGTCGTGGGCGTGCCCTACTATGACTATGCCTACGACGACTGCTATTGGAGCCGGCGCTATCACCGCTGGATCTGCCCCTACTACTGAGGCAATGCGTCTGATCAGAAAGCGGGCGGCCCCCCGAGCGGTGCCGCCCGCCTTCTATCTCAGCGGCAGATGAGCAGCGGCACCGTGCTGTGCGTGAGCACGCGCATCGCCTGGCTGCCGAGCACCATCTTGGCAAGCCCGCGCCGGCCGTGCGACGCCATCACGATGAGATCGGCGCCGGCCGACTTTGCCTCGTCCACGATGCCCTCGGCCGCAAACTGATCCTTGACGTGGCGCGTCGCGCAGGCGACGCCGACGCGCGTGGCCGCCTCGGTCACCTGCGCGAGGATCTTCTCAGCGTTGGCCGCCGCTGCCTTCTCGTATTCCTCGACGGGAAAGGCGACCGCCCACTCGCCGGAGACGGCGGCCGTCCACGGCTCCGTGACCGTGATGGCGGTGACCTTGGAGCCCAATGCCTTGGCGAGGGTTAGCCCCTGCTCGACGGCACGATTGGCGAGCTCCGAGCCGTCGGTTGCGATCAGGATGTGTGCGTACATGCAGGCCCCCTCTGTGCCCTGGTCTCTCGCTGCGGGCGGACAAGGCGTCCGCGGCGCGCAAGCATCTTGCAGGGGAACTCTAAACGATCACGACCGGCGCTGCACCTCCCGGCCAGGCGGCAGGATCGTCAAATGACAATCACTCGAGCGGCTGATAGGGAAGTGCGCTTGAGCCCCGAGCCGCGACATGCCGCGGTCTTACTTGGGCGCTGCAATAGTGCTTCGTAAAGCCAAGTCGGACCGGCCATAGGACATGAACGGCATGCGGAGAGGCTATCTCAAGGCGAGCGGGCGGCGCGCAGCTTCCTTGGCCCGGGCGCTACGGATAGCCCCACTGATGCTGCTGGCGACAGCCCTTCCCATGGCGCGCGCGCAGGCGCCAGCGGATGAGGTCGATACCGCACTTATCGTCTCGGTCGACGTTTCGAACTCGGTCGACGATGCACGCTACAAGCTGCAGATGGAGGGCATCGCGCGGGCCCTGGAGGACCCGAGCGTCATCCAGGCCATCATCGGCGGCGCCAAGGGAGGCATCCTGTTCTCGATGATCACCTGGGCGGACCAGGCCAAGGTCAACCTGCCGTGGACGCACATCACCAACGCGGAGGAGGCGAAGGCCGCGGCCATGCGTGTGCGCGCGCTCCCGCGCCAGGGCGGCGAGTTCACCTGCATGTCGCGCATGATGCGCTTCGTCTCGGACAAGATCGTGCCGCAGATCCCGGCAAAGGCCGCCAAGGTCGTGCTCGACGTCTCGGGCGACGGCCGCGACAACTGCAACGAGCCGGAGCCCGTTGAAAAAGTGCGCGACGAGCTCGTCAGCTACGGCGTCACGGTGAACGGTCTGCCGATCCTGGAAGGCAATGAAGGGGAGGGCGAAGGCCCGGGCGGCGTGCCGACGCAGTCCTATCTGCCGGCTGCACCGGGCGACAGCACCGGTACGCCGCTCGAGGACTGGTACCGCGACCACGTGAAGGGAGGGCCCGGCTCGTTCGTGCTGCCCGCCAACGGGTATGCGGATTTCGGCCGCGCCATCCGGCAGAAGTTCGTGCTCGAGGTGAGCAGCCTGTTCGGAGATGCGCGCTAGCGGACCTCTACTGGACGTAGGCGCGGTCGAGGTTCTTCACCGCATCGAGGTTGCGCGCGCTTTCCTTGCCGCGCAGCGATACGAGACGCGCGGAGTTGACGTCTGCCTCATTGAAATTGGCGCCCGCCACGTCGGCTCCCGTGAGGTCGGCGCCGGCCATCTCGCTGCCCATGAGGTTGGCGTCGCGTAAGTTCGCATCGCGCAGGCGCGCGTACTCGAGCACCACGCGGGCCATGTTCGCATTCTCGAACGAGGCGCCCTCGAGGTCGGTCGAGCGGAATACGCCGCGCATCAGCCCCATGGACTGGTTCTTCATGTCGGCGGAGACGTCGGCATCCTTGAAGTTGGCGCCCTTCATGCTGGCGCTCGAGAAGTCGGCGGCGACGCGCGCCTTCTCGAAGTTGGCGCCGTCGAGCTTGGCGCCGCGGAACTGCGTGGAGAAAAGGCTCGCGCCCTTGAAGCTCGCCTTGCTGAAATCGGAGTTGAGCGCCCAGGCCTGGTCGAGCATTACGCCGTCGAGGTTGGAGCCGACGAGCTTGGCGCCGTTGAGGCGCGTCGCCTGCAGCTTCAAGCGGCGCAGATCGAGGCCGGAGAGATCGAGGCCGTTGAGGCGCTTGCCCGAAAAATCGGCGACGCCGGTCGCGCCCGCCGCCGCGATCGCGGCCAGCACGTCCTCGCGCGTCACGTCGGCTTTGGTGAACTCGTCCGACTTGAGATCGAGCTGGTCGATCATGTCCTGCGCGCAGGCCGCGCCAGCTGGGGCAAGCAGCAAGGCGGCCGCGAGAACGGCAGGTATCAATCCGCGTGACATGCAGGCCTCCTCTTTGCGCCAACGCGGGAGCCGTGCTCTCAGAGGTCTTCAGCGCCAGCGGTGAGGCAGCGCCAGCGCGCAATGCGCCAACCGGGATGGGAATCTACCCAGGGGGCGAAGTGCGGCGGGGCATCCGCCATGCAGCGGGTGACATCGATACCGCTCGCCAACGGGATGCGGTAGTCCTTGCACACGCCGGGGTCGCTGATGAGACAGGCCGAGATCACGATCGCAATCATGCGATGCTCCAGGTTGTTTTGGCCGACGATTCCAACTCAAGGCCATATACGGCCGGGCCCTGCCGAAGGATGCACCACCGCCAGCAAACGCTATTCGCCGCTCCCCGCCAATTGTTACCTGGGCCCGGTAGGGCAAAGATTCCAGTGACTTAGGCGGGAATTAGCAGCTCGCCCTTGCCGATGGTGGCAAGGTCGCCCGCGTATTTGCGTACCGGGCCCGTGATCGGACGCGGGGCAAGCGGCCCGAGCGTGGCTGCGAGATAGCGCGAGAGCACCCTGAGGATGACGAGCTCGTGCTTGCCGGTATCGACGAAGGTCGCCAGCAGCTTTTCCACATTGGGACCGATGAGCGTGCCACGGCGCATCAGCAATCCCGGGTTGGGCCCGAAGCCCTGATCGGTCCAGATGGTGCCGCCGAGCATGCGCGTGCCGGCAATGGCCCCGCAACGTCCGCGCACGATGATGGTGCCGCGCCGCATGCGGTCACCGACGCGGTCGCCGGCGTGGCCGTCAATGACGACGATGCCGCCCATCATGCCGAACTTGTCGCCCGGGCGCTGGGCGCCGACCTGAGCCCCGGCCGAGCCTTTGACGGTGGCGAGCCCGCCCTTCAGGCCCGAGGCGAGGAACGCACGCGCGTCGCCCCGGATGTCGAGCCGGCCGCCGCTCATCTCGCGACCGGCGTAGTCGCCTACGTCGCCGTCGACGATGACGGTGCCCTCATCGAGGTGCGATCCCACGAAGTCGAGGAGGCTCGACCCATTCTCGAACCTCACGCTGTCTCCCGCCCGGCCGCTGATCGAGAACCAATCGGCGACCTTCGATTGGCGTTTTGTCGAGCCGACGACGATACGCTCGATCTCGCTTTGCGACAGGGAAGCGAGCCGCCGTGGTGTCAGCTCGGACACATCGAGGCGCTCCTGCGGTGCCCCCTTTAGGCGAAACGTCAACCCGCTCATGGAAGCAGCTCCCGCAGGTGATAGTGATGCTGGCCGAGCTTGCCGCCGTAGTTGCCGGCGGAGATGCGCGTGACGCCCTTCGCCGCCCCGCCCTCGATCAGCGACTTCAATGCGGCCTTCATCGCATCGGCGACCGCTTTCGACGACAGCCCGTCGATGACGATCTCGAGCACGGCAACCGTGTCCGGTCCGAGCTCGCTTTTCACGCGGCCGCGCAGGGTCGGGCAGAAGGCATCGTTGGTCGAGGCGATCATGCCCTTGTATTTGGAGCCGACCTTGGAGCCCGAGCGCACGATGCCGCCGGGGAACGGCGTGATGACGTCGGGCACCTCGCCGATGGCGGCGACGGCTGCTTCCGCTGCCGCGAGAAGGCCCGCGCGGTCGTTGCCGAGGATCAGCACGTTGCCGCCGCCGACGGCGTCCGTCACGACGCCGGTCGTCTCCTCGACGACAAACTCCCCGTCCATGACGGGCACGCGCCAGTAGCGGTTCTTGCCCAGGATCTTCGCGGTCTGAAAGCCGTCGCCGAAATAGCGCGGGCCTTGGCCGAGCCCGATGCGCTTCTTGGCGGCGACGCCGGCGTAGCAGGCCGAGCCCGGGCTCGTCAGCACACACTGACCGACGCGGTTCTTGAGCTGCGGCGCAAGCGCGTCGGGGGAAAATCCGAACAGCAAGACGCGCACACCGGGGCGGCCGTCCGGCGTCTCTTCGGGCTTGAGCTCGCGGTCGATGCCGACCTCGGCGCCGCAGCCGATGACGGAGGTGCCAAATCCGCTCATGGTTACGGCCGCCTGGCGCGCCCAGCGGACGCTGTCGGCCGTAATGATGACGCCGGTGCCGCTCATGCCGAAGGCCTCGGCGAACGTGTCGTCGATGGTGATGCCGTTGACCTTCATGACACGCGGGCCCTGGTCGGTTGCACCACGATCTGGCCGCGGCCGCCTTCGATGAGCTCCTCATCGTCGACGCGGAAGTTCTCCATCGCGATCGTATGGTAGCGGTCGAAGTATTCCTTGAGCGGCTTCTCGATCGCGCGGTCGTACTCGGGGCGCGCGACGTGCGTGGCACCCTGCACGACCTTGACGACCTTGCCGTCGCGCACGATGACCTCGCCGTTCTTGAACACGAGCTCGGGCTTGGCGAACATCTCCTCGCGGTTCGCATTGTCCGTGTAGACGGTGACGTCGCCGCAGGCGCCGGGGCCGAGGTGGCCGCGGTCTTTGAGGCCCAGGCTGCGGGCCGGGCCGGCGCGCGTCATGATCGCCACGTCATAGAGCGTGTACTCGCGCTCGAGCGAGGGCAGCGTCGAGTATTTCAGCGCCTCCGGCACGACCTTCAGCATCATCTCCTTGCGGAAGGCGCGGTCCATCAAGAGGCGGATCAAGTGGGGATACGTATAGAAGGGCGCCCCGTTCGGGTGATCGGTCGTCAGGAAGATGCGCCAGGGGTCCTCGCACAACAGGAACGTCTCGAGCCCGATCGCCCATTGCAGCGAGTGCACATAGCTCGTGTCGCGATAGCGGAAAGGAACGACGCCGCAGCCTGCGTCGCACTCAATGTCCATGATCACCCAGCGGCGCGGGTCGGCGTTCTTGGCGCCGTTGTACTGGCGCATGCTGTCGCCGGAGGCGGTGCAGGTTTGGCCGAACATCACCTGGCCGACGTCGATGGAAATGTGCGGGTACTTTTTCAGAAGGTCGGCGATGGCGGCGGCGCCCGACGAGAAATGGCGCTCGCCCTCGGTGGCGTAGCTGTGGAATTGGATGTGGGTCAGGTGCAGCGGCAGGCCATCGGTGGCGCGGATGGTCGCCATCGTCGTCTCGTAGTTGCCGGGGATGCCGAGGTTGCAGCCGTGCACATGCAGGGGATGCGTGACGCCGAGCTCCAAGAGCCCGCGCGCCAGCGTCAGGATGATGTCGCGCGGCGTGATGCCGTAATAGACGTGCTTCTCGTCGAGGTTCAGCCGGCGCTGGTTGAATTTGAAGGCGCTGATGCCCCCGGGATTGACCACCTTCACCGCAATTGCCTGTGCCGCGTGCATGGTCCAGGCGATGTAGTCCTTGATCTCCTCGAAGCTGCGCTTGCCCGAGATGAGCCGCAGCATGAAATCATCGCTGCCGAGCATGACGAATGCGCCCTTATCGACGAGCGGCGTATCGCCCATCTCGAGGTGCGCTTGACGCGCGTTCACTGGCAACATCGCCGGCTCGAAGCAGGCCGTGTAGCCCATCTCTGCGTAGCGGTAGCCGGTGACCATGGTCGAGGGCAGCGCATGCCCGGTGCCGGCGCGCGTCAGCGGTGTGTGCGCGACCTCGTCGTGCTCGTGGTCCTCGGGCATCAGCGTGCGCGCGATCGTCACCTTGCCGCCGCCGATGTGGGTGTGCGGGTCGATGGCGCCAGCCATCACCACCTTGCCCTTGAGATTGTATTCCTGGTCGATGCGCGCTTCCGGCGCCGGGGCCACGACGCGGCCGTCGGCGATATAGATGTCGCGCACCTCGCCGTTCACCCCGTTGGCAGGGTCGTACACTTTTCCGCCCGTCAGCTTGATCATCATCGCGTGGCGCTCGCGTTAGAGGGCTGCTTCGATGGCGGCGAGCACGTCGGCCCCGCGCGGGAGCGGCGCGCGGCCGAGGTTCTTGAGCGGCAGCGAGACGACGTTGTCGCAACGGACCATGCAGCCGGCATGATCGACGCCAGGCGTGCCGACCGGAATGAACACGGTCGGGGGTTGGCTCAAGCGCAGCCCCGGCGTGCCCAGCACGATGGTCGGCAGCTTGGTCGCCGGCGGCCCGAGGTCGGGATTGAAGGAGGACACCCACGTGAGCAGGTCGCCCTC
>DATIZL010000121.1:0-12294 GCA_035517115.1 Hyphomicrobium sp.
TTGCGCCTGCGCAGCGCCGCCGTGCCGCTTGCCGAGGTGTGCCGCCGGCTCGAGCATACCGACGTTCTGCCGATCGCGTCCAACATGCGCCTCTACTTCCGCGACGTGACAGATCACATTCACCAGGTAGCCGCCGAGATCGATTCCTTGCGCGAGCTCTTGGCCTTCGTGTTCGAGGCGAGCGTCATGATCGGGCAGATGCAGCAGAACGACATCACGCGCCGCCTCGCCGCGTGGGCCGCCATCCTCGCCGTTCCCACGGCGGTCGCCGGCATCTACGGCATGAACTTCCAGAACATGCCCGAGCTCAAGTGGGAGTACGGCTACTTCACCGTCGTCGGCCTGATCGCGCTGGTGGTCAGCGCGCTCTACCTGGGTTTCCGCCGCAACAAGTGGCTCTGAGCCCTAGCCCCCGAGATAGTCGTGCAGCACGCGGCCGTAGGGCAGCGTCAGGTCTGCAATGAAATGGTGCGCGCCGAGGATGCGCCGCACGGGAAGATCGGCGACCGGCGCGTTGACGTGCGGCACGAGGTGCAGGCGCCCGGGCCCGATCCATGAGCCCTTCACCGCGATCTCGCTGAGATTGTAGGCGACGAGCTGGCAGATACCGGGCTTGCCGTCGACGCCGGGGATAAGCTTGAGGTTCACCTGCGTCTTCGCCAGCATGGCCGTCGTCTTCTCGCCGTTGCCGGCCATGCTCTCATGCTTGTAGCCCATGGTCCCCATGGCAACGAGCTGGCCCGCATATGCGAGCGTGCCGGTGAGCGTGTCCTTGACGATCTCGAGCTTTGGGTGCGCGTACTTCTTGGGAAAGCCCCAGATTTCGCGTCCTGCCGCGATAGGCGGATCGTCGTCGAGGTACATCTGCGAAACGAAATTCATCCCCTCGCCGCCCAGCTGGCAGGGAATGACGATGCCCGACTCCGTGTAGCTGCCGAAGCCCGAGGAGTCCGGCATGCGGATCCACTCGTAGTGCACGATTGGGGAGGGAATGGGCTCCAGGGGCTCGGGAAGTTGCGCGCGCACGACGCCCGGATCGGTCTCGTAGCTGATGACCATGTACTCGCGGTCGATGAACCGATACGGGCCCTTGGGATAGCTCGGTCCTGCGAGCGGCATGGAAGGAAGGTCGAGCACGTCACTGGCGCGCATGGCGCACTCCTGCTATGGACGAGGCGAAGCGTCGGCCGATTTTGTCGCCGATCAATCGTTAAGCCGGCGTGTGGGACCTGATTTGAGCCGCAGCGCCGCTAGCGCCCGAAGGCATCCCACGTAGGCGCCTCGCCGAAGCGCGCGACCAAGAAATCGATGAACACACGCGTCTTGGCGGCGAGATACCGGTTAGGAGCGTAAAGAGCGTAGATGCCGAGCTCCGTCGGCGGCATCTGGGGGAGCACCAGCTTGAGCCGCTTCGACTTGATATCGGGACCGATGATGAAGGTCGGCAGATTGGTGATGCCGTTGCCGGCGAGCGCGGCTTGACGCAACACATCGCCATTGTTGGAGCATAGGCTAGAGGCGATCGGCACCTTGAACGTCTCGGCACCTCGCTGCAAGGTCCAGCGGTGCACGGCAGCCATTTGGCCGTAGGTCAGGCAGCGGTGCGCGGCGAGGTCCTCCGGCGACTTCGGCAAGCCCTCCCGCGCAAGGTACTCCGGCGAAGCGGCGAGCACGCGCCGCGCGGGCGCCAGCCGGCGCGCGATGAGGCTTGAATCCGGCAGCTCCCCGATGCGCACGGTCACATCGACGCCCTCCTCGAGGGGATCGACGTAGCGGTCGTTCAGCATCAGCTCGATCTTGAGGTCGGGGTAGCGCACCATGAAGTCGGCGACGGCCGCGCCCAGATAGAGCGTGCCGAACGACATCGGTGCATTGATCTTTAGGACACCTTTGGGCTCATCGTGCAGGCGCGAGACCTGGATCTCTGTCTCCTCCACCTCGGCGAGGATCGACACGCAGCGCTCGTAGTAGGCAAGCCCCGCTTCCGTCGGCGTGACGCGGCGCGTGGTGCGGTCGAGCAAGCGCGCGCCCAGGATCTGCTCGAGCTCCATGACCGCTTTGCTGACGGCGGACCGCGTGAGACCCAGACGCCGGGCAGCCTCGGCGTAGCTTCCCGCCGCCACCACCTTGGCGAAGGCGCTCATGGCTTCGAGCTGTCCATTGTATCCCATATGGCGCCAGTCTGCATAAATGATGCTGTATTGTCCCTACTTCGTCAACGCTCCAAATTGCTCCTGCCAAGCCGGACTCGCTCCGGCGATAGTTCGAGAAAGGAGCTTGCCATGCTGACCCTTCGCAGAGCCGAGGAGCGCGGCCGCGCCAATTTCGGCTGGCTCGATAGCCGCCACACCTTCTCCTTCGGCTCCTATTTCGACCCCGCGCACATGGGCTTCGGTGCATTGCGCGTCATCAACGACGACCGCGTCGCCGGCGGCGAGGGCTTCCCTCCGCATCCGCACGCCGACATGGAGATCGTGTCCTACGGCCTTGACGGCGCGCTCGAGCACAAGGACAGCCTCGGCACGGGCTCGGTGATCCGCCCCGGCGACGTGCAGCGCATGTCGGCGGGATCCGGGATCCGCCACAGCGAGTTCAATGCCTCGCCGACGGAGCCCGTGCACTTCCTGCAAATCTGGATCATCCCCGAGAGGAAGGGGCTAAAGCCCGGTTACGAGCAGAAGACGTTCTCGAAGGAGGAGAAGCGCGGGAAGCTGCGCCTCGTCGGCTCGCGCGATGGACGCAACAACTCGGTGACGATCCACCAGGACGTCGATCTCTATGCGACGGTGCTGGGCGAGGGCGACACCGTCACGCACGAGCTGAAGCGCGGCCGCAAGGCCTGGGTGCAGGTCGCGCGCGGCGCGGTCACGCTCAACGGCGAGGCCTTGCGCGAAGGCGACGGCGTTGCTGTCGAGGAGGCTGGCAAGCTCGAGTTTGCCGGCCGCGCAAACGACGCCGAGGTCCTACTGTTCGACCTCGGAGCGTAACGCGGCGGCGATGGGCCCGATCCCCGTGAGGATCGGGCCTAAGCGTCCGCGTAGAGGATGTCGTCGCGGTACCCCTCGTACGCCTTCGCGTACTCCATGACGCGCGCGACCCCGGCGATGAAGGCCTCGTCGTAGCCGGCGCGGCGCAACAGGTGGAAGCCCATCTCCATGCCTGATGCGATGCCGCCCCCCGTGACGATGCGGCCCGCATCGACGATGCGCGCGCGGCTGATTTTGGCCTTGGGTGCGATCTCGGCCAGCCGGTCGATCGGCACCTTGCCAAGGTTGGAGGCCTCGAGGCGATCGGGCTCCTTGCGGTTGGTGGCGGGTTTGCCGTCGAGCAGGCCCATGGCGCCATAGATCCACGACCCGGTGCACACGCTGGTCAAAAGCGTCGTCTCCGGCAGCGAGCGGATGTACTCGCGCAGGCGCGCATTGCGCGTTTCCTGACGCGTGCCGAAGCCGCCGGGAATCAGGAACGCGTTCATCGCCGGGCGGTCGGCGAAGGAGTAGTTCGGCACCACCGTGAACCCCGCCTGCGCTTGCACCGGGCGCATCGCATCGGCGATGAGGAAGACGTCGAGCTCCGGGTCGAAGCGGCGCGCCACCGAAAAGACGCCGTGCGGGGCGGCGAAGTCCACGATCTCGGCGTCCTTGAACACGTAGATGCCGAGGCGGAAGCCGGGCGTCTTCGGATAGCTGCGGTGGACGGCCATTTATGTTCCTCCTCGTTGTTCTTTTGCGCCCTGCGCGGCACGCAGCTCAGCATTCTCTTGCTCGAGCTGGGCGATGCGGTTTTTCAGCCCATCGACCGCCTCCTTGATGTCCTCGACGAAGAACATCTGCGGGATGTGCTGCGGGCAGTTCACGTCCCAGGCCTTGAGCGTGAACACAATGACCTGCTCGGGACGGCCGAGGTAGCCTTCGATCGTGAGCCGCCGCGTGAGCTCGGGGTCGTCCTCGACGACGCGCGCCTCTCCCCACAGCTTCACCCGCCGCCGGCTGGCGTAGTCCATCAGGAAGATGAATGCGCGGGGATTCTCCGCGAGGTTGCCCGTGGTGAGGTATTGCCGGTTGCCGCTGAAATCGGCAAAGGCGAGTGTCTTGGCGTCGAGCACGTTCAAGAACCCCTTCGGGCCGCCGCGATGCTGAATATAGGGCTGGCCGTCCTTGCTTGCGGTCGCAAGGTAGAACGACCGCACCTCCGCGATGAACGCGGCAAGATCCGGCGACACGGTCGTCTCCCAACCGCCCTTCGCTTCCATCTGCGCGTAGCCTTTTCGCGAGCCGCGCCGCTCCTGCACGGACTTCACCGAGGGCGTAAACGCGATATCCGATGCCGATGACATGGGCGCCAGCCTCACCTTCGGTTGTTGGCCCAATGGCCCTGGCCGCGACAGTTAGAGCTTCCGGAAAATTGCACCAGCCGCTATTTTTAGCACTTATTCTTCCGGTTTTCGGGAGACTGACATGGACCGGCTTGGCACCATGCGCCTATTCACGGCCGTCGCCGACACAGGCAGCCTGTCGGCCGCGGGGCGGAAGCTCGGAATGCCGCTGACCACGGTCAGCCGCAAGCTCGCCGCGCTCGAGGAGACGCTCGGCGCACGCCTCGTCACGCGCTCGACGCGGCGCCTCTCCCTTACCGAGCAAGGCCGCCACTACCTCGAAGCCTGCCGTCGCATCATCGAGGAGCTGGACGAAGCGGAGGCGCGCCTCGCCGGCCAGCGGAGCGAGCCGCAAGGGGAGCTTGCGATCACGGCACCCGTCGTGTTCGGGCGCCTGCACGTGCTTCCCGTGGTCTGCGACTTCCTGCGGCTAAATCCGCGCGTAGACGCACGCGTGGTGCTGCTCGACCGCCCGGTCGACCTCATCGAGGAAGGGCTTGACGTGGCGGTGCGCATCGGTGTGCTGGCCGACTCCTCGCTGATCGCGACACGCGTCGGAAGCGTGCGCCAGATCGTGTGTGCGAGCCCCGGCTACCTTTGCGCGCACGGGGAGCCAAAGCAGCGGGAGGAGCTTAGCGACCACGACTGCATCACGTTCATGGCGCGCGATGCTCGCGACCGCTGGCACTTCTCCGACGGCAAGAGAAAAGAGCCTGTGCGCGTGCGCTCGCGGCTCATCATCAATACCGCCGAAGCCGCCATCGATGCGGCGAAAGCCGGGCTAGGGATCACGCGGGTGCTCTCGTATCAGGCGGTGGCCGCGCTCAGCGACGGCTCGTTGCAGGAGATCTTGAAGGAGAGCGACAAGGCCGAGCTCCCCGTCAGCATTCTCCATCGCGAGGACAAGCTGGCCCAGGCCAAAGTGCGGGCCTTTGTGGCGTTCGCGGCTTCCGCCTTGCGCAAGCGCATCGCCTTCTTGGGCGCAAAGCCGGCTAAGCGGCCCGTCCGCTGAGGCCGCAACGGCGCCGTCATTCGAGCTTACGGTTTGGATATGTCCAATGGGGACGGCGCTCACATCCGCGACCTCCTGCGCCGGCCGGCGGCGATGAACCTCATGCTGCTGCTCGTGCTCACATTCGGCCTGTTCGCTCTGCTCCTGACGGCGCTCGGCAACGCCGACTGAGGCGTGCTGACAGAAGTGTGAGCCGCTTCAAGCTCACCGGCTTCCCCTGTAACAACCGAGCCATGGCGACCGTATCTTTCCCCAAGATCAATCGGGAGCGACCGATGACCCGAGCAAAGAGCCCCACTTTCCAAATTCTTCGTCTTGCAGGCGGCATCCTTCTTGCCGGAGCGCTGCTGGCAGGCGGCCGCTATGCCGTTTCCCGCTCAGCGGCCGAGGACGCACGCGCTATTCCGGCGCCCATGCTGGATCAGCCGGCTGCCGCAGGTGCGACCTCCGAGGTCGCCGTGTTCGCAGGCGGGTGTTTCTGGGGCGTGCAGGGCGTGTTCCAGCACGTCAAGGGCGTGACAAGCGCCGTCTCCGGCTACGACGGCGGTGCCAAGGAGACAGCGCACTACCGCGTCGTGGGCACCGGCACCACCGGTCACGCGGAATCCGTGCGCGTGACCTTCGATCCGCGTCAAGTCAGCTACGGCAAGCTCCTACAAATCTATTTCTCGGTCGCGCACGATCCGACCCAGCTCAACCGGCAGGGCCCGGACGTCGGCACGCAGTACCGCTCGGCGATCTTCGCGATGAACCCAGAGCAGGAGAAGGTCGCCAAGGCGTACATTGCGCAGCTCGATGCGGCACGCGTCTTTCCGACGGCCATCGCGACCAAGATCGAAGCCGACAAGGGCTTCGTCGCAGCCGAGGACTACCATCAGGACTTTCTCACCCTCAACCCCGGCAACCCCTACATCGTCTTCAACGATCTTCCCAAGGTGGAGAACCTGAAGAAGCTCTTCCCCGAGAGCTACCGCACCGAGCCGGTGCTGGTGTCGGCGGGCCGCTCATAGCTTGCACCGGCCTCTCCTGCACCCATCACGAGCCTCCCCGCCTCGGCCGGCCCCAAGGGCCGGCCCACTTTTTTCCGGCGCCGGGCTCGCGCATAACTCACGCGCCATCCTCCGACAGCGCCTGCGGCCTGAACTCGTCAGGGTCGGTCACGCCCGCGGCGCCCACAATGCACATGCGCGGCGCGAGCTGATCGCGGCCGAAGGGCCTGTTCTCGAGCCGCGCCTGGGCGAGTATAGCGTCAAGCAGGCCCGCCCGGACCGGGCTAACTTCGATCGCTCATCGCACCGGCGGCATGGCCTCGAAGGCCGGGACGCCGTCGCCGGCCGTGTCCCACGCGTGGCGGCTGCGCGTGTAGAGGACCGCCTGCGGGCTGAACCAGCTGCTGTCGTCGAAGGCTCCTGCCGCCAGCACGATCTTGCCGGGGCGCCCGGAGTTGAGGGCGAACACGCGTGAGCCGCAGGCCGGGCAGAAGTGCCGCGTCAGCGTGTTGCCGCTGTCGGCCTTGACCGCATAGCTCGACGTCGCACCCATAACCTCCACGTCCGCCGCTTCGAACAGCGCATTCGAGGTATGCCCGGCCCCGGATACCCGCTGGCAGTCACGGCAATGGCATTGCGCCATTCTGAAGGGCTTGGCCTTGGCGATGAAACGCACGGCGCCGCACAGGCATTGTCCGGTGGCGAAGGGCTCGCTCGTCATCACAGCTCCTGTCGTGGTTCGTAGATCCCTTGGGCAGCAGCACCCGCGAAGCCGTTCAATGGCACAGGTTAGCGCCATCCGTCACTTGCACTGAGATTGAAAGGGCACCCTGTCCCGGGGCTAGCGCACCTTGACGCGCTTCTGGCACTCGAGCCACTGCGCGATCACGGCCCGGTCGTGGAACTGGATGGCACCGCAATTGGTGCACACGATCATCAGCACGTCGAGCGGCGCGCTGTTGGCGGGATCGCTGCAGGATGCGCGCTGGCAGGTCAGCGCGTGCACGTCGACATCCGAAGAGTTGCGGAAGCGGCCGCAGACGGGGCAGGCCGTGATGTGCTTGCCGAAGAGAAAACGGTCGACCTCGGCCTTGCAAATATCGCGAGAGCTGGTGTCCGCCATGGCGCTCACCGTAAAAATCCGTGCGCCTGCAGCGTACGCCGCGGGCAGCGCCCTGGCAAGCGAGCGGGCGCGCGGGGGCCCGTTCGCGCGTGCAGAACGGCTTAGGAAGCCCTAGGTCCCTCTCACTTCTTCTCCCACAGATAGTTGTCGCACACGATCATGCTGCAGCCGCAGTCGCACGGCTCCGAGCCAATGAAGGGGATTTCCACCGTCCAGCGGCGGCAGCCCTTGGTCAGCACCTTGTTGCCGTCGGGCTTCTTGAAGCAGGAGATGGCGCCATAGCCGGAGGAGGGCGAGTAGCTGTCGCCCGCATACGGCCACTCGGGGTCGCCGGTTTTGCGGATGTTCCACATCACCGGAAGGCCGACGATGGGCGCGGCACGCAGCTTCTGGCTCGGATTGCAGACGTCTTGCTTTGTCGCCGATTGCGAGGCGCGCACTGCCGCGCACAGGCCTGTGATCGTCTCCGAATATTGGCGATGGCCATCGGCCCGATAGATCGGGTTGACGGCGTGGATGAAGTCGAGGATTCGCTGCTTGTCCGCGGCGTGATTGGGATCGTCGCAGTTGAAGACCTCGACTTCGCTTTCCTCGATCTGTGTTGTTTCGCCCTTGGCGTTCACTTGGCACTGGTCGCTCATACGCAGCCTCTGCTGCTGGAAGGGCGGCACGCGCCAGTGTCCCATGAGGGTGGCGGTGTCGTCGGCGGCGCTTGCAGCACCGGGCAAGCTCAGCGCGGCCGCGAGCGGCAGAAACGGGAGGAAGGATCGAGTGCGAAGTTTTGCTAGCATCGGCGAGCCCAATCGTAGTGTTCGGAAGCGGGCGATTCCCTAGCACATCCGCGCGGGGCATGGCACCGGGCGCCGCTTGACGGATCGCCGCGCCGCTCTTCCCTCACCGCAGTCATGAAGGACGTTCAAAAGACTGCCTTTTCCCGGTTACGGGCCTTATCCCATCCGCGCACGGACTCCATTCCTCTAACGCGGGTCAGCACCGCCCCGTCGAGATCGGCATCTGCCAGATTGGCGCCTGCAAGGTTGGCTCCCGTGAGCACTGCACGCGAAAGATCGGCGCCGGAGAGGTCTGCGTCCTCGAGATCGGCACCTGATAGATCGGCGAACACGAGGTTGACGCGTGGCATCCTCGTGCGGCGCAGATCGGCGCCGGTGAGCAACGCGCCCGAGAGATCGGTCTGCTGCGGCGTCTTCAACTCATTCCCGGGCTCCGGCGGCCCCAAGTCCGCGCCGCTGAGATTGGCGCCGCGCAGGTTGGCACGACTCAGGCGCGCCATGATGCGGGCGCCCGACAGGTTGGTGCGCTCAAAGTTCGGCGCATTCTCCGCAGATGTTTCAATGCTGAGCGACCCCACGGCGTGGTAGAGGCTCGCCCCCGCGAGGTTGGCATCGGCGAAGTTCGTGCGCTCGAGCCGCGCGCGGTCGAGCTTCGCCCCCGCGAGGTCGGCGAACGAGAGGTTCGCATCGGAGAGGTCGGCGCCGAGCAGATTGGCTCGCGACAGGATTGCGTGCTTAAAATCGAGCCCACTCAAGTCGAGCGATGAAAGGTCCTTGCCAGCGAAATCGGGACGGCTCGCGGGCGCAGCCTTGTAGAGCGTTTCCACGATCTGCCGCAGCGAAAGCTCGGCCCCCACTGCCGGGCTGGCCGCCAGAGCGACGGCGAGCAGAGCCGCTGCTGACAGACCGGTGATCCCCCTTAGGGCCCAAGTCGTCACTGCACAACGCGCCATGATCGGTCCTAGCTCAGGTCTTCTACGTCGCCGCTGAACACGCGAGCCATCCATTCCTCCGCTTATTTCTTCTGGATCACATCCCTGATCCTGCGCAACTCGGCGCCGACCATATCGTTGTAGCTCGGCGTGGCGGAGGGCTCGTAGTAGCACTCCTCACCCTCTTTCCCGGGCTCGTGGCATGGGCCCTTCCCGATATTCTCCGTCCCGAGAAACGGCTTGATCGCCTCGACGCTTCCGCACTTGACGCGGATCGCGTCGACCCCGCGGTCGGTCAAAAGGGCCTGCTCGGACGGATAGATGCGCTCCTCGACGCCGAGAGCGCCCAAGCCGCCCAAGCGGCTGAATGCCTCGCTCTTCTTTCCATCGGAGACGTCCTCGACCGAGCACTGCTCAATGCCGGCATGCGGAAAGAAATCGCAATGTCCTTTCGAGAGTACGAGGTACACTATCTTGCGGTCGCGCAGCCACTGCAGCCCGTCGAGCACGTAAGTGGTGAAGTCGCCGTTCTCGTCCTGGACGAACAGGTGCTCGTAGCAGGCGACCTCCTTCAGGGTCGGCGAGAACGCATCGTAGGTCTTGCGCGCGAAATTCGTGAACACGCCGGGATAGGGGTAGTCGCTCGCGGCAGCTGACGCCCTCACGACAAGGCAGCCGGCCATGACCGCCAGCGCCTGCAGAGCTCTCGTTGCGGTTCGTTGCATGACCCGGGTTCCTACCGCTTCGCGCCGCGCACGATGGCAACGGGATGGGGTGGATGCAAGGGATGAGGAGACGCGAGTTGCCGCGCCGTCTGCGGGCAACAAAAAACCGCCGGGGGACCGGCGGTTTTTCGCTTTTAGCGATTAGCGGGCTGCGTCACCCCGCCTCGCGGTCGCGGCGCGGCCCGCGCCGATCGCGGCCACCGCCGCCCTCACGCTCGCGCCGCGGCGGACGCTCGGCGCGGAACTCGCCCTCCGGCTCGCCCTCGCCCTCGGCGCGCGGGATCTCCTTACCCGTCGCCTGGTCGACGATCTTCATGGAAAGCCGCGTCTTGCCGCGCTCATCGAAGCCCAGCAGCTTGACGTAGACCTCCTGGCCCTCCTTCACCACCTCACCGACGGTCGCCGGGCGCCCAGGTGCGAGCTGCGAGATGTGCACGAGGCCGTCCTTGGCGCCGAAGAAGTTCACGAAGGCGCCGAAGTCCATGATCTTCACGACCTTGCCCTTGTAGATGGTGCCGACCTCGGGCTCGGACGCGATCTCCTTGATGCGCTTCAAGGCCGCCTCGATCGACTCGCGCTTGGCGGCGGCGACCTTCACCGTGCCGTCGTCGTCGATGTCGATCTTGGCGCCCGACTCTGCGACGATCTCGCGGATCACCGAGCCGCCCGAGCCGATCACTTCACGAATCTTGTCGGTCGGGATCTTGATGGTCTCGATGCGCGGGGCGTGCTCGCCGAGCTCGGTGCGGGCCGCACCCAGCGCCTTCGCCATCTCGCCCAAGATGTGCATGCGCCCCTCTTTCGCCTGGTCGAGGGCGACGCGCATAATCTCCTCGGTGATGCCGGTGATCTTGATGTCCATCTGCAGCGAGGTCACGCCCTTCTCGGTGCCGGCCACCTTGAAGTCCATGTCGCCCAGGTGGTCCTCGTCGCCGAGGATGTCGGAGAGCACCGCGAAGTCGTTGCCTTCCCTGATGAGGCCCATAGCGATACCGGCGACGGGCGCTTTGATCGGCACGCCCGCGTCCATCAGCGCGAGCGAGGTGCCGCACACCGTTGCCATCGAGGACGAGCCATTCGACTCGGTGATCTCGGAGACGACGCGGATCGTGTAGGGGAACTCCTCGGGCCCCGGCATCACAGGATGGATCGCGCGCCAGGCAAGCTTGCCGTGGCCGATCTCGCGGCGGCCGGGCGAGCCCATGCGGCCCGTCTCACCCACCGAGAAGGGCGGGAAGTTGTAGTGCAGCATGAAGCGCTCTTTGCGCGTGCCCTCGAGTGCGTCGACGAACTGCTCGTCCTCGCCGGTGCCGAGCGTGGAGACGACGAGCGCCTGCGTCTCGCCGCGGGTGAACAGCGCCGAGCCGTGCGTGCGTGGCAGCACGTGCACCTCAGAAACGATGGGACGCACGGTCTTCAAGTCACGGCCGTCGATGCGGCGCCCGGTCTTGACGATGTCGCCGCGCACGATCTCGCTCTTCAGCGCCTTGAACGTGTCCTCGAGCAGCACCTTCTCGGTGGGATCGTCGGGGATCTCGATGCCGGCGTGCACCTTCTCGTGCGCCTGATCGACGAGGTCGTAGCGCTTTTGCTTCTCCTTGGTGGAGAAGGCGGCGCGCAGCTCGGCCTCGGCGATCTTCTTCACCTGGCCTGCGTACTTCTGAGCGTCGGGCAGCTGGATGTCCCACGGCTCCTTGGCGGCCTTCTCGGCGAGCTTGATGATCGCCTGGATGACCGGCTGGAAGTTCTTGTGCCCGAACATCACGGCCTCGAGCATCTGCTTCTCGGGCAGCTCCTTGGCTTCCGATTCAACCATCATTACCGCATCTTGCGTGCCGGCGACGACGAGATCGAGCGAGGACTCCGCCATCTCGTCCAGCATCGGGTTCAGCACGAACTCGCCGGCGATGAGGCCGACGCGGGCGGCGCCGATCGGCCCCAAGAACGGCACGCCCGAGAGCGTGAGCGCCGCAGAGGCCGCGACCATGCCGACGATGTCGGGGTCGTTCTCCATGTCGTGCGAGAGCACGCTGACGATGACCTGGGTCTCGTTCTTGAAGCCCTCGACGAACAGCGGGCGGATGGGGCGGTCGATGAGCCGCGAGGTCAGCGTCTCCTTCTCCGAAGGGCGTCCCTCGCGTTTGAAAAAGCCGCCCGGAATCTTGCCGGCGGCGTAGGTCTTCTCCTGGTAGTTGACGGTGAGCGGGAAAAAGTCGACGCCGGGCTTCGGGGCCTTGGCGGCGACGACGGTGGCGAGCACGCTTGTCTCGCCGTATTGAGCGTAGACAGCGGAATCGGCCTGGCGCGCCATGCGCCCGGTCTCGAGCGTCAGCTTGCGCCCGCCCCA
>DATIZL010000122.1:0-3752 GCA_035517115.1 Hyphomicrobium sp.
GGCATCGACCAGCACGTGCTCGCCCAGCTCATGGCCTGGGCCGCGGTCGAGGAGCACGCCGATCAGCTCGGCCTCGCGCTTTCGGACAACGTGCTGGTCAACGGGCTGAGGAACGACCCCAATTTCAAGGATCCCAACGGCAACTTCTCGGACATCGCGCTCAAAAACACAATCCAGCAGTTGGGCTTGAGCGAGCGCGGCTTCCTCGCCCTGCGCCGGCGCGACGAGCTGCGCGAGCAGATCACCGGGGCGCTGATGAACGGCGTCGCCATCCCCGACTCGCTGATCGACCTCGTCAACAGCTGGCGCAACGAGAAACGCGTCGTGCAGTACTTCGTCATCGACGCCGACAAGGCGGTCAAGGTGGCGGAGCCGGACGACGCCAAGCTGAAAGAGACCTACGAGGCCAACAAGGGCGAGTTCACCTCGCCCGAGTATCGCAAGCTCGGTGTGCTCCTCCTCGCCGTCGACGACGTCAAGAACAAGATGGACGTCAGCGACGCCGAGATCGCCGCCAAGTACGACGAGACGCAAAAGGACTACAACACGCCCGAGCGGCGCCGCATCCAGCAGATCACGTTCAAGGACAAGGCGGCGGCGGAAGCGGCCAAGGCCGCGCTTGCCGGCGGCAAGTCGTTCGGCGAAGTCGCCAAGGAGGCCGGAGCCAAGGATGCCGACATCGACCTCGGCCTCATCTCCAAGGACCGCCTGATCGACCCCAAGATCGCCGAGGCCGCCTTCGCGCTGCCCAAAGACGGCGTGTCCGACCCGATCGAGGGCCGCTTCGCAACGGCGTTGGTGCGCGTCTCCGCCATCGAGCCGGCCGTCAACCGCACGCTCGCGGACGTCAAGGACCAAGTGCGCGACGCGATCGCCAAGAGCAAGGCGCAAGCGCAGATGCAGGCGCTGATCGACCAGGTCGAGGACGGCCGCTCCGCCGGCAAGTCGCTCAAGGACATCGCCGAGCAGATGAAGCTCGGCTACGTGGAGGTGCCCGCCACCGACCGCGACAACAAAACGCCCGACGACAAGCTTGCGGTCGCCCTTCCCGATGCGGCTGCCATCGTCGGCGCCGGCTTCAACTCGCAGGTGGGGCTGCAGAGCGAGCCCGTCGATCTGCGCGACGGCGGCTATGCCTGGGTCGACGTCTTGAGCGTGTCGGACAAGAAGCAGAAACCGTTCGACGAGGTGAAGGAGCAGGTGAAGGCGCTCGCCATCGCCAAGGAGCGTGAGCGCCTCATCGGCGAGCTTGCGGCCAAGCTCGTCGGTAAGGCCGATGCCGGCACCGATTTCGCTTCGCTCGCGGCGGAGGCCGGCGGCGCTAAAGTGGAGACCACGCCGCCGTTCACGCGCTCGACCGAGGTGCAGGGGCTGCCGAAGGATGCGGTCACGCGCGCCTTCACGCTGGCCAAGGACAAGGCCGCCTCCTCGGCGAAAGGCGACACGCGCGTCGTCTACAAGGTGACCGAGATCACGCCGGCGCCGGAGGCGACCAAGGAGCAGCGGGCCACCATCGCCAGCCAGCTCAAGAACGAGCTCACCGACGAGGCGCTGAGCCAATACGTCGTCGGGCTCGAGGACCACTTGGGCTCGCACGTCAACGCCGCGGAATACAAGCGTGCCACCGGATCTGAATCCGAGACCGAATAGCCGCCCGCGGGGCCGGGGAATCCTTTGAGCACGCTCGAGCGCAAGACCAAGTCGAGGCCCGGCCCGCTCGAGGCGATGCCGCCGCTCGCAACCTTCGCGGAGCGCTACGACAAGGGTGAGGCGCAGGTCGTGTGGATGCGCCTCGTCGCCGATCTCGAAACCCCCGTCTCGGCCTATTTGAAGCTCGCGGGCGGCCGCCCCATGAGCTTCCTGCTGGAATCGGTCGAGGGCGGCGCTGCGCGCGGCCGCTACTCGGTAATCGGGCTCGAGCCGGATCTCATCTGGCGCGCCGAAGGCAACAAGGCTTCGATCAATCGCAACCCCGTCGCCAAGCCGGAGGCGTTCCGCGAGGACAAGCTGCCGACGCTCGCCTCGCTGCGCGCGCTTCTGAAGGAATCGGAGCTGAAGCTGCCGGCGGAGCTTCCGCCCATGTCGGCCGGCATCTTCGGCTACATGGGCTACGACACCGTGCGGCTCATGGAGCGGCTGCCGAACATGCCCGAGGATGCGCTCGGCATTCCCGATGCCATCCTGATGCGGCCGACGGTGATGGCGATCTTCGACGTGGTGAAGGACGAGATCACCATCGTGACGCCCGTGCGCAAGCAGGCGCACATGAGCGCTGAGAAGGCCTACAAAGCGGCCTGCAAGCGCTTGAAGGCCGTCGTCGCGGCGCTCAACGAGCCGCTCCCGCACGCACCCTCGACACCGAGCCGCAAATTGCCCGCGCCGCGTCCCTCCTCGAACACAACGGCCGCCGAGTTCAAGGCGATGGTGAGCCGCGCGAAGGAGTACATCGTCGCCGGCGACATCTTCCAGGTGGTGCTGTCGCAGCGCTTCTCGGCTCCCTTCACGCTGTCGCCGTTCGCTCTCTACCGGGCGCTGCGCCGGACCAATCCGTCACCGTTCCTGTTCCACCTCGACTTCGGCGGCTTCGCCCTCGTCGGCTCGAGCCCCGAGATCCTCGTGCGCGTGCGGGGCGGCGAGGTGACGATCCGTCCCATCGCGGGCACAGCTGCGCGCGGGGAGACGGATGCGGAGGACCAAGCGCTGGCGGAAGCGCTGCTCAAAGACCCCAAGGAGCGGGCCGAGCACCTGATGCTCTTGGACCTCGGCCGCAACGACGTGGGCCGCGTGGCCGAGATCGGCACCGTCGACGTGACCGCGCGCTTCTTCATCGAGCGCTACAGCCACGTCATGCACATCGTCTCCAACGTGGTGGGGCGGCTCGATCCCTCGCATGACGCGGTCGACGCGTTGATGGCGGGCTTCCCCGCGGGCACCGTGTCGGGAGCGCCCAAGGTGCGGGCCATGGAGATCATCGACGAGCTCGAGAAGGCCAAGCGCGGACCCTACGCGGGCTGCGTGGGCTATTTCTCGGCCGGCGGCCAGATGGACACCTGCATCGTGCTGCGCACGGCCCTCGTCAAAGACGGTGTCATGCACGTGCAGGCGGGCGCCGGCCTCGTGCATGATTCGGTGCCGGAGAAAGAACAGCAGGAGTGCATCAACAAGGCCCAGGCCCTCTTTCGCGCCGCCGAGGAAGCCGTGCGCTTTGCCACGCGCGCCAAGTGAGCGCGAACGCGGCGGTCCTCACCACGCCTTGGCTCAGATGTAGACGCTTGACAGGCGGCGAGGCCGCGGCATGGTCCGCCGATGCTGACCCTCATTCTGCTGCGCCACGCCAAGTCGAGCTGGGACGAGCCCGGGCTCTCCGACTTCAAGCGGCCGCTCGCCAAGCGCGGAAAGAAGGCGGCGCCGGAGATCGGCGCGGCGCTCAAGCGGCTCGGCCTCAGACCCGATCTCATCCTTTGCTCAGGCGCCGAGCGCGCGCGCCAGACGCTGGCCTTGGTGCTGCCGGAGCTCGGTCCGCAGTCGCCCCCGGTCGTCTATGACGATGCGCTCTACATGGCGCTCCCCGACGGCCTGCTCACGGGGCTGCACAAGATCAAGCCCGACCACGAGGGCAAGACGCCCAAGTGCGTCATGATGGTGGGCCACAACCCGGGCTTCGAGGAGTTCGCGCTCTTGCTCGCCGGCGACGGCCCCGCCGACGAGCTTGCGCGCCTGTCGGAGAAGTTTCCGACCGCCTCCGCCGCGGT
>DATIZL010000123.1:0-34698 GCA_035517115.1 Hyphomicrobium sp.
CTCGGCGATGGCGATCTCCTTGCGCCCCCAGTCGGCGAGATTGATGTCCTTGACGACGTAGTCGGCACCAAGACCCATCGCGTGCTCCTTTCTGGCTTGGGCGGCGGAGGCCGCCCGGCGATCCCGTTGGCCGTGGTTCTATCCGTCCGCGGCGGAAGCCGCAACAAGATATAAACAAGTCCTTATATCCTCATGCGCCCCTCGTAGCCTCCCGCTCTGATAGCCCCGCAGCGGAAAGGGGGCCCATCGCAACATGGGCGCCCCTTTTTCTTGCCGCAGAACCCCCGTTAGGCGTCCTCGATGCAATCCTCGTCGAAGCCTGCCTCAACGAGCGCAATGAGCGCCTGTAGTGCCTCGGGGCCCTGCGGGCCCTGAGCGCGCAAGTGCAGCGTGGAGCCGGGGCCCGCCGCCAGCATCATCAACCCCATGATCGACGTGCCTTCGACCGAGTGGCCGTCGCGCGTGACCATGATCGTGGCATCGAAGCCTTCGGCAACCTTGACGAACTTCGCCGAGGCTCGCGCGTGCAGGCCCTTGCGATTGCGTATGGTGACGATCGCCTCCGGGCGCAGGCTGTCCTTTATTTCCGGCATGCGTCGACGCTCAACCTTCGCCTGACAGCTCTTGGCTCGCGACCTTGATGTATTTGCGCCCGGCCTCCCGGGCGCTGGCTACGGCATCGGCGAGGGAGAGCTCGCCGCGCACGCTCGCGAGCTTCACCAGAATAGGTAAATTAATGCCCGCGATCACCTCGACCGGGGCCTCGTCCATGACCGAGATCGCGAGGTTCGAAGGCGTGCCGCCGAACATGTCGGTGAGGATGATGACGCCGTCGCCGGTGTTGGTGCGGTTGATGGCGTCGATAATCTGTTTGCGCCGCACCGCCATGTCGTCCTCGGGACCGATGGAGATGGTCTCGAGCTGCGTTTGCGGGCCGACGACATGTTCGAGCGCAGACCGGAACTCGAGCGCCAGTCCGCAATGCGTGACGATGACTAGTCCGATCATGGAGTAGAGCCGACCTTGTCTCTTCGTCCCGCAGGATCAAGCGGGCGCAGGCGGTGGAACGCTGCCAGTAGCTTCGTCGGTTCCCGCCCGGGCCAAGCCGCGGGCCGGTCTTGCGGCCGGGCAGAATTTACAAGTGTTCGGCGGCGGCGCAAGGGGGTAGTCGGGGGCCCGCTAGACAAGGGCGGCGGCGTTGCGCAACGTCTGCGCCAGAGCCAACAGGAGCTTGACGGGTGCCGAGGCCGTGAACGGCGCAACGTGTATGAGCGGAAGGCGTACACCCAAGAGCTCGGCATGGGGTGCGGGATCGGGCAGGCGCTCGATTTTGTCGAGCGGGGTTAGGTCGGCGATGAGCACGACCTCGGCGCTCGCTGTGCACGGGACGCTCAGCACCCCGAGGCCGCGCACTTCGAGCTGGCCGCGGATCGGCGCCGGAGCCTCGGCCATGATGCGGTTGCCGGAGCGGCTGAGGTCGACGCGGTCGTCGGCGACGAGCGCGGCCGGGCAGGGGATCAGCGCCGTCGGCGCGATGGCGAGGCAGCGCAGGGCCAAGTCCGATTTTCCCGATCCGGGGGCGCCGCGAATGAGCACCGCGTTACCCCCGAGCGCGATCGCCGTCGCGTGGACGTTCTCAGACGCGTCGGCCAACCGTCGCCCCTCCGCGCTGCGCCTGCACTGCGATCGGGAGGCGGAGGATGAAGCAAGCGCCTGCCGGCCGTGCACCTTCGCCCGCTCCGGGCTCGCAGCGGTTGCTGGCAACGATCTGGCCGCCGTGAGCGAGCGCGATCTCGCGCGAGATGCTCAAGCCTAGCCCAGAGTTCTTGCCGCGGCTCTGATCGGTGGCGGGGCGGTCGGAGTAGAAGCGATCGAAGATGATCTCGAGGCGGTCGGGAGGTATGCCGGGGCCCTGGTCCTCGACCAGAATTTCGACGAAGGGCCCTGAGGTGCGTGCCCGCACCGTCACGACGCCGCCCTCGGGAGAGAAGGACACCGCGTTGTCGAAGAGATTGGTCAGCACCTGGCCGAGCCGCCCCTCGTCGCCCACGATGAAGTAGGCGCCGTTGTAGGGCTCCGGCGTTATGACGAGCTCGATGCGGCGGCTATCGGAGCCGATGATGTCGCGGAAGATGGTGACCACGTTGCGCAGCATCGTGGTGACGTCGATCGTGCGCGTCTCTTTGCGCGCGAGCTCGGCATCGAGCCGGGAGGCGTTGGAGACGTCGGTGATGAGGCGGTTCAAGCGCTTCAGCTCGCCTTGGATTTGCTCGATGAGCTGGTCGCGCTGCTCCTCCGTCTTGGCAAAGGCCAACGACTCGGCGGTGGAGCGCGCGGCGGTGAGCGGATTCTTGAGCTCGTGTGCCACGTCGGCGGCAAATTTCTCGCTCGCTTCGATGCGCCGGTAGAGCGCCGCTGTCATGGCCTTGAACGCGCCCGCCATCTGGCCGACCTCATCGTTGCGCTCGGCGAACTCGGGCAACTGCTGGGGCGCCGTGATGCTGCGGCTCAGCTGCTCGGCCGCGGCCGAAAGACGCCGCATCGGTCCGGCGACCGTGCGCGCGAGCAGCAGCGAGGTCACGACGGAGGCAAGGAGCGCGACCGCCGCCAGGATCAGGATGACGGTGCGTTCCTCGCGCAGGATCTTGTCGATTTGCCCAGGCAGCGTGGACAGCAGCAGCACGCCCTGCACGTTCTTGAAGCGGCGGATAGGCAGCGCCATCGAGACGATCTGCTCGCCCTTCTTGTTGAGCAAGAGCATGCTGCGCTCCTCGCCCGTCAAGGCGGCGCGCACTTCCTTGTAGGCCATGCCGTTGCTGCTGCCGATCTCCTGGTAGACGGGGATCGGCTCCTTGAAGAAGTAGCGCGTCAGCATCGTCCAGACGTTCTGCGTCTTGGGGTGCTGTTTTTCGCTCTGCTCGTTGCGCAAGGCCGTCCACTGGGCGAGCGTGCGCGCCGTGTCCACGATCAGGGTGCCATCGCGCGCATAAACGCGGGCGCGCGTGTTCGTCGGCTGGATCAGCTTGCGCAGGATCGGCGTCACTTCCTCCGGATGGATCGACAGCTCGAGCGCGGCGAGGCCGTCGTCGGGGAACTGCTGCTGCGCATCGGGCGTATCCGGCAGCTTGTTGGGGTCGAGCACGATGTGCTCGCGCACCACGGTGGCGTTGGCGGCGATGGCGTCGGCGATGATCTTGCCCTGGGTCTTCAGGGCATCGAGCTTGGCGTCGATCAGCCAGGTGTGGAACCAGCCGAGATAGAGGATGCCGCCGAGCAGAATGAAGAACCCCATCAAGTTGGAGATGAGGATGCGCCGCAGGAGGCTGGCGGAGAAGAAACGTACGATCGGCTGGCGCCGGAACCAGCGCGCGAGCGGGCCGAAGCTGCCGGGAGCGGTGGCGAACGCCGCAAGCTTGGAGCGCGCGGCGCTGCTCTTGCGCTTGATGAGCGCCAGAACCGCTGCGCCTCCGCTCGCGGTGGAGGTGGCGGCGGCGCGGAAGGCTTGGACGAGGCGCCGGCCTGCTCCTGCGATCAGACCGATACCGTCGCTTGCGCCGCTCTTGAGCGCCGCGAGACCGCCATTGAGCGGATGCTCTTCGGATCGCTCGGTATCGAGCGCCATCGTCCCTCCACGCCTCAAGCTTCCTTGAAGCGGTACCCCACGCCGTAGAGCGTTTCAATCACGTCGAAGTCGTCATCGACCTGCTTGAACTTCTTGCGCAGCCGCTTGATGTGGCTGTCGATGGTGCGGTCGTCGACGTAAACCTGGTCGTCGTAGGCCGCATCCATCAGCGCGTCGCGCGTCTTGACGACGCCCGGGCGCGAGGCCAGCGCCTGCAGGATGAGGAACTCGGTGACGGTCAGCGTCACCGGCCGGTTGTCCCAGTGGCAGGTGTGGCGCTCCGGGTCGAGCTTGAGCTTGCCGCGCTCGAGCACGCGGGCGGCCTCCTCCTCGGTCGGCTGGCCGTCCTTGGGCTGGAAGCGCCGCAGCACCGCCTTGACGCGTTCGACCACGAGGCGCTGCGAGAAGGGTTTGGCGACGTAGTCGTCGGCGCCCATCTTGAGGCCGAATAGCTCGTCGATCTCCTCGTCCTTGGAGGTGAGGAAAATCACCGGCATGTCCGACTGCTGGCGCACCCGGCGCAACAGCTCCATCCCGTCCATGCGCGGCATCTTGATGTCGAAGATGCCGAGATCGGCGGGATCCTCGGTGAGGGCTTCGAGTGCCGAGGCGCCGTCATTGTAGGTGCGGACCTTGTATCCTTCCGCCTCGAGCGCCATGCGCAGCGAGGTAAGGATGTTGCGCTCATCGTCGACGAGCGCGATCGTGCTTTTTTCCTTCATCATGTCCCGACCCTGCGGCAGTAAATGAGCCCACCGCGCTTTATGGCTTCAAGGTGTATCAATTGTGGCGAGGCCAATTTCATGTTTTCTGTCTGAACCTTACCTGAATAAGGCAAGCGCCGGGAGCGCGCAAACCGACATGGACGGCAAAGACGGCGGGAAACGCGCGGTTTTTTCGCAGGTTAAGGAAACCGGCGCGGCGGCAAGGTCCCTGTTGAGATCGGCGCTCAAGGGCTCGCTCGCAACCCTGCAGCGAGGCTCCGGGCACCCTTACGCCTCATTGGTGCTCACCGCAACCGACAGTGACGGAGCGCCGCTCCTCCTTATTTCGCGGCTCGCGCTGCACACGCAGAACCTCGCCGCCGATTCCCGCGCGAGCCTGCTGATCGATGGCACCGGGACCGAGGCGGATCCCATGGCGGGCGCGCGTGTGACGCTGATCGGATCGGTGCGGCCGATGCAGAGCGCCTCGGCGCGGGCGCGTTTCCTGGCGCGACATCCGAGCGCAGCGGGCTATGCCGATTTTCCCGACTTCGCCTTCTACACGCTCGCCGTCGAGAGCGCGCACTTTATCGGCGGCTTCGGCCGCATCATCGATCTTCCCGCGAGCGAAATTCTTGTGCCGCTCGCCGGCGCCGAAGGGCTCGTCGAAGCCGAGCCCGGCATCGTATTGCATATGAACGAGGACCATGCCGACGCGATCGAGCTCTACGCGACGCGGCTGTTGGGCGCCGATCCCGGACCATGGCGCATGACCGGCATCGATCCCCAAGGCTGCGATCTCGTGCTCGGCGCGAAAGGCCTGCGCCTGCCATTCACCGTGCGCGTGACGAGCGCCGAGGCCGCCCGCCAAGAGCTTGTCCGCCTGGTCGGCGCCGCGCGTGCGATCGGCATTGCCGGTTCGCGGCCGCTTAAGACTTGAAATCCGCGAGCGTGAAAATGGGCGTGAGCTTCAGCTTCGCCGCGGCAAAGGCTTCGGCAGCCCCTTCCTGACGGTCGATGACGGTCACCACGCCGACCACGTCGGCGCCTTCTGCCCGTACCGCTTCCGCCGCCTTGATGGCCGAGCCGCCCGTCGTCGTCACGTCCTCGACGACGACGACGCGCTTGCCCTTGAGGCTGTCGCCGTCGGGCAGCCCCTCGATCAGGCTCCTCGTCCCGTGCTCCTTGGCCTGCTTGCGCACGAAGAAGGCGTTGATCGGCCTCCCGCCCGTGTGGCTCACGGCGGCGACGGCGGACGCGATCGGCACCGCGCCCATCTCGAGCCCGCCGATCAGGTCGGCGTCGAGCCCCTTGATGGCCTTAAGGATGAGCGTGGCGATGAGGTGGGAACCTTCCGCGTCGAGCATGGTCGGCTTCATATTGAAGTAGTAGGTGGAGGTGCGCCCCGAAGCGAGCTTCACCTCGCGGCCCGATTGGAACGAGCGCGCCTTGATGATCTCGATCAGCCGCGCCCGGGCGCCTTCCGACATGTCTCGCCTCTCCGCTCCCCTAACGCTGGCTTGCGCAATCGCTTAACTGCGCTATCAGTGTCAAGCCCGCGGCCGCGCAGCCTTGTGACGAACCCCCGATGATCCTCACGCAACCAAGGCTTTCCCGCCTCGAAGAGAAGTGCGTGCGTCTCATCGATAAGGTGGCCGTATGCCCGCGCCTTAGCGCCGCGGTGCTGATCGGGCTTTTTCTCATCGCCTGCCTGCCGGGCCTTATCGCGCTGCCCCCCGTCGACCGCACCGAGATTGTCTACGCCGAGAGTGTGCGCGGCATGCTCGAGCGCGGCGACCTGCTCGATGCGCGCTTTGTAAACGAGCGCTTTGCCTTCCGCCCCATCGGCATCTACTGGCTGCAGATGGCGTCGGGCGCGCTGCTCGGGCCCTCGGCCTGGGGCGCCATTGCGACGTACAGACTCCCCTCGCTGTTGGGCGGCATTCTCGCGGTCTTGAGCGTTTGCTGGCTGCTGCGCCCGCTCGTCGGCGCGCGCGCGTCGCTGATCGCCGCGGCGCTCTTCGCGGTGACGCCCATCGTGGCGCTGCAGGCCGAGCTCGCCATTCCCGAGGGTCCGTTGCTGCTCACCATCGTCGTGGCGCAGCTCGCGCTCTTGCGCCTCTACTGCGCGCGCGCCGGCGAGCAGCTGTCGGGGCTCGCCATCGCGTTCTGGGCGGCGCAGGGCTTAGCCATGCTGCTCAACGCCCTCGCCGTGCCCATCCTCTCGCTATCGACCCTCGCCGCACTTTACGTGCTCGACCGCGATCTTGCCTGGCTGAAGCGCCTGCAGCCGGCGTGGGGCGTGCCTCTCATGCTCGCTATCGCCGCGCCGTGGCTGCTCGTGCGCGCCCACTTCGACAACGGCGTGCCGTTCAGCTCGCTGACGGTCTCCGAAACGCTGCGGGCGCTGGGCGGCGCGCAGGACATGAAGTGGAAGGCGGCGCCGCTCACGTTCACGCTCGGCTTCGTGCTCGGATTTCTCCCCGGCGCGCTGCTGCTGGTGCCGTCCCTGCGCGACCTGTGGGTGAACCACGCCTCGCCCCTGCAGCGGTTTCTGCTCGCCTGGATCGCCGGCTATCTCGCCTATCTGGAGCTCATCTCGAGCAAGCCCGCGCTCTACACCGTGCAGGCCCTGTTTCCGGCGGCGGCGGCGGCCGTGGGGCTGACGCTCGAGCGCAGCGGCCGGCTCGAGCTGCCTCCGCTCATGCTGCGGCCGCCGGCGTGGGCCGTGCTCGTGGGCCTGATGGCGCTGTTTGCCGGCGGACTGACCTACGCCCGTGTGCCGCCAACGCCCTTGATCGTGTTGGGCGCGGCCCTTGTCGTCGGCATGCTCACGCTCGCAGCCCGCGCCGCCGCAGAGAAGCTGCCGGCTCTGTGGCTCACATCCAGCGTGGCGGGCTTCGCCCTCTTGCTCGGCTTTACGTTCGGCATCGCCCTGCCGCGCATCGAGCAGATCTGGCCCGCGCGGCGCATCGCCGAGGCCATCGAGCCACTGCGGCGCTGCGCCCCCGGCCCCGTGAGCCTCCTGGGCTTCCGCGAGCCGAGCAGCATCTTCGTGCTCGGCCGCGACAGCGACGCCAGCGCGGACACGATTGCCAAGCGCATGGCGGCGCGTGAGCCCGGCATCGCCGTCGTCGAGGACCGCTGGCAGCCGGACCTCGAGCAGGCGCTCGCCCAACACAGCGCCATGCGGCCGCCGCGCACCGGCTGCGTTACCGCCTTCAACACCATGCGCGGCTGCCCCCTCGCATTCTCGATCTACCTGACCGGCCCGCAGGGGGACGATGCCGGCTGCCGCGTGGCGCCGCGCGACGCCTGCGCGACGCCCTTTTCCGAGCCTGGTGCGGCTACGGCCTCCTCCCGCTGCCGCTGAAAAGCGGATTTACGCATCCCTAAGCTTGTAGCGTGGGCGCGAACTGAGCTATGCCGGGGTCAACGCCGGTCGCCGCCGCAAAGGATCGCCGCATGGACGCCACCGCCTTCAATCCCGAAAACCCGCCCGAGCTCAAGGTCGCGCAGTGGTTCAACACCACGGAGCCGCCCACGCTCGAGAAGCTCAAGGGCCGCGTGGTCGCGCTCTTCGCCTTCCAGATGCAGTGCCCCGGCTCCCTGCGCCACTCGCTGCCGCAGGCGCAACGCATCGCGCGCGCCTTCAACGACGATCAGGTCGCCGTCATCGGCCTGCACACGGTGTTCGAGAACCACAAGGACATGACGCCGGCGCTGCTCGAGGCCTTCCTGAAGAGCGAGCACATCGACATTCCCGTCGCCGTCGATGAGCCCAACGGCAGCGAGCTGCCGCTGACCATGGACGCCTACGGCATGCAGGGCACGCCGACGCTCCTCCTGTTCGACCGCCAGGGGCGGCTGCGCCGTCACTACCTCGGCGCCGTCGACGATCTGCGCCTCGGGGCCGAGATCATGGCGCTCGCGATCGAGGACGCTAAGAGCCCGCGCGAGACCTCGATCGCGATCGAGCGGCGGCTGGCCGCCGCCCTCGCCGATCCCGAGGATCATCACCATCAGCATGACGGCTGCTGCGGCGGCCACCACGCGCACGGGCACGATCATGCGCACGATCATGAGGGCGGATGCTGCGGTGGTCATCATCACGACCACGATCACGGCGACGCGCATCCCGAGACAGCGGCCAAGGGCGAGAAGGGCGGGTGCGGCGATCCGGGCTGCGGATGCCGCTGAAGACCGCCGCCGTCATCTGCCACGTCTCCTTCGAGGACCTCGGCACTCTGGCGCCAGTCCTTGCCGCGCGCGGCATTGACGCGCGCTATTTCGAGGCCGGCCTCGACGACCTTTCCGCCATCGAGCGCGAGCCGGCGGACCTCTTGATCGTGCTCGGCGGTCCCATCGGCGTCTACGACGAGCCGCTCTATCCCTTTCTTGCAGGCGAGATCGCGGTGATCGAGCACCGCCTGCGCGCAGGCGCGCCGACGCTCGGCATCTGCCTCGGAGCCCAGCTCATCGCCAAGGCGGCAGGGGCGCGCGTCTATCCGGGCAAACAGAAGGAGATCGGCTTCTCGCCGCTGACGCTCACCGCCGAGGGGGAAGCGTCGTGCCTTAGTGCGCTCGAGGCGACCCAGTACAACGTGCTGCACTGGCACGGCGACACCTTCGATCTTCCGGCGGGGGCAAAGCGCCTGGCCTCGACGCCGATCACGGAGAACCAGGCCTTCAGCTTAGGCGCCAACGTGCTGGCGCTGCAGTTCCACATGGAGGCCGAGCCCAAGGGCCTCGAGCGCTGGCTCATCGGGCATACGGGCGAGATCGCGCAGACGGGGATCGATGTGCGCAAGCTGCGCGGCGAGATCGCAAGCCAAGGGCGGGCCGTCGTCGAGGCCGGGGCGCAAGCATTCAACCGCTGGCTCGACGGCCTCGCGCGCCCCTAGGGCCGCCCGCCTTCAACCCGCCCCCCGAATCGGGCCATGGTGACCGGTGCAAGTCGGGCCCGGAGAGGCGCATGACCGAGCGCATCGGCGAGGACAAGGACGGCGGCGAGGAGCCCGCGCGCCCGCGCGCCAAAACGTTCGCAAAGGCGCCGGCGAAAGCGGGCTTCGACAAGAAGACCATCGCGCTCGTCTACGACTTCGACGGCACGCTGTCGCCGCGGCCCATGCAGGACTACGCCTTCCTGCCGCAGATCGGCGAGGACGCTAGCGCCTTCTGGAAGGAATCGAACCGGCTCGCGCGCGAGCAAGGCGCGGACGCGCTCATCACCTACATGCACCTCATGTACAAGAAGGCGAAGGCGAAAGGCGTGCGCATCGACCGCGCCGATCTCGTCGCGCAAGGCAGAAACGTCGAGCTCTATCCCGGCGTGGAGGCGTGGTTCGACGAGATCGGGCAATACGTGAAGCTGCGCGCGGAGACGCACGGCATCTCGCTGCGCCACTATCTCGTGTCGTCGGGCTTGACCGAGATCATCGAGGGCACGCGCATCTACAAGCGCTTCCACAACGTGTTCGCGTCCGAATACTGGTTCGAGGCCTACGAGGTGCCCTATCCGAAACGCGTCATCACCGACACGGGCAAGACGCAGTACCTCTTCCGCATCAACAAGGGCATCGAGAACCTGGGCGAGAACATCAACCAGCACATGCCGGAGGCGGCGCGGCCCATTCCCTTCGCCAACATGATCTATTTCGGCGACGGCGACACGGACGTGCCGTCCATGGCGGTGATGCGCAAGAACGGCGGGCACGCGGTCGCGGTGCATCCGCCAGGCAAGGCGCGCAAGAAATGCGTGGAGCTGTTCAAGGCCGGGCGCTGCGATTTCTTCGCCCCCGCCGACTACCGCCGCGGCTCGGAGCTGTTCAAGCGCACGTGCCTCTTATTGGACCGCATCCTCGCCGACATCCGCGTGCAGGAGGAGATGTGGCGCTTGGGGCGTGGGGTGCGGTAGCTCACTAACGCCTGACAACCCGCGCGTATGCGTCGGCTTCCCCTCCTCTCACCCCCGTCATTCGCGAAGCAAGAGCTTCGCGCCGCCTTAGCGGCGCCGCGGCCTTCGGCCGGCGAATGACGGTGGTGAGAGGAGGGGAGCGGTGGCCCGGAGTCTCGCAAGCCGCAGGCGCCCTGTGCATAACCAAATTCCCCTGTGGAAACTGTGGGTAGGCGGCAAACCCACAAAGAGCTTTTGCCGCGAATCCGACACTATCGGCCCGGGTTGCGCTTGCACCGCGCCTTTAAGCGGCGAGCGCTCTGATCGCAAGAACAGGGTGGGGCTGCCCCCGGGGAGAAACGACGATGATCAGATACTTGGCACTGGCGTTCGCTCTTGTGCTCGCCGTTCCCGCGTTCGCGACCGACTGGGACTGGGACTTGAACTCCAGCCCCTCCACCGCGCGCCGCGCGCACGCCCGCCACGTGCGCCACTATTACCGGCACGTGAACATCGAGGCCGACAAGGACCGCGACCGCCACGAGCGCGAGCGGGCCGACAACGGCTGGCAGTGCCTCGACAAGGTGCGCGGGCTCGGCACGCAGTGGATCGGCACCGAGGGCGCGCTCGAAGCCGCCAAGAAGGACTGGATGGAGCGCGTGCGCTACGACCACGGCGAGTCCTACATCGACATGACGAATGCGCGCGACTTCGAGAGCCGCTGCGGGCGCGTGTCGATCGGCGAGGTCGCGGGCCAGGTCACCTACCGCTGCGAGATCATGGCGCGCCCCTGCAAGCCGCCCATGAAGGAGACGGCGCAGTCGACGAAGTAGCCGCTCCCCGAAACCGATTTCTTGTTCGGCAAGCCATCCCCTCCTCTCCCGGCAACGGGAGGGAGGGGAACTTGGCTTTGCGTGCCGTCAGGCGCTGCGGGCTTGCGCGGCGCGATCGGGCGCCGGCCGCAGCACGGCCTCGAGCGGGGCGGCGAGCTTCCAGGTGACGCGCCCGTTTCCCACCTGATACTCGGTGCGCCCCTCGACGCTGGCCCCCACCAATTTCTCGAGCATCAGGCGCCCAAAGCCCGACACCGGCGGCTTACCCGCGGCCGTCGCGCTGTCCTCTAGCCACTCGAGGATGAGCATGGGCCTGCCGTCCTGGGGCTCGACCTTCCACTGCACCGCAAGCTTGCCCTTCGCGGTCTTGAGCGCGCCGTGCTTCGTCGCGTTGGTCGCGAGCTCGTGCAGTGCGAGCCCGATGCTCTGGGCCGCCTCCGGCTTGATCTCGATGGCGGGGCCCTTGACGCAGACGCGCTCGGGCTCGAAGCCGAACGGCTCCAGGTGCGAGCTGACGAGGTCGTTGAGCGATACGCCGCGCCAGTCCCCGCGCACGAGCAAGTCGTGCGAGCGGGCGAGGCCGTGGATGCGCTCGACGAAGTCGTCCGCCTGCGATTGCAGATCCCGGCTGCCGTCGAGGGTGCGGCGGGCGAGCGAGGCGATGACGGCGAGCAGGTTCTTGGTGCGGTGAGACAGCTCGCGCATGATGAGGTGGCCGTGCTCCTCGCTGCGCTTGCGGTCGGTGATGTCGACGTTCATGCCGACCCACTCGGTGACGTTGCCGTCGGCGTCGATGAGGGGAACTCCGCGCGCGTTCGTCCAGCGGTAGTCGCCATCGATGTGCTGGAGGCGGTATACGACGTCGTACTTGTCGCGCTTCTCGACCGCCCCGCGCCAGGCCTCGATCGTCTTGGCGCGGTCGTTGGGATGGATGGCGTTGAGCCAGCCGCTGCCCTTCCATTGGTCGTAGGTCTGCCCGGTGAAGGCGCGCCAGGACGGCGAGTCCTCGTCGACGTTGCCGTCGGCCTCCGTCGTCCACACGATCTGCGCCGACGCCGTGATCAGGGCCTCGAGCCGCGCCTTCGAGTGCGCGAGCTCGCGCGTGCGCTCCGCCACACTCCGCTCGAGCGTGTCGCGTGTCTCGCGCAGCCGTTGCAGCGTGTCCTCGTGCGCATCGATCTCGCGCTTCAGCCCCTCGTTGGCGGTCTGCAGCGCGCGGGGGCTCGGGACGGCGACAGCCCGCGGAATGAGCGGGAAGATCATGAGCGCGGTCGCCAGCGAGACGAAGGCGGTGACCGCCTTGAGCACGCCCTGCGTCTCGTAGATCGGCCACCACAGCGTCACCATCTGCACGAGGTGGGTGAGCCCGCACAGAAAGATGAAGGCCGCAAACAGGATGGCGAGCGGCTTCAGCTCCAGGTCCGGGCGCTGGCGCAGGAAGAGCCAGATGGCGGCCGGAATGGCGAAGTAGGCGAGGAATATGAGAAGGTCGGAGCCGGCGTGCAGAACGACGAGCCAGGGCTTCCACAGCAGGCAGTAGCCGTGCGCCATATAGGACGCGCTGTCTACGAGGTCGTGGACCATTCAACGCCTCCGCGAACACTGCATTGGGGCCAGCCTATAGGGCCAGGCCCTGCGCTTCCAGGTATGCAAATTGCCCCCCGGGGCCCGCGTCCATCGGAGACTGAACGCTAACTCATTTCCCATATAGACTGCTTCAAGACCGCTAGAGTCATGCCGAAAGGAGCGCAGATGGCCTTTGAAGACGTGAAATCAGAGCTCGGCATCCTGATGACGCAGATGCAGAACGAGCCGGCGGACCGCCACGAGCTTTATCTGCAGCTCATGGAGAAGCTCAACGAGCTGAAGGCCTTCGGCATGCCGCTGCCGGCCGATCTCGTCGAGCTGGAGAAGTCGCTCGAGGCCGAGTTCGCAGCCGAGATGCCGAAGAAGTAGGAACCTGGAACGCCGGCGCATCAGCCGGCGTTTCTCTCAAAGCCCACGCAGCTACTCAGGTTCGCTCGATGAACGCGAGCGCTCGCGCCCGCCCCGCTCCCCGCACCTTAGAACGTCAGGACCGGCGCGGCGTCTCCGATAGACGCTTGGCGGGAGCGAGGCTGCGCAGCACTTTCGCAGGCGCCGGCTCCTTGAGGCACGCCGTGGTGACGTTGGCGAGGAAGAGACGCGCCGCGTTCTCCCAACTGAAATCCTGCGCACGCGCGCGCACCCGCGCCCGGTCGAGCGCAAGCGCGTCGAGCGCGGCCTGGCGCAAATCCTCCGACAGCACCCCCGTCTCGCCCGGCCTCACAACGTCGACCGGCCCGGTCACCGGGAAGGCCGCAACCGGCAGGCCGGAGGCCATGGCTTCGAGCAGCACCATGCCGAAGGTGTCGGTGCGGCTCGGGAACACGAGCACATCGGCGGACGCGTAGCATTGCGCGAGCTCCTCGCCCGTCCTCTTGCCGGTGAAGTGCACGCCCGGATAGCGCGCGCGCAGCTCCTCGAGCTGCGGGCCGCCGCCGACCACGACCTTGCGACCGGGCAGATCGAGATCGAGAAACGCCGTAATGTTCTTCTCGGCCGCGATGCGTCCGACGTAGAGGAAGACCGGTCCCTCGCCGAACAGGCGCACGGGACGCGGGCGATAGAGCCCGGTATCGACGCCGCGCGTCCACGGCAGCATGCGCTCGAAGCCTTGGGCTTCGAGCTCGCGGGCGAGCGAGGGCGTGGCGACCATCAAGCCGTTTCCGGCATTGTGGAAGCGCCGCAGCACGGCCGTCGTCCATTGGGCGGGAAGCGCGAGGCGCTGGGCGAGGTACTCGGGAAAGCGGGTGTGGAAGCTCGTCGTAAACGGAAGGCGCCGCACGCGGCAGTAGCGCCGGGCCATCCACCCGATGGGGCCCTCCGTGGCGATGTGCACGGCCTCGGGGCGGAAGGCATGAAAGCGCTGCGCAAGGCGCTGGAAGCCCGGAACCGCGAGCCGGATCTCGGGGTAGGTCGGACAAGGAACGGTGCGGAACTCGTGCGGCGCCAGCACCGACAGCTCCACGCCGAGCGCGTTGAGCTGCTCTCGCACCCGCTCGTAGGTGCGCACCACCCCGTTCACCTGGGGGTGCCATGCGTCCGTCGCAATGAGAATGCGCATCAGGCGACCTGCAAGGCTTCCGTAAGCCGGGCTTCGCTCTTGCGCCGCCGCGCCTCGATCACGTCGAGCCAACGGATAAGCTCGAAGCTGCCGTCCTCTTTCTCGCCGATTGCGGTGCAGCTCTCAACCCAGTCGCCGGTGTTGAGGTAGTGGATATCGCCCATGCGGCGCGAGGCGGCGTGGTGGATGTGGCCGCAGATCACGCCGTCGACGCCGCGGCGGCGGGCCTCGTCCGAGAGCGACTTCTCGAACTCGCCGATGAAGTTGACCGCGGTCTTGACGCGCTGCTTGAGGTGCGAGGACAGCGACCAGTAGCCGAGCCCGAAGCGGCGGCGGATGAAGTTCAGCGGGTGGTTCATCCACAACGCCAGCTCGTAGCCGCGGTCGCCGAGGAAGGCGAGCCACTTGGCGTAGCGCACGACCACGTCGAACTCGTCGCCATGGATGATGAGGTAGCGCCGGCCGTCGGCGGTGGTGTGGACCGCCTGGTGCTCGATCTCGATGCCGCCGAAATGCTGCCCGCAGTACTGGCGCATGCCCTCGTCGTGGTTGCCGGGGATGAAGATGATGCGCGCGCCCTTGCGCACCTTGCGCAGGAGCTTCTGCAGCACGTCGTTGTGGGCCTGGGGCCAGATGGCGCCGCGCTTGATGCGCCAGAAATCTACGATGTCGCCTACGAGGTAGATGGTGTCGGCCTCCGCTTCCTTCAGAAAGTCGAGAAGCAGATCAGCCTGGGCCGCGCGCGTCCCCAGATGGACGTCGGATATGAACAGCGTGCGGTATTCGGCCATGGGGCGCCTTTCGAGGTTCTCCTTCGACGAAGCGTCGTGAGTGACCATGACCGGATTCAAATTGCAGTATTGTGACAATGGCTTAGCTGAGTGTTGCATTATTGGTTAATGGGCGGATGCAAGGTGACGCAGAGGCGCGCGGGCAGGCCCGAAATCGGGCCTCGCCGTCCTTCGATTGCGCCCTGTGGCTCTAGTAAACCTTGATGGGGAAATAGCGCTCGACGATCTCGTCGAGCCGCCCGTTGGCGCGCAACCGCGTCAGCGCGCCGTTGATCAGCGTCTTGATCTGCTGGTCGTTCTTCGGCACGGCGATGGCCATGCCGTCGCCGAAGTACTTGGGCTCGAGGTAGGGGCCGCCTTTGAGCTCGCAGCAGCGCTTTGACGCGGTGCCGTGCAGCCAGAACACGAGGCTCACGCCGTCGTCGAACACGAAGTCGACCTCGCCCTGCAGAAGCGCGTCCCGCGCAAGCTCGCTGCTCTCGTAGGAGCGGATGGCGCTCGAGCGGAAGAACGCCTTGAGGAAGGCTTCGTGCGCGGTGTTCTTGGAGACGCCGATGCGCTTGCCCTCGAGGCCCTCCGGCGTCATCTCGACGGCCTCGCCGCCAGTTTTGCCGGCAAAGCGCCCGGGCATGTAGAAGTAGCGGTCGGTGAAGTCGACCTGCGCGAGGTTCTGCGGCGTCACCGCGTGCGAGGCGATGACCGCGTCGGCCTCGCCGTGCCTCAATGCCGGCAGCAGCTCGCCCCACGGCCGCACCTTGATGTCGCAGGCGGTGTTGAGCTCGAGGCAAATGGCGCGCGCCACGTCGACGTTGAGGCCGACCAGCACCCCATCCTCGTCGTAGAAGTCGAACGGCGGGAAATCGCTTTCGGTAAGGAAGCGGACGACGACGCGGCGCGTCGGATCGCCGGAGTCGGCAGGCGCTGGGGGCGCCGCATCGGCATCGGCGTCCTGCGCGAGCACCGTGCCCGGGGCCCAGGCTAGGACGGCGAGCAGCGCAACTACCGCCATGGCCAGACGGCGCCACGGGCGCTGCCGGTACGCATAGAGGCCGGGGTTGATGGCGCAGGCGGCCGTCGGAGACAGGGGCATGTGCTTTCGCTGTCGGGGGAGCCAGAGATTCGAACTCGCTATGGATACACCGAACACTATGGCAAGATCACCATCTTAGACCCTCTGGGGGGAGGGGTTTTGTCGTGCAGCGTCTGAGCACCGCGGTAGGGGGCCGACGCCGCCCAGTGGGCGCGCGCGGCGATTCGTTTCTAGCACCGGGAGCGGAGGCCGCCCGGATCGACGAGGCGGCGTGGGGCCTTGCCGCCCGCACGCCTGAGCTCTCGGCCGCGACGGGACTTTGGCGCTGGCAAAAGGCCGCGCTCGCGGGCATCACGGCCGCGATTGGCTTCGGCGCAGCGCACGCGCCCGAGACGACGCTCGCCGTGCTGCTTGCCGTGATGGCGATCCCGTTTCTGTTCGCCGTGGCGCTGCGCTCGGCCGCGCTTTGGCTCCTCTTCACGCGGGCAGATCTCGCCGCCGAGCCTGCGCCCGTGCGCGTCGAGATGGAGCTGATGCCGCTCTACACGGTGCTCGTGCCGCTCTACCGCGAGGCGGGCGTCGTCCCCCATCTTCTTAAGGCACTGGCGGCTCTCGACTATCCGGCCCCTCGGCTCGAGATCATCTTCATCGTCGAGAGCGTGGATGGCGAGACGCAAGCGGCGTTGTGGGCGACGCCGCTTCCCCCGCACATGCGCGTGCTCGTGGTGCCGGACGGCGAGCCGCGCACGAAGCCGCGCGCGATCCAGTACGCGCTGCAGTTCGCGTGCGGCGACTACGTCGTCGTCTATGACGCGGAGGACCTGCCCGAGCCCGATCAATTGCGCCGTGCGCTCGCCGGGCTCATCGGCTCGCCGCGGCGCTTGGGCTGCCTGCAGGCGCGGCTCAACATCTACAACTCACGAGCAAGCTGGCTCACGCGCGGTATTATGGCGCAAGGCGTTTGCGCCATAATACCGCTCACGCGCCAATTCACCATCGAATACACGGCGCTGTTCGACTGCCTCCTGCCGACGCTCGAGCGTTTCGATCTGCCCGTCCCTCTGGGCGGGACGCCGATCTCGGCATCCGCCTCGCGCGCGCCGGCTGGCACGTCGGCATGCTTTCCTCAACCACGTGGGAGGAGGCACCGCCGACGCTCCGTATCTGGCTCGGCCAGCGCATGCGCTGGCTCAAGGGCTGGATGCAGACCTACCTCGTGCACATGCGCTCGCCGCGCCGGTTGTGGCGCGAGCTGGGGCCCAAACGCTTCCTCGGCCTGCAGGTGCTCATGGGAGGGCTGATCCTGTCCTCGCTCGTGCACCCGTGGTTCTACGCGCTGCTGGCGCTCGACCTGTGCGAAGGCCGGCTCATCGGCGTCCCCCACACGCTCGCGGGCGAATCGCTCCTGTGGCTCGGCGTGTTCAACCTCGTTGCCGGCTACGTCAGCGCCATTGCGCTGGGGAGCGTGGCGGCGGCGCGGCGCGGGCGCCTCGGCCTTGCCGCACACGCCGCGCTGATGCCGCTCTATTGGCTCGCGATCTCTTACGCCGCTTATCGCGCGCTGTTTCAGCTCGTGACCGCCCCCTACTATTGGGAGAAGACCGAGCACACCGCGCGGTTGACGCTGTGAGCGGTCTTTTAAGCGAAGAACTGTGCCGCCTTGCGGCCGATGCTCTGGCGCACCGAGAAGTAGCCCTTCCACGGATCGCTCTTCAGCTGCTGCAGCCGCCGCAGGACCGTGGGGATGGTGAATTCGTTCGCGGCCTCGATGCGGGAGAGCTCGGCCCACGCCACGGGCGTGGCGACGCTCGCCATCGGTTTGGCGCGCGGCGAATAAGGGGCGATCGCGGTCGAGCCGCGCTCGTTACGCAGCCAGTCGATGAAGATGCGCCCCTTGCGCTTCGCCTTCGACATGGTGGCGACGAAGCGGCCGGGCTCGGTTTCGGCGAGCCTGACCGCGACGCCCTTGGCGAAGGCCTTGACCTCATCCCAACCCTGCGAGGCGTCGAGCGGCACCACCACGTGAATGCCCTTGCCGCCCGTCACTAGCGCGAAGCTTTCGAGGTTTGCGGCCTGGAGCAGCTTGCGCACGTCGCGCGCCGCTTCGCGCACATCGGCGAAGGTGAGGCCTCCATCGGGGTCGAGGTCGAACACCATGCGGTCGGGATGCTCGAGCGTTTTCCAGTGGCAGCCCCACAGGTGGATCTCGAGCCCGCCGATCTGCGCCGCGCCGACGAGGCCCGCGGCGCTGTCGATCATCAGGTATTGGGCGACCTTGCCGTTGTCCTCCTCGACGGGCACCGATTTCAGCGCCGGCGGCATGCCCTTCGACATATGCTTCTGGAAGAAGCATTCCTTGGCGGTGCCCTCAGGGCAACGCACGAGGCTCAACGGGCGTCCGCTGACGTGCGCCAGCATGCGCTCGCCCACGGTCACGAGGTATTCGGCAAGGTCCAGCTTGGTGATGGCGGCCCCGGCGAACAGCACCTTCTCGGGGTGCGTAAGCCGTATGCCGTCTATCTCGTCGTCTTGCGCGTCGCGGTTCGCCATGGCTTTGCCGGTTGCGATTGCACGTCCTTCGCGGGCTTGTCGGTGCGCAGGCCCAGATAGGCCGGGTGGCGCAGGCGATCGTCTGCGGTTCGCTCGGTGTAGGCGATCTGTGCCACAAGGCGGGGCTCCACCCAACGGGCGTCGCGCCCGATGTCGCGCGGCGCGTCGACGAACGGGCTCGTTTTGCGCTGCAGGTGCGACAGGCGCTCGCCGAGCTCCTCGAGCAGCGCGGCGTCAAAGCCCGTCCCGACGCGCCCGCGGAAGTGCAGATCCTTGCCGACGTACTCGCCAAGGAGGAGGGAGGCGAACGGGCGCCCCTTCTTGTTCGACACCCGGTAGCCTCCGATGACGAACTCGTCGTTGCCGCTGCACTTGGCCTTGAGCCAGCTCTTCGTACGTTGCGACAGATACGGCTTGTCGGCGCGCTTGCAGACGACGCCTTCGAGACCCATGCGGCACGATTTGGCGAACATCTCGTCCCCGTGGCCGACGACGTGCGCGCTGTAGGCGATGCCGGGAGGCGGCGACAGCAACAGCTTCTCGAGAATCTCCTTGCGGCGGATGAGCGGCTCCTTGCGCAAGTCGCGGCCGTTGAGCTCCAACAGATCGAACGCGTAGTAGGTGAGGGGCGTCTCCCCTCCCTTGAGCCCCTGCTGCAAGAGCCCGAAGCGGCTGCGGCCCTGCTTGTCGAGCGCGACGATCTCGCCGTCGAGCAGCGCATTTTGCACCGGCAGCTTCTGCAGCGCGCGCGCGACGCTCGCGAACTTCTCCGTCCAGTCCTGGCCCGAACGGGTGTAGATGCGAACGCGGCCGCCGCCGAGCGCGGCGATCGCCCGGTAGCCGTCATATTTGATCTCGTGCAGCCACTCGTCGCCTTTGGGCGGCGAGGCAACGAGCGTGGCGAGCTGCGGAGCGACGAAGCGCGGCAATCGCGTTTCGGCATCGCCGTGCGGGCCGAGCGCCCTGTCGGCGGAGAGTTGCGCAGGGGTGCGCGCCATGGAAAGGCCAGACCGCGGTTGCTCAGCGCCATCCTTCGAGCGCCTAGCATATGCGTCGCCTTCCTTAACGAGCAGCCAATTCTCCCGTTTTTCGCGCGCGGTCTTGGCGAGCCGCAACAGCGCGAACCCGCCCTTGAGCCGCGTGCCGTCGAGATCGAACCTCAAAAGTCCCTTGCGCAACCCGTCGCGGGGATCGCCCCGGGGACGCCAGTGGCCGGCGTCCCAGAGGCCGTGGCCATCTAGGCTGACTTGCGGCTTCGGAATCGAGCCCTCGAGCCCGGTGGACTGCATTACGTGGTCCTCGGTGCGCACGGCGAGGCGTTTTTGCTCGGGGTCGAGACTAGGCCCCTGCGACACTGCCCAGCTTTTCAGCACGCCGTCGAGCTCGAGCCGCAGGTCGAAATGCGATAGCCGGTCGTCCGGCTTCTGCACGATGAAGCTCAAGGGATGCGCCGGCGGCTGGCGTTGCGAGCGCTGCTTCTCCGGGTCCGCCTTCAGGGTTCGTTCCATGCGAAAAGCCGCCCTTTGCAGCCCAAGGCTCATGTGCAGCAAGAGCGCAAAAAACGCGTGCGATCTCTTCTTGATAACGCCGGCTCGAGGCTCCGGTTCCTCTCCAACCGCAGCCCGGAGCGCCTACGTCTCGGGCAGTATTGCGCGCGGATCGGCGACCTCGCGCACCAGGCGCAGAAGCGTCGCAGCTTTGACCGGTTTTGTTACAAAGCGCACGCCGCGCGGCAGGTGATAGCCCGCGGGCTCCATCACCCCCGACACGAGGATGACACCGGTGCGCGGACAGGCGCTTTTCACGCGCCGGGCGAGTTCGAACCCGTTGACGGGGCCAGGCATGGCGACATCGCTGACGACCGCGCACACGTCCTTGCGCTTGGCGAGCGCGAGCGCGTCGACGCCGTTGGTGGCCGAGATGACGTCGAAGCCCGACTGCCCGAGCACGTCGGAGAGATAGATGCGCACGAGCGGCTCGTCCTCGACGACGAGGACGGCGGCTGTATTGGACGAGCTACCGTTCATGGGCAGGTCAACGGGTCGGCGCCGGGACCGTTCCACGCTGAGCGTTGCGGAAAATGCAGGGCCGCTGGCCGCTAGGGGCACGCGAGCTCGCGGGATTTGCTGTGCAGAGGGATATGGAGCGGGCGATCGGGATCGAACCGACGACATTCAGCTTGGGAAGCTGACGTTCTACCACTGAACTACGCCCGCGCTCTTCTGCCTGTACCACATCCGAGGGCGATGGGAGAAGCCGGGGCGCCGTCTTGCGCGTGCCCCGACGCGCGCGTTCACGGACGCTTCACTCCCATGAGCGATCCTTGCCGAGTTATTGTGTGGAGCGCCAACATGAAGCTGCTCGGGTATGCCCTTGTCTTGGCCGTCGTCTCGGCCGCTGCGCTCGCGACGGCGTCGACGGACGCCGCCGCCGGCCGGCGCATTGCAGGGCCCTACTACATCGCCTACCCCTATCCATTCTGGAGCCACCGTTGGGGGCCCTATCCCTACCCGTACGGCTGCTGCGCGTGGCGTGGGCCTTGCTGCCGCCGGTAGTAGCCGCTCAACCGGGCCCGGCTGGGTTAGGGCCAGCCCAACTCGCGGCGCAAGGCGTGGCGGAGAAGCAAGGCCACGAGCGCTCCGCATAGGGCGGCACCGACGTAGCCCCACGGGCCGTCGACGTACCACGATCCGAAATGCAGCCGCAGGCCGAACCAAATGGCGCCGAGCCCTAGTGCGGCACCGATGAGAGCGGTGATCACTTTGTCCATCGCGGGCCTCCACTCGGATTGTTTGCTCGATCTCTACTTGCCCTTCACCAGCGCGTCGCGGATCTCCTTGAGGTAGATTTCCGACTGCGTCGGTGGCGGGGGCGCGGCGGCCTTGGGCTTGCGCACGACGTTGATCGCCTTGATCAAGAAGAACAGCGCGATCGCGGTGATCAAGAACTGGATGATCGCGTTCAAGAACAGCCCGTACTTGATGTCGACGCCTTCGACCGGCACGAACTCCAGATTGGAGAAGTTTACCCCCGCCGTGACGTAGCCGATGATCGGCATCATGACGTTGGCGACGAGCGTCGACACGATGGGGGAGAAGGCCGCACCGATTATCACGCCGATGGCGAGATCGAGCGCGTTGCCCTTCATCGCAAAGTCCTTGAATTCGTCCCACATGTGTCGCATGCGCATCCTCCGATTTTGCGGGCTCCGCGAGCCTTCTTAAGCAATCTGGCAGCACCGTTAAGATGGCACTTTGGCCAAGGAGCTTGCCTGCGCCATAACAGGGTCGCAACTGTAGCGCCTTCTTGGGCGCGAGATTCGGGAACCTCGGGGGATAACTGGCCATGATGGAGCGCAAGGAACGCAAGCCCTACTGGCGGCACACGAAATGGCAGATGCTGGCGAGCGTCGTGCCCTTCCTGGTGCTCATCATCGTGCTGCCGCTCTACGCGTCGAGCCTCAACACTGCGAGGTTCCTCGGCTTCCCGCTCGGCTATTTCCTGAGCGCCCACGGCATCGCCATCATCGCCATCTTCACGGTCGCGAGCTTCGTCAACCGCCAGGACGTCATCGACCACTGGCACGGGGCACACGAGGACAATTGAGGCGCGCGCGCGGATCTTGCCGATGATCACAACCTCACGCGCCCGCTTCGTCAATCCGCGGCTCGGGGCCTATTTCGGCATCTTCGTCAGCCTGCTCACCGGGCTCGTGCTGCTGCTCATGATTTTCGAGCAGCTCGGCACCTCCGAGGTCCTGCTGCGCTGGGGGATGCTGCTGGGGCCGCTCGTGCTCTATTGCGCGATCGGGGTCAGCGTGCCGAGCCGCGAGGCGCTCGAGTTCTTCGCCTCTGGGCGGCGCGTGCCCGCGGGCTATACGGGGCTCGGGCTCGCCAGCGCGGCCATGGGCGCCACCGGCATCGTTGCCCTGACCGGCACCTTCTTCCTCATCGGCTTTGATGCGCTCTGCCTCGTCATCGGCGGCCTTGCCGGCTTCGTCGTCATGGCCGTGATGCTGGCGCCGTTCCTGCGCAAGTTCGGGGCGTTCACGGTGCCGAGCTATCTGGGGCGCCGCTTCGAAAGCAAGCCGGTGCGCATCCTTGCCGCCGCGCTCATCGCGGTGCCGCTGCTTTTGCTGCTCGCGGCCGAGCTCGGCATGGGCGCGTTTGCGGCGGCGTGGCTGTCGGGTCAATCGCGGGGGGCGATGGTGCTCCTGCTCGTGCTGGCGATGATCGCGACGGTGGTGGTCGGCGGCATGCGCTCGTTCAACTGGTCGAGCAGCGGGCAGGCGATCGCCGCGCTCCTCGCCCTCATGGTGCCGGTCGCCATCGTCGCCGTGATGGTGACCAATTTCCCGCTGCCGCAGCTGACCCACGGGCCCCTGCTGCGCCAGCTCGTCTACAACGAGGCCTCGCAAGGCATTCCCGTCGTGGCGGCGCCGCGGTTCGACTTCATGCTGCCCGGTGAGGGCTTCGCCGCCGTCGCCAAGCGCTTTACCGCGCCGTTCGGCAGCATAGGTCCGGGCGCCTTCGTCGTCGCCATGCTCACGGTGCTGACCGGCATCGCCGCCTCGCCGTGGCTCCTGCCGCGCGTGACGATGACGCCCGGCGTTTACGAGACGCGCAAGTCGCTCGGTTGGGCAACCGTGTTTTTCGGGCTCACCATGCTGACCGCCGCGTCGGTGTCGGTGTTCATGCGCGACTTCATCATGGACGTGGTGAAGGAAGGCTCGCCGGCGCGGCTGCCGGACTGGATGCAGGAGCTAGTGCGGCTCGGCTTCATGCAGTTCGATGCGACCGCAAGCCCGCTCGTATTCACGAGCTTCAAGCTCGCGCGCGACACGGTGCTCTTAAGCCTGCCGGTCGCCGCCGGGCTGCCGAACGTCTTCGTCTACTTTGCAGCCGCCGGCATCGTCGCCGCGGCTCTCGTCGCTGCAACGGCCGCGACCATGGCGCTTGCCAACGTGGTGACGGAGGACGTCATCAACGGCCTCTCCTGGGAGCCGATGCCAAAGGACGCGCGTATGCTGGTGGGGCGCATCTCCATTGCCGGCGTCGCGCTGCTCGGCGGCGCCTTCACGCTCCTGGCCCCGACCGACCCATTGCGCCTGCTGTTGTGGTGCTTTGCCATCACCGGCTCGACGCTGTTTCCGGTGCTCGTGCTCTCGATCTGGTGGAAGCGCATGAACGGCTTTGGCGCGCTCGCCGGCATGGGGTGCGGGTTTACCGTCGCCGTGCTGACCATCCTCGCCGGCGAGGCGCACATCATCGGCCTCGATGGCGCGCTCTCCGGCATCGTGGGCCTTCCGGCGGGAGCGCTGGGCGCGGTGCTCGCGAGCCTCGCCACGCCGGGCCCGACGCGGAGCATGCTGGAGCTCGTGCGCGAGATCCGCATTCCCGGCGGCGAGGTGGTGTACGACCGCGAGATGCGGCTGATGCGCCTCAAGAACCGGGAACGCGCTTAGGTGCCCCTCGCTCGCAACGGGCTTGCCCCATCCGCTCCGGGGACGTAAGCCTCCACGTCTTCTCCAGGACCTTCAGCTCATGTCCGCTCCGCAACGCTTGAGCCTCTACCCCGCGATCGAGCCCTATCGCACCGGACGCCTGGCCGTGACGGGCGGCCACGAGATCTATTTCGAGGAGTGCGGCAGCCCCCACGGCAAGCCGGCGCTCATGGTGCACGGCGGCCCCGGGGGCGGCTCCAACGCCAACATGCGCCGCTACCACGACCCGGCCGAGTACCGCATCATCCTGTTCGACCAGCGGGGCTGCGGCCGCTCGACGCCGCACGCGTCCATCGAGGCCAACACCACGTGGGATCTCGTCGCCGACATGGAGCGCCTGCGCGAGCATTTGGGTATCGCGCGTTGGCAGCTATTGGGCGGCTCGTGGGGCTCGACGCTGGCGCTCGCCTACGCAGAGAAGCACCCCGACCGCGTCGCGGAGCTGATCCTGCGCGGGATCTTCCTGCTTCGCCGCAGCGAGCTCCATTGGTTCTACCAGGAGGGCTGCGGCTGGATCTTCCCGGAGGCGTTCGCGGCTTATCTGGGCCAGATCCCGCCCATGGAGCGCGGCGACATGATCGCGGCCTACCACAAGCGCCTCACCCATCCCGACCCCGCCGTGCGGCTCGCCGCGGCGAAGGCATGGAGCATCTGGGAGGGCTCGACGCTCGCGCTCATTCAGGACCCCGAGCGCATCAAGCAGTTCGGCCTCGACGCCTATGCGCTCGCGTTTGCGCGCATCGAATGCCACTACTTCGTCAACCGCGGTTTCTTCGACGCCGACGGCCAGCTCCTGCGCGACGCCGCCCTTATCCGCGACATTCCCGGTGTCATCGTGCACGGCCGCTACGACGTGGTGACCCCGGTCAAGAACGCGTGCGACTTGAAAGAAGCATGGCCCGCGGCCGAGCTGCGCATCGTTCCCGACGCGGGTCACGCCATGAGCGAGCCAGGCATCATCCACGAGCTCGTTGCAGCGACACGCAAGTTCGGCAAGGCGGCGAAGGGCTAGCCGGCGGCGCGCGTGCCGAGGTAGTGCAGGACGACCTCGCGGCTGTGCGGTCGGTCGCGATGCTCGGCGACGTAGATGCCTTGCCAGGTGCCGAGCAGCATGCGGCCGGCACGCACCGGGATCGACAGCGAGGTCGCCGTCAACGCGGCCTTGACGTGCGCCGGCATGTCGTCGCTACCTTCGATCGTGTGCGAGTAGGGCGCCTCTCTGGGGGCGAGGCGGTCGAGCGCGTTGACGAGATCGGTCTGCACGTCGGGGTCGGCGTTCTCTTGGATGATGAGCGACGCCGAGGTGTGGCGGATGAACAGGGTCAGCAGCCCGTCGATGGCGTCGATCTCGGCGAGCCAGCTGCCCACGGCCTCGGTTATCAGCGTGAGGCCGGCGCCGCCTGTGTCAACGTGCAGCGTCCTAAAGGCCTGATCGAGGGCGCCCTTCGCCTTCGTGCGCGTGGTTTCGCTCATCTGACGCGCTAGCGAGGAGCCGCTACAGGGCCTTGCCCGGGTGCTCCTGCTGCTCCTGCAACCTGTCGAGCCGCTCGTGGATCTTCTTCGCCATGGCTTCGAGGTAGTCGAACGCCCGGTCGACGTCCTGCTCGGTCGGCAGCGTGAACTTCGGCTTAGGCGGCGTATCCGAGCCGTTGTCGTTGAGGCCCAGATTCTGGTCCACGTGGTCGAGTTGCTCCTTCAGCGACTTGTTCTCCGCACGCAGCCGGTCGATCTCGGCGGTCAGCGTGCGCTGGCTGTCGTTCATATCCTGGCACGACCATTGGCCCGCCGTCCCCGTGCAGACCGCCATGGCCCCCGTCTCCCGGTCGAGGCGCACCACCCCGTTCGGCGTCGTCGTCATGGAATAGCGGCCGCTCGTTTCCTCGGCCTTCGTTTCCTCGGCCTTGGGGCCGGGCACCGCCATCAGCGCCACACCTACAAGCGCCAACGCAAGCAGCGAAAAGCCGACGAAGCTTGATCTGCGCATGCCGTCCTCCACGCTTGGCCGGCGGCCGGCCGGCAATTCTTCTCAGTGGCAAGGATACCCCGAGACTAAGGCGAAAGGCTCAAATTCTGCGTGGCCGCGTCTCTTTTTGGGGCGGTTAGGCTCTTTTTGGGGCGAATTGCGGGGGCCGCTTAACTGAACATTTACCGAGACTCGTTGAGCTTTAAGGCGAGCGATTTGCACCTTTTCGCGCGGCCTTAGGCGGCCGCCCCGACCCCGTTCTCCCACTCCAGCGCGCCCCAAGGGACCGAGATGCCGACACAAGCTCCAAAGGAAATGCATGGCCGAGCGGACGCCGCCCCGGCTGAGCCGAGCCAGATGACACGGCTGGAGCAGATGCGCGAGCGCCTCGCCTCGCTGTCGGACGAGGCCCGCTCGATCAGGGCGCAGATGCCGCGCGAGTTCGCTCCCGACGTGGAGCGCATCCAGCAGCAGATGCAGCGCCTCGGCGAGCGCTTGTCCGAGCTGAGCGGCGGCTTCGTGTACCAGACCGCGCTGCCGAAGCCCGTCCTGCACGAGGTCTCGGGTGCGGCCCAGCCGCAAACGTCTGCCGCCGCGCCGGCACCGGCAAAGCCCCGCACCGGAGGCGATGAAGGCGTCCGCGTGACGCGCGTTGCACCCGACGAGGTGATCGCGCTCGGCGGACCGGCGAAATCCGACAGCCCGTGGAGCGAGGAAAGCGCGCGCGCCCTCGCCCGCTTCTACGAGTCCGGGGAAGCCTTCCTCGGCTATGCCCGCGAGGCGGCCCATGCCGCCGTCAATGCTGCCGAGCAGCACTCGGCCGAGACGCAGCATGAGCACGCGGCCCTTGCCGCCATCGAGCCCGCCTGGCTCGACCAGCGGCTCGCCGAGATCGCGGCCCGTATCCAAGAGTCGCTCGCCGAGATGCGGCCCGATAGCGCGCTCTTGAAGCTCGGCCAGCGCTTCGACCAGCTCGAGGCGCGCATGAGCTCGGCGCTCGACGGCATGGCCACCCGCGCCGACTTGAAGGAGCTGCGCCTCGCCGAGGCACAGATCGAGGAGATCAGCGCGCAGCTCGATCAGCTTCGCCGCCAGTACGCGCGCCTCGACGCCATCGACGCGCATCTCGGCACGCTCGCCGCCCAGCTTTCCGATGAGCGGCTGACACGCGTCTTTGCCAGCGGCATGGGATCGAGCCACGATACGGCCGGGCTGGAGGCGATCAGCTCGCAACTGGCCACCATCGCCGGCCAGCTCTCGCACGAGCGCCTGGCCGACCTCATCAGCCAGAACGCCATTCGCGGCGCCGACCTCGAGGAGATGGCGACGGCGGCCGCTCAGAAGGCCGCCGCCCGCTTCGCCGACCGCGAGGAGCGCGAGACGCAGACGCGCGGCATCGGCGAGGTGCGCGACCTGCTGGAAAACCTCATCAACGAGCGCCGCCACAGCGACGAGAACAACGCCAGCATGCTGGAGACCATGCAGCAGGCGATCATCCGCGTGCTCGACCGTATCGATTCGATCGAGCTCGCGCAGCAGGAGGCCGGCGCGCCCCAGTCGACGACCTACGCGCCCATCCCCATGCAGCCGTCCGAGCCCGAAGGCGAGCCGGCCGCGCAAACTTTTGAGCCGGAGCAGCATGCTGAGGGGGCAGACTTCGGCGCCCCCGAGCCGCACACCTATGCCGAGGCCCCCGAGGAGGCGGCTGAGGCGCCGGCGCCGCAAGGGATGTTCACCGCGCCTCCGTTCGATCTCGAGGCTGCCTTCGCGACCGATCGCGACAGCGCGCCGTCGAACTACGTGATGCCCGGCACTGCGCCGCAGCCGGTCGACGCCTTGCGTCACGATTTCATCGCCGATGCCCATCGCGCCAAGCTGAAAGCCGCCGCCAAGGTCGACACCAAGCTCGATCCCCACCTCGGCCGCGCTGCCGAGGTGCCGGCGGAGCGTGGTGCCGCGCAGAAGCCGCGCAAGCGCCGCGGGTTCTTCCGCTCGCCGCGCGTGCTGATGAGCATTCTCACCATTCTCGCCATGATCCCCGCTGCGCTGTTCTTCATGCCGCGCACGCCATCGCACCACGGCGCGCTTCCCGCGGCCGCCGATCTGGCAATGCCGACGATCGACGAGCCGGTGGCGCCCCCGGTGACGGCGCCGGCGGCTCCGGAGGCGACCGCTCCAGTCCTGCCGCAGGATGGCGAGGATTCCAATCCGCCCGCCCAAGCCGCCCCCCCGGCCGTCCCTCCGCCCGCCCCGCCGGCCCCTTCCAAGCAGTCGCAGCGGCTGATCCCCGATGCCCAGCCCGGCGCCCGCAATTTCGAGGACGTGGGCGCTCCCAACCCGGCTCCCGATTCCAAAGCGCGCCGCTCGGACTCCGCCGCGCTTTCGCCCGCCGCCTCCTCGCCGAAGGAGGCGCGTTTGGCGTATCTGCAGGGCAACGTGCAGGTCGCACCCAAGCCCACCCCGGCCGCGCTCATGGAGCAGCACGTCATCGGCGCGAGCGCGGACGAGAGCGTTACCGGCGCCGATGCGCCGCCCCGGCTGCCGCCGGCGACCGTCGGTCCCTACTCGCTGCGGCTTGCGGCCGCGCAGGGCAACGCCGCAGCGCAGTTCGAGGTCGCCGCCCGGCTCGCCGAAGGCATGGGCACGGATAAGGACTTGAAGGACGCGGCCCAGTGGTACCAGCGCTCGGCCGCCAGCGGCTTTGCCATGTCGCAGTTCCGGCTCGGCACGATGTATGAGCGCGGCACCGGCGTCGCCAAGGATTTCGCTCGCGCGAAGATCTGGTACAGCCGCGCCGCCGAGCAGGGCAACGTCAAGGCGATGCACAACCTTGCGGTGCTGATCGCGAGCCGCAGCGGCCCTGCGCCCGACTATGCGACGGCCGTGAAGTGGTTCTCGGAGGCCGCCGCCTACGGTCTCGCCGACAGCCAATACAATCTTGCGATGCTCTACGAGAACGGTCTTGGCGTTCCCAAGGACGCCAAGCAGGCCTACAAATGGCTGGCGATCGCCGCCAAGTCAGGCGATGCGGAAGCCAAGAAGCATCGCGACGGCCTCAAGGCCATGCTCAGCCCTGCCGATGCCGAGGAGGCGACGGCGCAGGCCGACACGTGGCAGGCGAAGCGCTCCAACCCGATGGCGAACGATTCCCACGTCGCCGGGCAAGCCTGGCTGCGGTCCCGCACCAACAACGGCTGAGACTACCGTCGTCGCCTGGTGCGCCTCGCGCCGACCTTACCGGACGGCCGCATCGCGACTGCATTGTTTACCGCCTCGAGCGGCGAAGCTCCGCTCATCAAGCTCTCTCCTTGACACGACGCATGCTGTCGGAGCATTCGTGGCTTCGAAGGGCGGCGTTGAGGGTTTGAGCGCCGCCCTCACCCATGCTGCCGGCCGCGCCCAAGGCGCGACGGCGTAATCTCATACGGAAGCGCTGCTAAAGCCGATCGGCGGTTCGACGTGGCGGCCGAGCTGTCGTTCGACGCGGAAAGCGCCGATTCCGCGATGCTCCACTCCAGGGCTGAGCGCCCTTAAGGGTTTGGTGCCGGGCAAGACCGATGAACATCTACCTGCCCATCGCCGAGATGTCCGTGAACGTCGCGGTCTTCTTGGGCATGGGCTGCGCGGTGGGGTTCCTGTCGGGCATGTTCGGCGTCGGCGGCGGCTTCCTGCTCACCCCGCTCTTGATCTTCATGGGGGTCCCCTCCGCCGTCGCGGTCGGCACCGGCTCCATGCAGATCCTGGCCTCCTCGGTGGCCGGCGGCATCGCGCAATACCGGCGCAAGAATGTCGATATCAAGATGGGGCTGGTGCTGGTCGGCGGCGGCGTCGTTGGCGCTGTCATCGGCGTCGCTCTCGTGCGCATCCTGCGCCAGATCGGCCAGTTCGACCTTTTCGTGTCCCTGAGCTACGTGCTCTTCCTCGGGGCCGTAGGCGGGCTGATGCTGATCGAAAGCATCGGCACCATCCGCCGCGCCCGCTCGGGGCAGCCCCTGCCGGCGCGCAAGACGGGCCAGCACAGTTGGGTGCACGGGCTGCCATTCAAGATGCGCTTCAATCGCTCGAAGCTCTACATCAGCGCCGTGCCGGCGGCCCTGATCGGCGCCTTCGTCGGCTTCATGGCGGCGCTGATGGGCGTGGGAGGCGGCTTCGTCATGGTGCCGGCCATGATCTACCTCTTGCGCGTGCCGACGAGCATCGTCATCGGCACCTCGCTGTTCCAGATCGTATTCGTCATGGCGGCGACGACGCTCTTGCAGGCGATGCAGAACAAGACCGTCGACGTGGTGCTGGCGCTGCTTTTGATCGTGGGCGGCGTCGTCGGGGCGCAGCTCGGCGTCATTGCCGGGGCGCGGCTCAAGGGCGAGCAGTTGCGCTTTTTGCTGGCAGCTCTCGTTCTGCTCGTGTGCCTGCGCATCGGCTGGGAGCTGATCGCGAGGCCCGAGGAGATCTACTCCATCGGCCCGCTGCTCGGGGTAAGCTGATGGCCGGCAATCGGACGCGGATGATCGGCGTACGCTTTGCGGCCGCTTCCTGCGCGGCCCTGATGCTGGCGCAATCCGCGCTCGCGCAAGGCTTGCAGAAGGCACCGGCGGGCGCCCCGCTGCAACGCAATCTGCCGCCTGTGCTGATGGGTCCGCGCCAGCCGCCTGCGCCGACCTTGGCCGAGCCGCGGCCGCCGCCGGTGGAGAAGGTCGAGGCCGACGTCTCCACCCGCAGCGTGGAGGTGACAACCGGCTTCACCGGCCACGAGATCCTCGTGTTCGGCGCCATCGACCACAGCCAGCAGCCCGATGATGCGACGGACAACTACTATGACGTCGTCGTCGTGGTCGAAGGCACGCCCTATCCGGTCGTCGTGCGCCGCAAGAGCGACGTGGCGGGCGTGTGGATCAACACGTCCTCGGTGCTGTTTGCCTCGGTGCCGAGCTTCTATGCGATCGCTTCGACGCGGCCGATCGATCAGATCGCAGGCCCGGGTGTGCTCGAGGTAAACTCCATCGGCTTTGCCCACATCAAGATGACGCCGTCGCCGGGCATCCGCTGGAAGCTCAGCGAGTACGAGCTCGCGGGCTTCAAGGCGGCCGTCATCCGGCTGAAGCAGAAGGAGCACCTGTATATCGTCGAGTCGAAGGACGGCGTCACCTTCACGGGCCGCAGCCTCTTCCGCAGCACCATTTCGCTGCCGGGCAATGTCCCGGTCGGCCCGCTGGTCGCCCGCACCTACCTGTTCCGCAACGGCGAGGTGTTGAGCGCGCACATCGCCCGCGTCAAGCTCGAGCGCAAGGGCATCGAGCGCGTATTGCACGATTTTGCGTTCCGCGATCCCTTCGCCTACGGCGTCATTGCGGTAATGCTGGCGGTGATCGCGGGCCTCGCCGGGTCGATGATGTTCCGGCGCGAGACGGCTTGAGCCCGTCAGTCGTCCTTGAGGAGACGCGCGGCGACGGGGTAGAGGCCCTCTTGGCCGAGCATCCACACGCGCAGGCCATCGTCCCCAAACAGCGGCTCGAATGCGGCCTCGAGGATGTTGAGCCCGCCCGCATAGGTGCCGAAGGCGGGAAGCACGAGACGGCGACCGTTGCCCACGAAGCAGGGGCGCCGGATCGAGTAGCCGTGCAGGGAGAGGCGCGCAGCCGGGTGCATGTGCCCCGCAATCTCATGCGTGACATCGCCTGCGGCCGGCATGTGACGCAGCGTGATGCCTTCGACCTCGATGTCGCCGACGACCGTGCCCCCGAGCCGCTCGCTGATCTTGGGGTCGTGGTTGCCCGTCACCCAGATCCATTCCCGGTCCTCCTGCATGATCTGCAGGATCTCGAGATCTTCCAGCGCGATGCGCTGGCAGGCCTCCTCGTCGTGCAGGCTGTCGCCGAGCGCGATCACGGTGGCGGCGTTGTAGCGGTCGATGACCTCGGCCAAGCGGCGCAGCGTCTCGCGCGTGTCGTAAGGTGGCAGGAGCTGGCCCTGCGCGGCGTATGCGGATCCCTTCTCCAGATGCAGGTCGGCGACGATGAGTGCATCCTCGCTCGGCCAGTAGAGCGCGCCCGACATGTCGGCGCGGAACAGCTTTCCGCAGATCGAGATGGTCTGGTCCTGGAAATCGTCGAAGGCGAGACGCTCCGGCTTCAGCTCGAGCATACGGGTTCCTCTTGTTGCGCCTCTTCGATGAGCTCGGAGGCGGCCTCGCGCAACAGGTCCTCGCGCGCGCGGCCCGCCACGGGCTCCGCTCCGATCTCGAGCAGGATGGGGATCGACAGCGGCGACACGTGATCCAAAGGTTGATGCCTGATTCGTCCGCGTACGCGGCGGAGAAAATCGCCGAGCCGTGCGATGTCCAAGAGCCCTGTGGCCGCATCCGCCCACGCCGCCTCGATGAGGATGTGACGCGGGTCGTGGCGGCGCAACACGTCGTAGACGAGGTTTGTGGACATGGCGACTTGGCGCCCCGTCTTCTCGCGCCCGCGGTAACGGCGCTCCACCAGGCCGGCGATCAGCGCCACTTGCCGGAACGTGCGCTTCATGAGGTTCGACTCGGCGAGCCAGGCGTCGAGATCGTCGCCCAACATGTCCTCGGCGAAGAGCTGGGCGAGATCGAGGCGCTCTTCCGCGATCATCTGCGACAGGTCGCCCAGCCCCCACAGGGCCATGCCGTAGTCGTTGGCGACGAAGCCCAAGGGCTGCGCGCCCGCGCGGTCGAGACGCCGCGTGAGCAGCATGCCGAGCGTCTGGTGCGCGAGGCGCCCCTCGAAGGGATAGGCGACGAGATAGTGACTGCGGCCGCGGGAAAAGGTCTCGACCAGAACCTCGTCGCACGCGGGGATCACCGAGCGGCGCTGCTGCAGCTCGAGCCATTCCGCGACCGGCAGCGGGAGCTTGGCCCAGGCGCGCTCATCGGCCAGCATGGCGCGTACGCGCGCGGCCAAGTGCGTCGAGAGCGGGAACTTGCCGCTGTTGTAGCTGGGGATGATGGGGTCTTTCGCGCTCGCGCGCGTCACGAACGCCTCCGTCTCGCTCAAGCCCTCGAAGCGCAACACCTCGCCCGCGAGCACGAAAGCGTCACCGGAACGGAGCTGCTCGATGAAGTACTCGTCGACCTCGCCCAAGATACGCCCGCCCGCGAGCGCGCCCCTTGTGCGCGCCGAGCGCCGGCCCAGAAGACGCACCTTGATGAGCGGCTCGGCGACGATGGTGCCGGCGTTCTGCCGGTAGGCCTCGACGAAACGCGGGTGCGCGATGCGCAACGTGCCGTCCGGTCCGGCTTTCAGCCGCGCGAAGCGGTCATAGGTCTTGAGCGCGTAGCCGCCGGTCGCCACGAAGTCGACGACCCGGCCGAAGGTTGCGCGCTTGAGCTGGGCGTAAGGCGCGGCGGAGATGACCTCGCTGTAGAGCGCGGCTGGATCGAAGGGCCCCGCGCACGCTGTGCCGAGCACAAGCTGAGCAAGCACGTCGAGCGCGCCCGAGCGCGATAGCACGGCGTCCTGCGCGCCGGCTTCGGCCGCGTCGAGCGCGGCGCGGCATTCGAGCACCTCGAACCGGTTCGACGGCATCAGGATCGCGCGCGAGGGCTCCTCCAGCCGGTGGTTCGAGCGCCCGATGCGCTGGATGAAGCGGCTTGCGCCCTTGGGCGCTCCGACGTGGATCACGAGGTCGACGTCGCCCCAGTCGATGCCGAGGTCGAGGGTGGAGGTGGCGATGACGGCTTTCAGCGTGCCGGCCGCCATCGCCGCTTCGACCTTGCGCCGCCGCGCCATATCGAGCGAGCCGTGATGCAGCGCGATCGGCAGCTCCAGATCGTTGATGCGCCACAGCTCCTGGAACAGGAGCTCCGCCTGCATGCGCGTGTTGACGAACACGAGGCTCAAGCGGTTGCGCTCGATGGCGTCGTAGATTTCCTTGATCGCGTAGAGCGTGGTGTGACCCGCCCAGGGGACCGGCTCGTCCATCTCCAGGATGGAGATCGCGGGCTTGGCGCCGCCCTCGATGCGCACGAGGTCGGCCATCTCGAGGTAGGAGCCGCCGGCGTGCTGGGGCACGAGGTAGGCGCGCAGCTCCGAAGGGCGCGCGACCGTTGCCGACAAGCCGAAGCTCAGGAGGCCCGGCGCAAGTGCGCGCAGCCGCGCGATGTCGAGCGCCAGGAGATCACCGCGCTTGGTGGGCGCGAGCGCATGCAACTCATCGAGGATGATGGTGTCGAGGTCGGCGAACAGGTGCCCGCAGTCGGAGTGGCTCAAGAGGAGGGCAAGCTGCTCGGGCGTCGTCATGAGGATGTCGGGCGGCCGCGTGCGCTGGCGCTGGCGCCGGCTGACGGGGGTATCGCCCGTGCGTGTCTCGGTGCGGATCGGCAGCCCCATCTCAGCGATCGGCACCGTCACGTTGCGAGCGACGTCCACGGCCAGCGCCTTCAGGGGCGAGATGTAGAGCGTGTGCAGGCCGGCGCCTTTGCGCGCGCGCGGGCGGCGGGTGAGGCTCACGAGGCTCGGCAGAAAGCCGGCGAGCGTCTTGCCGGCCCCCGTCGGCGCGATGAGCAGCGTCGAGTGGCGCTGCTCCGCCGCCTCGAGCAGCGCCAGCTGGTGCGGCCGCGGGCGCCAGCCCCGCTCGGCAAACCAGCGCGCGAACGGCTCCGGCAGGGAGGGCCCGGCAGGCCGGCCGGAGCGCGCC
>DATIZL010000124.1:0-10843 GCA_035517115.1 Hyphomicrobium sp.
ACCACCGTCTGGCGCTGCCTGCCGAGCCGCTCGACCTCGAGCGTCATCACGTCGCCGGCCTTCAAATACTCACGCGGATTGCGCGCCGAGCCGACGCCCGGGGGCGTTCCCGTCGTCACCACGTCGCCGGGATCGAGCACCATGAACTGCGTGATGTAGGCGAGCAGGAAGGGGATCGAGAAGATCATGGTCTTGGTCGAGCCGGTCTGCTTGCGCACGCCGTTGACGTCGAGCGACATGGCGAGGTTCCCCACGTCCGGGATCTCATCCGCCGTGACGAGCCACGGCCCCAAGGGCCCGAACGTCTCCGCCGATTTGCCCTTGACCCACTGGCCGCCGCGCTTCACCTGGAAGCGGCGCTCGGAGATGTCGTTGCAGATGCAGAAGCCGGCGATATGGGCCATCGCATCGGCCTCGGCGACGTAGCGGGCGCGCGTGCCGACGACGAAGGCGATCTCCACCTCCCAGTCCATGTTGACGGCGTCCTTCGGGTACATGACGTCGTCGTTGGGGCCAACGATGCAGTTCGGCGCCTTGCTGAACAGGATCGGCTCGGAGGGGATCTCCTGGTTCGTCTCTTTGGCGTGGTCGGCAAAGTTGAGCCCGATAGCGATGAAGTTGCGCGTGCCCGCGACGGGGGCGCCGATGCGCGCGTCCGCCGGGGCCAACGGAAGCGCATCCGGATCGAGCCCCCGCAGCGCGTCGAGCGATTGCGGCGACAACGTCGTCCCGGTGAAGTCGGAGACATAGCCCGAGAGGTCGCGGATCATACCGTGAGCGTCCACGATGCCTGGCTTCTCGGCACCGGGATTACCAAACCGAACGAGCTTCATGGATCAGGGCTCACGCGTATGATTGAAGGATGGCTGGGAGAGGGAGGCGGGCGTGTTGGGGCTCTTACGGTTGCCTTGCGTTCGCGTCAAGGTGGCCGCGTCCCGGCGTGGAGCTAGCCGACGTAGCTTGTCGTCCCCGCGTAGACAACCCAGGCAGCAACAGGACTGCACGGCCGGCATTCGCAAAATTGACTGCATCAACTGCGTCTCGTCCGCGCGCCAACTGCGACCGCGAAACGAGCTACGCTTGCTTCGCGATGGCTTGATGCCGGTCAATGCCGTGACCTCAAGCCTATTCCAAGAGTGAAACCCTGGACAGGCCGGCGCTACGGATAATCAAGGGAGGATGTCATGAAAGCCCGCAACCTGACGATTGTCACCGCTTCTGTGGCGATGGCGCTAATGCTCATGATCGGCTCAGCCGAGCGTGCTGAGGCGCATCACGGATGGGGGTGGGGAGGGGTCGCGGCAGGCATCGCCGCCGCCGTGATATTGAGCCACGCCTATCACCACCATTATTACAGGCATTACTACGGCTACCCCTACTACTATTACGGCGGGTATCCGTACTACGGGTATGGCTATTACTATCGTCCGCACCGGCACTACCGTCACTACGGCTACTACCATCATCGCGGCTGGCGCCACGTTCACTATTATCGCGGCCACTATCACCGTCACCACCGTTGACGGCGATTGCGAACCGGCCTCTCGCGGGTGGCTAGCGATCAGTCGAATATCCCGCCAAATTGGCGGCGACATCGGCTGTTGACTGACTGTGATGAAGCCGGTGCTCGGCCGGTTGCCACAAGGAGATCTCATGCAGGTCATTTGCTCGCCGAGCCACTTATGAAGGGACGGCGGCATGTTGTTCAACGATGGCCTATGGTCGTCGCGGCTTCACGCAGGAACCCGACCGTCCTTTGACAGCACGATTGCCACCCATCGCCAGCTCGGCACGTGAGCACAGACGATCATGACGACGACGAGGATGGGCACGCTCAGAAACATGCCCACGATGCCCCAGATCGTTCCCCAGAAAGCAAGCCCGAGAATGATTGCGAAGGGGCTCATATTCAGGGTGCTCCCCATCAGCATGGGCTCCAACACGCTGCCCACGGTGAGCTGTATGGCGGTCAGGCTAAGCACCAGAACGATGAACGGGCCGAGCGTGTCGAATTGCACGAGAGCGAGCAGGGCCGGGAACGCGACCGCGACAATGGAGCCGATGTTGGGAATGTAGTTCAACACGAAGATGAGAAGAGCCCACGTCTCGGCGAAGTCGATCCCGAGCCACCGCAGCACGGCGTAGCACAGCACTGCGGTCAAGACGCTGACGGCCGTCTTCATCCAGAGGTAGCGTTGGACGCTCTGGGAAATCGTGACAAAGAGCGCTGAGGTCTCTTCCGCCCGACGGGCATCCGGAAGCATCGCCGCAAGCTTCTCGCCCAGATGATTGCGCTCGACGAACAGGAAGCCGATATAGGCCACGACAAGTAGGACGTTGACGACAATCGACTGCGTAGAGGCGATGAGCTGAGGGATACGGCCGCTCAAGTCTATTGCCGCGAAAACCTCTTTTAGCTTCGCCGTCCGCTGTGGCCCCAGCCATTGCGTAAGACCGCTGACGATCGATTCGAAGCGAGCCACATACCGGGGCCACGCGGCAGACAGAGCATCGGCCTGTCCGAGAAGGATGAAGGCAACCAGATACAGGCCGAGCGCGACCGTTGCGATCCCGAGTATCGTGGCAAGCCAGCGCGGCAGCCTGAAGGATCCGATGCTAACGCGTGCAAACCCCTGGATCATCGCCTCGAGCAGAGTCCAGAGCAGGACCGCGATGGCGAGCGGAATGAGCAACGGCCTTCCGAGCACCAGGCCGGTGATAACCACGCCGAGCACAATCACGGCGAGGCCGAGGTTGCGAAGCCTTTCGGTATCGTCGGCAGCCCTCATTGCGCCCCGCAACTGTTTCAATGCACTTCGGGGACGAGCTTGAATTGGTGGTCGATCTGTTTGCTCGCCGCCGCGATGTGCCGCTTCGGTAGCTTGACCTTTTCGTGCGGCACCTCCTTGTAGGGGATCTTGCTGAGGAGGTGGCTGATGATGTTCAGCCGCGCGCGCCTCTTATCGTTGGATCGCGCCACGTACCACGGCGCCCACGCGGTGTCGGTCGCCAGGAACATGTCGTCACGCGCCTTCGAGTAGTCGTCCCAACGCGTGTACGACTTCACGTCCATCTTGGAGAGCTTCCAGATCTTGCGCCCATCGTCGATGCGCTCCTCGAGCCGTTTCGTCTGCTCTTCGGGGCTCACCTCGAGCCAATACTTGAGCAGAATCGTACCCGACTCGATGATGGCCTTTTCCACGTTGGGGACCACGTCGAGAAAGCGCTTTGCTTGCTCTTCCGTGCAGAAGCCCATGACGCGCTCGACGCCGGCGCGATTGTACCAGCTGCGATCGAAGATCACGATCTCTCCGCCTGCCGGCAGATGCGGAAGGTAGCGCTGGACGTACATTTGCGACTTTTCGCGCTCGGTTGGCGCAGGAAGGGCCACCACTCTGAAGATGCGAGGGCTGACCCGGGCCGTAATCGCTTTGATGACACCGCCTTTGCCGGCCCCGTCGCGCCCTTCGAAGACGATGCAGATCTTCTGGCCTTCGTGCCGCACCCATTCCTGCAGCTTCACCAGCTCGACGTGCAGCTTGCGAAGCTCGGCTTCGTAGTCCTTGCGCTTGAGCTTCGGCGATCCGCTTCGCTCGTTGCCACTCCGATCTGGCTTGCGCGGCTCGCGCCTATTCTGATTTCTCACGGGCCAATCCTCTTCTCTCGCCCAGGAGCACCTAAATTAGCTCAATAATCGCGAGGGAACCCGTGAGGGTTCGAATCCCTTTTGGGCTTGGCGTAAGCAACTGAATTCTAGGGGAAATATTTGCTGGCGGAGAGGGAGGGATTCGAACCCTCGATACCCTTGCGAGTATGCCGCATTTCGAGTGCGGTGCATTCAACCACTCTGCCACCTCTCCGGAAGCGGGCGGGAAGAGGCAGGCTTCTTATCGTGACCCCCGGCCCCGCGCAAGCAGCCGCCAGTGGCGTCGGGCCGCAGGCGTTTGCCGGTCTAGGTGCGCCGGCGCCGCCGCGACCAGTAGATGGCGAAGATGCCCATCCACAACAGCAGCGCGACGACATCGAGCAGCGTCGACAGCTCGTGCAGCGCCTGCTGCCAGGGCCGGTCTGGCGCGCCCAGCAGCATGACCATGCTGGCGAGCACCCCGAACGCGAGGCAGAGCCCCACGAGAATCCAAATGATGCGCACAGCTCGTCTGGTCATTGGCGTCGCCTTAAAGACTCGAGAAGGCGCTGGCACGCCGGGCTCAGGCCCCCGGCGAACGCTTCGAGTAATCGTATCGCCTTCGAGCGTTCCCGGAAAGCTCTAGGGATCGCGGAAATAGGCGAGCTGGTGCAAAAGTCGGCCCAGCCGCGGATGCGTCAGCGTCAGCCGGAAGGAGAAGCAGCCGCCGCCCTCCTCGCGGTGCTCAATGCACATCTCCCCCGGCGCCAGCAGCGGCGGCAGACGCATTCGCCAATGGCCGAGCGCCAGGAAATAGTGATCGGAGCGGAACACGAGCGCCCTGTCCTCGACCGTTACTCTAAGCGCCATGCCGATGCCATAGCCCACGTACTCCTCGAGCCCCGTAGGCCCGCGAAAGCGCTTGGCGGAGTGCACGGTCTGCGGACGCCGGCCGGGGCGCGTGTAGATGCGCGTCCAGCTCTGACCGCCGAGGAGGTCGTCCTCGGTGACGACGACGAGCGCAGGCCCAGTGGCACCGTTGGTCAGAGGCAGCGGCGAGCCGATGGCGCGCGCAAGGAAGGCAAGCACGCGGCCTGACCGCGACAGCTCGGTCGCCACGACCTCGCCCCGGTAGACGAGCGCATCCTGCGGCGCCAGGCATTTCGAGAAACGGCGGCACACGGCCTCGGGCAAGCGCGTCCAGGCCTCTTCGCCGATGAGGGCGCGGAAACGCAAATCGGCGAGCGAGGATGGTGGTTGTTGCTTCGCTGCCCGCGCGGAAATGCTGTCCTGGGAAACCTGCGCCTTCACGTGCTCGGTCGCCACCACGATGCGCACCCCCCTTTGGCTCACCTTCACGCCGGTCTCGCGCGGCTCTGCTTTTTACTTCTCGTCGCGAGCCGCGCCAATGCGCCGCCCATCTTCATCAGCGCCATGAGCGTCGCGGCCGGAAGGCGGATGATCTCGCCGAAGCTCTTGTCGACGGTCTCGGTGAACTCGAGCATGGCGGCGAGCCGCTTGCGCGCGCCCGCGGAGACGCGCTGATCGGATTTCGCTTCCGCCACGCACGCCCGCAGCACTGCCAGAGCCGGATCGATCTCGCGCGCCTTGCGGCCCGAAGCGATGCGCCGCACCATCTCGAACATGTCGGCCTCGGCCTCGTAGTAGTCACGCCGGTCGCCCATCGCGTGCACGCGGCGGATGAGGCTCCAGCCCATAAGCTCGCGCAGGCTGACGGAAACGTTGGAGCGCGCCATGGCGAGCTGGGCGGCAATGTCGTCCGCGGTCATCGGTTCATCACAGAGATAGAGCAGCGCGTGGATCTGCGCGACCGAGCGATTGACGCCCCACACGGTGCCCATCTCGCCCCAATGCACGACGAAGCGCTCGATCGCCGGCGGCAGAGGCTTGCTTACGGTTATTTCTGTCATGACAGAAATATCCGACAGGCAGCGCACGCTGTCAAACGTGACCGCGCGATGACGCCACCTGCCCTTGTAATTGCCAGGTTTTTAGGCAGTCGACGGGCCAGCGTTCGGGCACCTCGGCCGTTGCGCGCCATATCGCTGCCGCCCTCGCAGTGCTAGGCTCGCGCCCATAGGAGAGGTCACGCCTTCAGGGTCAGGGTTTTCAGTTCCGCGCGTTGAACTTTGCGCGCGAGCCAGCGTTCTTTGTCTCGCCAGCGGGGCCCCATGCTCATCAACTACGGATTCGAAATCACCTTCGCCGTCGCGAAACCGACGCCGATCATCTCCCTGCTCGACGTACACCCGGAACGCCGCGCGGACATAAAGGCCGAGACGCCGTTCCGCAGTGCGCCTCTGCTCGCCACCTCCACCTATATCGACGCCTTCGGCAACCAGTGCCGCCGCTTCATGGCGCCCGCCGACGAGGTCGCCTTGCGTCTCGAGGGTACCATCGCCGACAGCGGGCGCCAGGAGCCCGTGGTGCCGACCGCCTCCGAGATCCCCGTCGAGCGCCTGCCCCACGACGTGCTCGTGTTCCTGCTCGGCAGCCGCTACTGCGAGACCGACAAGCTGAGCCAGGCGGCGTGGGATCTGTTCGGGGCGAAGCCCCCGGGCTGGGGGCGCGTGCAGGCCATCGCCGACTACGTGCACGAGCGTCTCACGTTTGGCTACGAGCACGCGCGCGCGACTCGCACCGCGCTCGACGCGCACGAGGAGCGTATCGGCGTGTGCCGCGATTTCGCGCATCTGCTCATTACGTTCTGCCGCTGCCTCAACATCCCTGCCCGCTACGTCAACGGCTACCTCGGCGACATCGGCGTGCCGCCCGATCCCTCGCCCATGGATTTTAGCGCCTGGGTCGAGGTGTTCCTCGATAACCGCTGGTACGCGTTCGATGCGCGCCACAACGAGCCGCGCACGGGACGCATCGTCGTCGCGCGCGGCCGCGATGCTACCGACGTGCCGCTGATCAACTCCTTCGGCCCGCACACGCTCAAGCGCTTCAAGGTATGGACGAACGAGGTCGCAGCGCCCGCGTTGAAAGCCGCCAGCGCCTAGAGCCTGCCGCAAGTTACCGGAACTCCCGCCCAATTGCCGTCTTGTTCGCGCCACGCCGCTCCTGTTCGAATTGGTGAAGAGCTGGCCAACAGGCGAAGAGAGGACGTGCGTGGTGGAGAGCGTAGTCGTTGCGGTCAGGCGCTTCCTCAATAGCCCCGGATTCAAGTTCTTCCTCATTTGCGGGCTCGTGCTCGTGCTGCTCATCCCACTGCTGCTCGTGTGGGCGCTGGTCGAGGAGCGCCAGCAGCGCGCGGAAGGCGTGCGCCAGGAGGTGGCGCGCGAGTGGGGCGGCACGCAGCGCATCATCGGCCCGGTGCTGGTCGTCCCGTACACGGTGGTGGTGTCGACCGGCGTAGGCGACAAGCGCACCGAGGAGGTGCAGGAGCGCCGCGCAGTATTCCTGCCGCAGACCCTCAACATCAACGGCAGCGCCGCCAGCAAGGTGCTGCACCGCTCGATCTACGACGTGGCCGTCTACACCGGCGACCTCGAATTCGCAGGCCACTTCGCCGCGCCCGATTTGAGCGACGTCGCCACCGAAGTGCATGGCGTGCGCTGGCGCGACTCGATCCTGGCGCTCGCGGTCAGTGACGTGTCCGGCCTCAAGACGGCAGCGTCGCTGCAGATCGACGGCGGCACCAAGATCCCGTTCGAGCCGAGCATCGGCGTGTCCGGGGCGCGCGACGGCATCCATGTGCGCCTTATGTCGGCAACAAGCCTGTTCCCGGCGGCCGCGGCCCCCGCAACGGCACCGATGAGCGGCTTCGACTTCAAGTTCATGCTGACGTTGAACGGATCCTCGGAGCTGACCTTCGCGCCGGTAGCCCAGGAGACGACCGTCAATCTCTCCTCGGACTGGCCCGACCCGAGCTTCACCGGCGCCTTCCTGCCGACGGATCGCACGCTCGAGCCCGCGAAATTCTCCGCGCACTGGCTCGTCCCGCACCTCGCGCGCTCAATACCACAGGCATGGGCCTACTTCGATCAAGGGCTCGAACGCATCGACCCTTACGGGTTCGGCGTACGCTTCATCGTGCCCGTCGATTTCTACCAGCTCGTCACGCGCGCCGCGAAGTACGCCATGATGTTCCTGGCCACGGCCTTCATAGCTGTGTTTCTGCTCGAGCTCGGATCCGCACGCCACGTGCATCCCGTTCAGTACCTGCTCGTCGGCTTTGCCATGATCCTATTCTACATCCTGCTCTTGTCGCTGGCGGAGCAGATCGGATTCCTCTGGTCCTATCTCATCGCGACGTCCGCTACGGTCGGCCTCATCTCGCTCTATGTGACGCGTGTGCAGGAAAGCACCGCCAAAGGGCTCGCAATGCTGCTCGTGCTGTCGCTGCTCTACGGGCTGCTCTACCTGATCCTGCAGCTCGAGGACTATGCACTGCTCGCGGGCGCCGTGGCCGGCTTCGTGATGCTGGCGGTCGTCATGTTCTCGACCTTGAAGGTCGACTGGTCGGGCGAGAAGGCGCGCGCCGGATAGGCTCAATCGGCAAGATCGAGCGTCTCGGTGGCGGGACGCCGGGCCTCGATGCCGCGCGCGATGAGCCGGCCCTCGGCAGCGTCCGCGATCATCACGAGGCGCGTCTCGGCGTTGAGAAGCGGCGATGCGAGCCAGCGGAAGTCGGGGTCGAACTCGGTCGAGATGGTGTGCATGCGGCAGGCACGCCCAGCGCTGTCGTAGCCGCGCGCATGACCGCGCCAGCCGGGAGCCTGCCAATGGTTGGCGGCGACGTTGCTTCCTTCGTGCACCTGCGCCTGCGTTTGGGTGCGCTCGATAATGGCAATCTCCGACGGCCGCAAACCGGCAAGCGAGAATATGGCCGGCGCCGCGATGGGCCGCTCGATGAGCATGCGCCTGGCCACCTCGAACGAGGGGGCGCTCTCGAATACCTCTCGCAACAGGTGAGCCGCCGTGATGTGCGGCGTATCCCACACGCGGAACAGATTGACCGCCCAATCAAGGAGGAAGGTGCCGAGGCGATTGCGCATGGGTGCCTGATTGAGCGCGGCGGCAAAGCGCTGCGGCGCCATCCCTTGCAATAGCCCCGTGTACCCTGGCCACGTCAGCGTCGTGAATGGGCCTGCGCCTCCGGAAACGCGCGCCGCAATCACATTGCGCCCGAGACCCGGCAAGCCCCAGTCGAGGACGCGTATGAGCCGCGCGCTTCTGTAGTTGGGAGCCGCCGCCACTTTGCAGGTGCAGCCCCACTCATAGTTGACCGACAGGAAATAGGCGCCGGGCCGGTTGAGGCGGGCAGCAATGTCGTCAATCTCGGGGAGATAGGCGCTGTCGTGCCGGGCGAGCCAGCGCCGGGAGATGGCATCGAGGGCTGCCAGCACCGGCGCAGGAAACTTGCCGGTTGCGCTGTCGATGAGCGCTTGCGCGCGCGCTTCCTCGCACGCGAGCGTCTCCATCGGGTAAGCGGCGCCCACCCGATGCACCGGAATGCGGACGAGGTGCCGAGCTTCGACCGGGCGCTCCATGCCATCGACCCCAAACCAAACCGGGAAGCCATTCGCCTGACAATGTGCGCCGTGGCTGGCGCGGTTTCACCCCGGCCTAGCAGCCAATGCGGCCATAGACAAAAAGGCCGCCGATGGGTAGCTCGGCGGCCAAGTTATTCTCATGCCTGAAGTGAGTAGCCCAGCTAACTCCGATGGCCCCTGAGGGTTCGGCGTCCCAAGGGCGCCCCCGCAATCAGCCAGGCTGAGGGGCATCCTCGCAAGCTTCCCGGTGCCCGGCTTTGATCGCGGTCAAATTTTCCCAAACTCCACTGCTGATTGACAATCTGACGCGTCGAAGCGATAAAGCCGCCCCATCGTGCCCGGCCCATCGGCGCCGGGTGCGCAATGCGCTGCCCGAGGCTTGCATCGCCACTCGTAGGCGAGCCTTGAAGTCCGCAGTCATCTGCGGCGCCATAGGGCGCGGATAACGTGAAGGAAGAGCCATGTACGCTGTCATTAAGACGGGCGGCAAGCAGTATCGCGTTGCTGCGGATGACGTCATCACCATCGAGAAAGTCACGGGCGACGCCGGCGCCAAGATCGAGTTTGCCGAGGTGCTTATGATCGGCGGAGGCTCGGACGGCGCCAAGCTCGGCGCGCCGTTCATCTCAGGCGCCAAGGTCGTGGCCGAGCTCGTCGAGCACACGCGCGGACCCAAGGTGATCTCGTTCAAGAAGCGCCGCCGCAAGAATTCCCGCCGCAAGCGCGGCCATCGCCAGGACCTTTCCACGGTCCGCATCAAGAGCATCATCGGCGCCTAGCGTGCTGCCGCCCGGACATCAAGGAACTGACCCATGGCACAAAAGAAAGCTGGCGGCTCGTCGAAGAACGGCCGCGACTCACACTCCAAACGCCTCGGCGTAAAGCGCTTCGGCGGCGAGCACGTCATCCCCGGCAACATCCTCGTGCGCCAGCGCGGCACCCAGTGGCACCCGGGCGACGGTGTCGGCGTGGGCACCGATCACACCATCTTCGCCGTGGTCGAGGGCGCAGTCGAGTTCAAGACCAAGCGCAACGGACGCGTCTACGTGTCGGTGCGCAGCGGCGAGGCCGGAGCAAACGAATAGCGGACACGGCCCATCGCCCGCTTTAGACTTTGAGGGGGATGCCGCAACGTCCCCCTTTCTTCATGAGCCGATCTCATGCGGGATGAGGCGACAGAGCAGCACGGTGAGTGCCAATTGCGCTCCCCCCGGCTGACCTACCGGCCGATAACGGCCGCGGACGCCGCGCGCGTCGCGACACTGGCGGGCGAATGGGATATCGCCCGCATGACCTCACGCATTCCTCACCCCTACTCACTCGTCGACGCGGACCTCTGGATAGCCTCCATCGGCACCGACGAGTTCGTGCGCGGCGTCGAGCTCGACGGCCAGCTCATCGGCGCCGTCGGCTACATCGAGGGGAAGGACCGGCAGGCCGAGATCGGCTACTGGATCGGCAAGCCGTTCTGGGGGCGCGGATTTGCCACCGAGGCGGCGCAGACGCTCGTTGCGCATTGCTTCGGGCCGGCCGGCTTCTCGCGCCTTACCTGCGGCCACTTCGTCGACAATCCCGCCTCCGGCCGCGTCATCGCCAAGCTCGGCTTCCGCCGCATCGGGAATGGGCGGCAGTGGTGCGAGGCACGCAAGACCGAAGTCGACACCGTCCGCTACGCGCGGCGGCGGCCGCTGTTCGC
>DATIZL010000125.1:0-19498 GCA_035517115.1 Hyphomicrobium sp.
ATGACATGATCCAAAAGCGGACGCAAGGGCGCGTGGTGCCGGAATCGTTCACGCACGGCACCTCGGCGCAGCGCGTCAAATGGTTCAAGGCTGGTCTCGAGTCGGGCGACATCAATGCCTGCGACACCTTCAGCAATAACCCGTAGGCTCTCGGCCGCCGCTCTCTTCGCGGCCGCGGTGGCGCTGGGAGGCGGGGCTTCGCAGGGTGCGGACGCGGACGTGGGCCGTATCGAGGTGCCCGCCGTTGCGTCGGAGAGCGGCCTACCGCCCCGCGAGATGCGGCTGCGCGCCATCGTCGCGCGTGCACTCGATGACGCCATCGCCACCTGGAAGCGCCTCGTCGCAAAGGACGCGCTCGAGGTCGGCAACGTGAATGTGCGTTTCGTCGACCACCTCGCTCCCTCCAACTGTTTCGGCCTCTATACCGGCGACGGGCCGGCCTACTGCAGCGGCAACGCAACCGTCTTCATCGGCGTCGATGCGGCCAACACCTTGATGGCCAAGTTCGGGCCCGAGGGCGAAGCTGGCATCACGTTCCTCATCGGGCACGAGATCAGCCACCACATCCAGAACATCTTCGGCCGCTTCCAGCTCCTGCAAATGGCAGTCAGGTCCCAGCCCTGGAGCCGGGCCGAGATCCAGCGCCGCTTCGAGCTCGAGGCCGATTGCCTGGCGGGTGTCTGGATAGAGGCGAGCGATGCGTGGGCGAAGTCGGGCCGCTTCCGGGCGGAGATGCGCGCCGTCGTCGGCAGCATCGGCGACGACAGCTTGGCGCCCGGCGGGGACGCATCGCGCGGCGTACACGGCAGCTCCGCGCAGCGCGTGCGTTGGTTCGAGCGCGGCATTGCCAGCGGAAAGCTGCAGGCGTGCGATACCTTCGCCGCCGCCGACCTCTAGGGGCGGCGCGGAGCTAGAACGCGGTGCCGCGGTAGGTGCTGACCTCGCAGGCAACCCCGCGATCGAGCATCAGCTTGCACAGCGTCTTTGCCTGCTCCGGCGAGGAGACTGGGCCCGCGAGCAGCGCGTAGGTGCGCTCGGCGCCCTTACCCATCGCCACATAGCGCGGATGCAGGTTGCGCACCGCATCGGCGTGGCGGTCGTTGAGAATGGTCCAGTTGAGCTTGACGGCGTCAACCGAGGGTGCATTGCCGAGCAAGAGCCCGATCTGCGCGGGCTTCGCCGCGGCCGCAGCGGCTTGCGCGGTCTTCGGGCTGGCGATGCTGCCGGTCTCGATGGCGGGGCTCTTGGGAGCCGCAGCAGCGGTCTTCTTCTGCGCTTTGATCGGCGGCACCGTGGCCGGACCTTCAGCTGCCTCCGGCGCGGCCGCAGCTACCGTCTTGTGCGGCTCGGGCTTGGCGGCAGGCGGGGTCGTCTCGGCCTGCCCCATCGTCTTGCCGGCCGTGGCCGAGCTCTCGAGCGTTGTCAGCTTGTCGAGGAGCAGCTGGTCGCGGTCGCTCGCTTGCTGCTGGGCGGTCTTGAGGTTGTCGACGTCCGTCCTGATCTGCCCCACGCTTTCCTTCAGCGGGTCGATATCGGAAATGGCGCGGGTTACGTCGCGCTGAGTCTGCGCCAGCTGCTGTTCGAGATCGGGACCGGTCTGCGATTTCGCAAACAGCTCCGGATGCGTTCCGAGCACGGCGAGGTAGGTTGCCGCAAATGCAGCCCCCAGCATCCAAAAGAGGACGTAGGCATTGAAGATTCGGCGGCGCGGCTTCTGCATTTGGTCCGACATCGTTTTCTGTTTCCGAGGGTTGGACGTTTGACGGTTGAACCCGATTCGCTTGATTGAGCAAACGCGCAGACCAGCCTGGCTGCTACCGGATTGCCAGGGAATCGAGTTGGATGGTGGTTGAGTCTCTCAGTTAGGGTCAACGCGGGGTCCCCAATTCCACCGCCCAGCTTGTGGACGACGCCGGGGGCATCACGACGCCCAACGAATCAAAGGGCTTGCCGGGCCGGCTGTGATGGGATTGCAACAAGCGTCGATCGCTGGGCGGAGGGGCATGACGGCTGCAAAATCGGGCCTGTCTTGTTCGCGACCCGGCGCGGGCGGTATGAGACGTGCTGCTTTCTCGGTCGCCGATACTCGCGCCCCCGCGCCAGTCAAAGTTACCGTGCATGCGTAGCCACCCGAACCCTGAGGCCGGATGACCCCCCGCCCGCTACTCATCGTCGTTCTCGCCGCCGGAGAGGGCACGCGCATGAAATCGGCGCTGCCCAAAGTGCTGCACAAGATCGCCGGCCGCTCGCTGCTGGCGCACGTGCTCAGCGCCGCGCGCGAGCTTGCGCCCGTTTCGCTCGCCGTCGTCGTTGGTCCCGAGATGGAGGGCGTGCGCGCCGAGGCTCTGCGCGAGGCACCATCGGCGCAGGTGTTCATACAGGCGCAGCGCAACGGGACCGCGGACGCGGTGCTCGCAGCCCGCGACGCGCTCGCGCGCCACCAGGGGGACGTGCTCGTCCTCTACGCCGACACGCCGCTGTTGACCGCACCGACGCTGCAGCGGCTGCTCTCCTCGCTCGATCAGAGCGCGGGCGTTGCCGTGCTCGGGTTCGAGGCGGCCGATCCGGCTGGATATGGGCGGCTGTTGACGGACGCAGGCGGCTGGCTCGCGGCCATTCGCGAGGACAAGGATGCAAGCGAGTCTGAGCGCCGCATCCGTCTGTGCAACTCGGGCGTCATGGGGTTCCGGCTGGACGATCTCCTCGGCGTGCTCGGCCGTATCGGCAACGATAACGCCAAGCGCGAGTTCTACCTGACGGACGCGGTGGAGATCGCCCGCCGGAGCGGGGCACGCGCGGCCGTCGTCGCCTGCGGGGAGGAGGAGGTGCTGGGCATCAACTCGCGCGATCAGCTCGCCGCCGCGGAAGGGATCTTCCAGCGCCGCGCGCGGCTTTCAGCAATGCGCGAGGGCGTGACGATGATCGCGCCGGAGACGGTCTGGCTGTCCTACGACACGCGCCTTGGCCGCGATGTCGTCATCGAGCCCAATGTGTTCTTCGGCCCCGGTGTTAGCGTGGAGGATGGCGTCGAGATCAAGGCCAACTGCCACATCGAACGTGCGCACATCGGCCGCGGTGCGCGCGTCGGACCTTTCGCGCGGCTGCGCCCCGGCGCCGATCTGGGCGTGGACGTGCACGTCGGCAATTTCGTCGAGGTGAAGAACGCGACACTGGGGGAAGGCGCCAAGGCCAACCACCTCTCCTATCTCGGAGACGGCGCGGTCGGTGTTGGCGCCAACATCGGTGCGGGCACCATCTTCTGCAACTACGACGGCTTCAACAAGCACCGCACGGAGATCGGCGCCGGCGCCTTCATCGGCTCCAATTCCTCGCTCGTCGCGCCGGTCAAGATCGGCGACGGCGCCTACATCGGCTCGGGCAGCGTCATCACCAAGGATGTGGCGGCGGATGCCCTCGCGCTCGAGCGCTCAAAGCAGGAGGAACGGCCAGGCTGGGCGGCGAAGTTCCGCGCCATGATGGGGCGGCGCAAGGCGAAGGCGGGATGACAAGTCGGGCTACAAGCCGATATCTCTGAAACACAGTGTGATTTGAGCCTGATATTAATCAAAATATAGCACTATCTAGGCCGTTAAGAGCCTTAACGGCCTTAACAAGGCACAGGGCCGAAGAGAACCACCGAAGAGAACCAAAGAGACATGTGCGGCATCGTCGGAATCATCGGGCAGAAGGCGGTCGCCACCGACCTCATCGACGCCCTGCGCCGGCTCGAGTACCGCGGCTATGACTCCGCTGGGATCGCGACCGTCGAGAACGGCCACCTCGAGCGCCGCCGCGCCGAGGGCAAGCTCAGGAATCTCGAAGGCCGTCTCTTGAAGGAGCCGCTCAACGGCCACACCGGCATCGGCCACACGCGCTGGGCCACCCACGGCCGCCCCACCGAGCGCAACGCGCACCCGCACATGAACGGCAAGGTCTCGGTCGTGCACAACGGCATCATCGAGAACTTCCGCGAGCTCAAGGCCGAGCTCACCGCCAAGGGCCACGTGTTCGAGAGCGACACCGACACCGAGGCGATCGTCCACGTCATCACCGACGAGCTCGGCAAGGGCGCTACGCCGCAGGCCGCCGTCAAGAACGCGCTCGCCCGCCTGCAGGGCGCCTTCGCGCTCGCCATCATCTTCGCCGGCCACGACGATCTGATGATCGCCGCCCGCCAAGGAAGCCCGCTCGCCATCGGGCACGGCACCGGCTCCATGTACCTCGGCTCCGATGCCATCGCGCTCGCGCCCTTCACCGACGCGATCACCTACCTCGAGGAGGGCGACTGGGCGGTGCTGCGCCGCTCCGGCGTCGAGATCTTCGACCGCTCGGGCGCGCGCGTCGAGCGCCCGCTCGTGAAGTCCGTCGCGAGCTCGCTGCTCGTCGACAAGGGCAATCACCGCCACTTCATGGCCAAGGAGATCCACGAGCAGCCCGAGGTAATCAGCCACACGCTGTCGAACTACCTCGACATGGCGGCCGGAACCGTGAAGTTCCCCGCGCTCGGGACCGACTTGGCCTCGCTGTCGCGTGTCACGCTGTCGGCCTGCGGCACCGCCTACTACGCGGGCCTCGTCGGCAAATACTGGATCGAGCGGTTCGGGCGGCTCCCCGTCGAGATCGACGTCGCCTCCGAGATGCGCTACCGCGAGCCCCCACTCGGCAAGGGCGGCCTGTCGCTCTTCGTCTCGCAGTCGGGCGAGACGGCCGACACGCTGGCGACGCTGCGGCACGCCAAGGCCGAAGGCCAGCGCATCGCATCCATCGTCAACGTGCGCACCTCCACGATCGCGCGCGAATCCGACGTGGCGCTGCCGACGCTCGCGGGCCCCGAGATCGGCGTCGCCTCGACCAAGGCGTTCACCTGCCAGCTCGCAGTGCTCGCGTGCCTCGCGCTGGCGCTGGGGCGCGAGCGCGGCCTGCTCGGCAAGGACGAGGAGCGCGCGCTGGTCAAGGCGCTGATCGAGGTGCCGCGCCACATCTCCACCGTGTTGCGCAACGAGCAGCAGTACGAGGCGATCGCGCACATCCTGTCGAAGGCCCGCGACGTGCTCTACCTCGGCCGCGGCACGAGCTATCCCTTGGCGCTCGAGGGCGCGCTGAAGCTCAAAGAGATCTCCTACCTGCACGCCGAGGGCTACGCGGCGGGCGAGCTCAAGCACGGGCCCATCGCCCTCATCGACGAGAACGTGCCCGTGATCGTCGTGGCGCCCAAGGACGACCTCTTCGAGAAGACGGTCTCCAACATGCAGGAGGTCGCCACCCGCGGCGGCCAGATCATCCTCATCTCCGACGCCTCGCCCGAGGAGATCGGCTGCAAGGTCGCCGCCCACATCGGGATGCCGTCGGCATCGGCGTTCACCAATCCGCTCATCTATGCCGTGCCCGTGCAACTTCTCGCCTATCACACGGCGGTCATCATGGGCACTGACGTCGATCAGCCCCGCAATCTCGCCAAGTCGGTGACGGTGGAGTAGGGGATACCCCCAAGAAACCCCCAGTGGGCTGGCCGCGGATTTGCCTCGATCCGCCGCTTAACATAGTTTGGACGGTACGGCTGGGGGCCGCGGCCACGCAGGCTACGGATAGGGAGCTTATGGGAAACGTCGCGCGCATTCTTGCGGCACTCGCGATACTTGCCGCGAGTGCACTGCCGCTTGCCGCTTTCGACGGCCCCACGCAGACGACCGCGCCTAAGAAGAAGGCGGGCGCCGCCAACAAGCCCGGCGATGCGGCGGATCAGGAGCAAGCCGCTGCGGGCGACGATAAGCAGAAAATCGCGGAGATCGCCAAGCGCACGCTCGAAGCCGCGATCAAGGCGTACGAGAGCGGCAAGGCCGACGAAGCCATCAAGGGTCTCGATGCGGCCTTGCGTGCCGGCCTTAGTGGGCAGCAGATCGCGCGCGCCCTCTACTACCGCGGCCTCGCCAATCGCAAGCTCGGCAAGCCCGGTCTCGCCATCTCCGATTTGACTAGCGCCCTGTGGCTCAAGGACGGCCTCGTGGGCGCCGATCGCGACGCGGCCTTGAAGAACCGCGCCGCCGCCTACCAGGAAGCGGGCATCAGCTCCGTGCCCGACGTGCCGCAGTCGTCGAACTCGGTCGCCGACGCGAGCACGACCAATCCGACGGGCTGGCAGACGGCCATGAGCAACAGCCCCGGAGCGCCGGCGGCAGCCGCAACAACGCCAGCGCCCGCAGCTGCAGCGCCCGCAAGCGCTCCGGCTGCACCCGCACCGCAAACGTCGGGCGGCACCGGCGGCTTCTTCAGCAGCATCGGCAGCATTTTCGGCGGCGGCTCGTCGAGCACCCCGCCCCCGGCCCCCAACGCCAACGACGGGGCCGTCACGACCTCCTCGATCTCTCCGCCCGCGCCGCAACCGGCCCCGGCGCCGGCTCCCGCCGCGGTCGCTGCTCCCGCCGCGGCGCCGGCGAGCTGGGGCGACACGACCCAGGTGAAGACCGCCGCGCCCGGGCCCGACGTCGGCACCGCCTTCGTCACCAAGGTGTCAACCTCGAGCAATGAATCGAAGCCGGAGAAGGCCGCTGCGCGCGAGCCCTCCGGCAAATTCCGCTTGCAGGTTGCCGCCGTGCGCTCGCGCAGCGAGGCGGACGCGCTCGCCGCCAAGCTCATGGCGGATCACGGCAGCGAGCTCGGCCCGCGTCAGCCCGAGATCTCGGAGGCGGTGCTCGGCAACATGGGCACCTTCTACCGCGTGCGCATCGGCCCCTACGCCGACGCCAAGGAGCCGCAGCAGCTCTGCGGCGGCCTGCGCTCGAGCGGGTTCGACTGCCTGGTTGTGACGCAGTAGCCCAAGCTTATCCCGCACGGGTTGTCAGCCCTCGCAGCTCGTCTCTTCTTCTCCGCGGCGAACCGTGGGAAGATCGCCGCCGCCGGACTCTCGTGCCGGCGCGAGCAGGCCAGCACCTGTGGATCACCGATGAACGCTTCAGACGGGAACGAGCGTCAGCCGGATGGCCCATCCGCGCAACTGCGGGTCGGCCTGCAACGGCTCACCAAGGAGGACACGCCGCCGGTCTGGCATTTGGGCGCGCGGCTCAGGAACTACTTCCTCACCGGCCTCGTCATCGTCGGCCCGGTGACCATCACGCTCTACTTCGCCTGGTGGTTCATCAACGTCACCGACGCCTGGATCAAGCCGTTCGTTCCCAAGGCCTACCTGCCCGATACCTATCTGCCCTTCGCGGTGCCGGGCTTCGGCCTCATCGTCGGCATCGTGGCGCTGACGCTGATCGGCGCGCTTGCCGCCAACCTGTTGGGGCGCACGCTCATCTCGTTCGGCGAGCAGATGGTCGGCGGCATGCCGATCGTGCGCAACGTCTACCGCGCGCTGAAGCAGATCTTCGAGTCGGTGATCACCGCGACCGGCCCCAACCAGGGCATTCAGAAGGTCGGGCTCATCGAGTTTCCCTCCAAGGGCCTGTGGTCGATCGTGTTCGTGACGGGCGAGACGACGGGCGAGGTCGGCGCGGTCAAGCCCGGGGGCGAGAGCGATCTCTTGAGCGTGTTCATGCCGACGGGCATCGTGCCGCCGACTGGGTTTGTCTGCTTCCTGCCCCGGCGCAGCGTGATCTTTCTCGACATGAGCATTGAGGATGCGGCCAAGGTGATCATCTCGGGCGGCATGGTGACGCCGGAAAGCCAAGCCAAGCTCAAAGAGCTCGCCGATCAGGCGCGGGCCCGGACCGGCAAGACGCGCCCGCCCAAGATCACGACGAGCTAGTTCCTCTCCCTGCTTGCGAGTGCCGCACTCTTCACCTCTCCCCCTGGGAGAGGTGGAAGGCGCGTCGAGCGCCAGGAGCACGCCGAACTAGGTCTTCGTCCTGACCCTTCGCATCAGCCGCTCGCTTTCCTCCTTGTCATCCTCGGGCTTGTCCCGAGGATGACACCTGAGGGGCGGTCGCGCGCCCAGGATCATGCGGCGCGGAAGAGGCGCACGGCCTCGTCGCACTCGAAGATGTAGAGCAGCGTGCGCAAGGCCTGCCCGCGCGCGCTCGCCAGATGCGGATCGCTCGCCAGGATGAGGCGCGCGTCGTCGCGCGCGGCTGAGAGCAGGGCCTCAAAGTTCGGCACCTGCGCGACGCGGAACTCCGGCGCTCCACTCTGGCGCGCGCCCAGCACCTCGCCGCCGCCGCGCAGCTCCAGATCCTTCTCGGCGATGAGGAAGCCATCCTCGGTCTCGCGCATCATCTTGAGGCGCGCCTGCGCCGCCTCGCCGAGCGGCGCCTTGTAGAGCAGCATGCAGTAGGACTGGCGCTCCCCACGCCCGACACGGCCGCGCAACTGATGCAACTGGGCAAGGCCGAAGCGCTCGGCGTGCTCGATCACCATGATGGTGGCGTTCGGCACATTGACGCCGACCTCGATGACGGTGGTCGCCACCAGGATCTTGAGCCGCCCCTCGGCGAAGGCGTCCATGGCAGCGTCGCGGGGGGCCGACGCCAGGGCGCCGTGAATGAGGCCAACGTTGGCGGCGCCGAAGATCTGGGAAAGGTGCGCGTGGCGCTCCTCGGCCGCGGCGAGGTCGGACTTGTCCGAGCTTTCGATGAGCGGGCACACCCAATAGACCTGCGCACCCTGGGCGAGCGCGCGGCGCAAGCCGTCGATCACCTCCTCGATGCGGTCGAGCGAGGTTGTCGTCGTGGTGACGGGCTTGCGGCCGGGCGGCTTCTCCTTCAGGCGGGAGACGTCGAGATCGCCATAGTGCGTCATCAGGAGCGTGCGCGGGATCGGCGTCGCCGTCATGACCAGCACATCGGTGCCGGTGCCGTTGCCCTTCGACTGCAGCGATAGCCTTTGGTGCACGCCGAAGCGGTGCTGCTCGTCGATCACCGCGAAGGCGAGGTCGTGGAACACGACGTCCGACTGGAACAGCGCGTGGGTGCCGACGAGGATGTCGATGTCGCCGGCGGCGAGCTGGTCGAGCAGCTCCTTGCGCGCGCGGCCTTTCTCGCGCCCCGTCAGCAGCGCGATGCGCAAGCCGGCCTTCTCGGCGAGCGGCGCGATGGTTTCCAGATGCTGGCGCGCCAGCACCTCGGTCGGGGCCATGAGCGCGGCCTGCGCGCCCGCTTCGACCGCGATCGCCATGGCGAGCAGCGCAACAACGGTTTTGCCGGAGCCGACGTCGCCCTGCAGGAGCCGCAGCATGCGCTGCGGGGCGGCCATGTCGGCCTCGATCTCGCGCATGGCCTCGCGCTGGGAGCGCGTGAGCGAGAAGGGGAGCGCATCGGCGATCTTGGCGCGGATGCGGCCGTCGCCCTTGACGCTGCGGCCGGGGCGCGCCTTGAAGCTCTGGCGCACGAGCAGAAGCGCGAGCTGGCCCGCGAGCAGCTCGTCGTAGGCGAGCCGCTGCCAGGGCGGCGCGCCGGGCGACACGTCGGCGGCGTCCGTCGGCCGGTGCAGGCGCTGCAGCGCCTCGGTGAAGCTCGGCCAGCCGCGCGCTTTGAGCCACGCCGCCTCCTGCCACTCCGGCACCGCCCGCAATCGCTCCAGCGCTTGCCGCGAGGCCTTCTGCACGATCTTGCCCGAGAGCCCCGCGGTCAGCGGATAGACCGGCTCCAACAGCGGCAGCTCATCGCGCTGAGCGGGCGCCACGATGTAGTCGGGGTGCGGCATCTGCAGGCTCTCGCCGTAGCGCTCGACGCGGCCCGAGACGTAGCGCTCCTCGCCCACGGGAAGCTGGCGCTCGATGAATTTCTTCTCGGCGTGGAAGAAGATGAGGTCGAGGCGTCCGGTGTCGTCCTCGGTCACGACCTTGTAGGGCGCGCGCGTATTGCCGCGCGGGGGCGCCTTGTGCTTGAGGACGCGCACCTTGAGCGTAGCGATGCTTCCCGGCACCGCCGCCGCCACGGTGGGCTCGGCGCGGCGGTCGATGACGCCGGTGGGCAGGTGCCACAGGAGATCGAGCACGCGCGGCTCGGCAACGCCCGGCGGCAGCGTCAGGCATTTCTTCAACAGCACGATCAGGCGCGGGCCGATGCCGGACAGCGCCTGCAGGGAAGCGAAGAGGGCGTTGAGCTCGTTGGGCCGCATGGGGCGGTTCTGCACATCCAAGAAGCGACGGCTGCCGGGTCAATGAGCAGGCCCGGCGCACCCTGGAAGGCATCGGCGCCGGCACCCTTTGCGCGGGGCGAAACGGGCGCTATATCAACGGCCCGACCTTGAGCGAGGGTGGCGGGCGCGCCGGGTGGCGTCAAGCCTGGCGCTTGAGGTTTCCAACAGAGCCGATTTGCCCATGACCGATGACATCGAGATACGCCGCCGCCGCGCGGCCTATCGTGCGTGTCATCGCGGCACCAAGGAGATGGATGTAATCCTCGGGCGCTTCGCCGAGGCGAAGCTGCCGCGCATGACGGCCGAGGAGCTCGACGGCTTCGAGCGCCTGCTCGCGCTGCCCGATCCGCAGCTCGCGCAGTGGTTCTCGCACGGGGAGGGGCCGGAGGAGGCGGACTTGGCGGCGCTGATTGCCGCCCTGCGCGTCTACCATGGATTGGATGTCAGGCCTGCAGATACGGAATGAAGCACAGCGCGACTGATAATAAAGCGCACAGCGAGCGCATCATCACCGGAGTGCCCGAGGGGCTCGACGCGCTGGTGCTCGCCCAGCTCGTCGCCGAGGCGGCGCGCGCGGCTGCTCCCGGCACGCTCCTCCACGTCGCGCGCGATGATCGCCGCCTCGACGCGCTCGAGCGCGCGCTCGCCTTCTTCGCCCCGCAGGTGCGCGTCGTGTCGTTTCCCGCCTGGGACACGGTGCCCTACGACCGCGTCGGGCCGCACGCCGACATCGTGGCAAGACGCATCGCCACGCTCGCCAAGCTCGGCTTCGCTCCGCGCAAGCATCCGACCGTCGTGCTGACGACCGTCAATGCGATCCTGCAGCGCGTGCCGCCGCGCTCGTTCCTGAAGCGCGCGGTGAAGCCGATCGCACCAGGCCAGCGCCTCGACATGGGCCAGCTCACGCAGCGGCTCGCGCTCATGGGCTATCAGCGCAGCGGCACCGTCATGGAGCCCGGGGAATTTGCCGTGCGCGGCGGCATCCTCGATCTCTTTCCGCCGGGGCGCGCGAGCCCCGTGCGCCTCGACTTCTTCGGCGACACGTTGGAGACCATCAAAGCCTTCGAGGTGCAGACGCAGAGAACGACCAAGCCGGTGCAGAAGCTCGCGCTGCTCCCGGTGAGCGAGGTTGCGTTCGGCGAGGAGGCGGAAAGGCTCTTCCGCAGCCGCTACGTGGAGCTGTTCGGCGGCTCAACCGGCGATGATCCGCTCTACGAGGCCGTCAGCGCCGGCCAGCGCTACCCGGGCCAGGAGCACTGGCTGCCGCTGTTCCACGAGCACCTGGAGACGCTTTTCGACTATCTGCCGGGCGTGCCCTTGAGCTTCGATCACCTGGCCGAGGAAGCGGTCACGCGCCGCTTCGAGCAGATTTCCGAGCACTATAGCGCGCGGCTTGAATCGCTCGAGGAGCGGACCTTCGGGGCACCGCCGTACAAGCCGGTGCCGCCGGAGCGCATGTTCCTCGACGAGAAATCCTGGGCTGCGGCGCTGCAGGGACACGACATCAATCGCCTGAAGCCGTTCGAGGAGGTCGAGGGCCCGCATGTGCGCTCCTGGCGCGGGCGGGCAGGGCGCAGCTTCGCCGCCGAGCGCCAGCAGGGCGACGTCAACGTGTTCGACGCCGTCGTCGAGCACGTGAAGCGCCTGCACGCGGAGCACCGCCGCGTCGTCATCGCCGCATGGACGCCCGGTGCGCGCGAGCGCTTGTCGACGCTGCTCGCCGACCATGGGCTCGGCAGCCTCGCCAAGGTGGAGAGCTACGCGGAGGCGCTTGCCCTTCCGGGCCAGTCCACCGCGCTTGCCGTGCTCGGGCTGGAGCAGGGCTTCGAGACACCCGAGCTCGCCGTCGTCGGCGAGCAGGACATCCTGGGCGACCGCCTGGTGCGGCCGCGCCGCAAACAGCGCTCGGCCGTCGACGTTTTGACCGAGGCGACGAGCCTCTCCGTCGGCGATCTCGTCGTGCACGCCGATCACGGCATCGGCCGCTTTGCCGGCTTGAAGACGATCACCGTACTCGGCGCTCCGCACGATTGCCTCGAGCTCGAGTACGCCGGCGGCGACAAGCTGTTCCTGCCGGTTGAGAACATCGAGCTGCTCTCGCGCTACGGCGCGGACGAGGCGGGTGCGCAGCTCGACCGCCTCGGCGGCGTCGCCTGGCAGTCGCGCAAGGCGCGGCTCAAGAAGCGGCTGCGCGAGATCGCCTCCGAGCTGATCAAGATCGCGGCCCTGCGCCAGCTGAAAGAGGCTCCGGTCGTCGGCGTGCCCGAAGGCGCCTACGACGAGTTCGTCGCGCGCTTCCCCTACGAGGAGACCGAGGACCAAGACACGAGCATCGAGGCAGTGCTCACCGATTTGGGCTCAGGGCGCCCCATGGACCGGCTCGTTTGCGGCGACGTCGGCTTCGGCAAGACCGAGGTGGCGCTGCGCGCGAGCTTCGTCGCCGCCATGAGCGGCTTCCAAGTGGCAGTCGTGGTGCCGACGACGCTGCTCGCCCGCCAGCACTTCAAGGTTTTCTCTGAGCGCTTCAAGGGCCTGCCCATCCGCGTCGCGCAAGCCTCACGCCTCGTCGGAGCCAAAGAGCTGGCAAGCGTCAAAGAGGGTCTGAAGAGCGGGTCAATCGACATCGTGATCGGCACGCACGCGCTGCTCAGCAAGACGATCGGCTTCGCCCGCCTCGGCCTACTCATCATCGACGAGGAGCAGCACTTCGGCGTCACCCACAAGGAGCGCCTGAAGAAGCTCAAGGAGGACGTGCACGTGCTGACGCTGTCGGCGACGCCGATCCCGCGCACGCTCCAGCTCGCGCTGTCCGGCGTGCGCGAGCTCTCGCTCATCACTACGCCGCCGGTCGACCGCCTGGCCGTGCGCACCTACATCTCGCCCTTCGATCCGGTGATCGTGCGCGACGCGCTGCGCCGTGAGCGCTACCGCGGCGGCCAGAGCTTCTACGTGGTCCCGCGCATCGCCGACATCCCCGACGTCGCCGAGTTCCTGCGCGAGTGGGTGCCCGAGCTTACCTTCGCCACGGCCAGCGGGCAGATGGCGGCCGGCGAGCTGGAGGACGTCATGAGCGCCTTCTACGATGGCAAGTACGACATCTTGCTCTCGACCGCGATCGTCGAATCCGGCCTCGATCTGCCCAACGCCAATACGCTGATCGTGCACCGTGCCGACATGTTCGGCCTCGCCCAGCTCTATCAGCTGCGCGGCCGCGTCGGCCGCTCGAAGGCGCGTGCGTACGCCTATTTCACGATCCCCGTCGGCAAGCCGCTGACCGAGGCTGCGGACAAGCGCCTGAAGGTGCTGCAGTCGCTCGACACGTTGGGCGCGGGCTTCTCGCTCGCCTCCCACGACCTCGACATCCGCGGCGCCGGCAACCTCCTGGGCGAGGAGCAGTCGGGCCACATCCGCGAGGTGGGCTTCGAGCTCTACCAGTCGATGCTGGAGGAGGCCGTGGCCGCCATGAAGGGCGGCGACATCGAGGGCGCGCCGGAGCAGTGGAGCCCCACCATCTCGCTCGGCACCGCGGTGCTGATCCCGGAGACCTACGTCGCCGACCTGCAGCTCCGCCTCGGCCTCTACCGGCGCCTCTCCACGCTCGAGACGCGCGCCGAGATCGACGCCTTCGCCGCCGAGCTGGTCGACCGTTTCGGAGAATTGCCCGAGGAGGTCAGTCAGCTGCTCGACGTCATGGAGATCAAGGGACTGTGCCGGCAGGCGGGCGTGGCGCAGGTGGATGCAGGCCCCAAGGGCGCCGTCATCGGCTTCCACAAGAACGCGTTCGCCAATCCCGAGGGCCTCGTCGCGCTGGTGCAGGGCTCGCGCGGACGCGTCAAGGTGCAGCCCGATCAGCGGCTCGTGTTCAAGGGCGACTGGGATCTGCCCACCGAGCGCTTGAAGGGCGTGCGCGCGGTCATCGCCGAGCTCGTCGCCATCGCGGTGAAGGCCAAGAAGGCGGCGTAAGGCAGGGCCGGCCACTTCACCTCTCCCGTCCATGCGGAGCATGGCTTCGCCATGACGGGAGAGGTCGTGAGCTCGGCGCCAGCCGAGCGAGCGGGTGAGGGGTTACGACCTCGATAGAGCGCACGCCCCTCACCCGGCTGTCGTGCTGCGCACGTCCAGCCGACCTCTCCCTCTGGGAGAGGTGAGGCGCGAAATGCTCGGCAGGATTACGTCGTCTTGCGCCGGTAGAAGGCGCGCGCGGGGGCCGGGCGGCCGGTGCGCACGGCCGGCTCCGCCGGCTCGAGCTGCTTGATCGCCTGCCAGAAGATCACCGGAAAGATCGCGATCAGGAACAATCCGATGCCCATCAGGTCCTTCATGTCCGTGCGGAAGCCACGATAGAGCACGAGCATGCCGGAGCCGATGCCGGCCGCGGTCAACAGTGTGATGAGGATCGCCTGCAGGTGGTGATGGACCACGTACCACAGGCCAACGCCGGCAAGAGTTGCCGTCAGCCCCATGGCGGTGAGCACCGCCGGGTGCACGCCGAGATAAAGGATGACCTGGTCGAGCATGTCCCGCCTCCTGCAAGCCCAAGCCGCACGCCAACGGCGCGTCCGCGGCTCTTGAGGCAGATACCACCCTAATTCGCGGCACTTGCAAAGGATCGGCGGCGCGTTACCCACGGCGCGCATTGAGCATTAGGGCGCCTTGGCCTGTGGAAAAGTCTTCCGGCCGAGACGATCCCACCCCGGTCAGCGCTTGCGCTTTGCATCGATGCGGTCGATCAGCGCGTCGATGATTGGGCTCGTCGCGAAGGGGATGAAGCGCAACGGGGCGCAAAACGTCACCTCCGATCCGAAGGCGCTCGGCTGCCGCAGCGACAGCGTCACGCGCGGAGGATTAATCAGCACCGAGTAGCTCACGTTCTTGATGTCCGTGAATGCGATCCGGTCCTGCATCGTTCCATTGCGCACGATCAGGGCGTCGCCGTCATCCCACACCTCGTCGACGAGATCGAAGACGAGCTTCTTCATCACGACGTAGGCAAACACGGCCATGGCAGCAGGGATAATGAAGAAGGGTAGCGGCGGGGGTTGCGCGGGGTTGGACCCCAGGAGCACCGGCCCCACGATCACCAGAAGCAGAATTCCGAAGAACGCGATCGGAAAGACGCGCTTGTAATAGAAGGTCGCCTTCGAGGATACGCGGACCATGGGGCTATTCCGGGTTTCCCAATCAAGCCATCGCGTGAGCCGTAAGCCGAGAGCAACAGGGCCGCGCCGAATGCTCGGGCGGCCCTGCGCGCTAGAACACGATCCTTATGCTAGCAGAGAGCGCACCAGCAATGACGGCGGCCGCACACCCAGTGCCGTCCCGGTCGGCAATGACGGCCCCAGCCGCCGCACGCAGCCTTCTCGACCACGCTGTGGCTCTTGGCCATGTCGCCAACGGTCGGCATGGCCTCGCTCTTTCCGACCAGAATCCCGGCAAATAACATCGCGGCCGCGGCAGCGATGATGACAGTCAGCTTACCCATCGCGTTCCTCCTGAGTTGATGAGCCGGGGCAGGTCCCTACCAACTGCCCGCGAAGGTAACGCCTCTTTATACGACCGCCGCCTTGCGCCCCGCCGCATACAAATCGGTAAGGTCGCGCTGTCGGATACTACGGCAGCCTCAAGGCCGAGCGCATGAGCTTGCCGTTCACCGTACGCGGCAGCGACGGCACGAACACGATCGCGCGCGGGCGCTTGTAGGCGGCAAGCCGTTCCGCCGCGAAGCGCTCGATGTCCTCCGCGTTGGGCGTGAGGCCGTCCTTCGGCACGATGAACGCCCCGATGACGCTGACGTCCGCGCGCACGCGCACCTCCGCGCAGGCGACCTCTGCAACCGCCGGGTGCTCGATGAGCACCGCCTCCACCTCGAGCGGGGACACGCGGTAGCCCTGCGCCTTCATGAGATCGTTGGCGCGCCCGCGGTGGTAGACGTAGCCGTCGGCGTCCATCGCTGCGATGTCGCCGCCGACGAACCACTCGCCGCGATAGACGAGCGCCTCCTCCTCCGGCCGCTGCCAATAGCCGAGCATGAGGCCAGGGTCGGAGCGGTGCACGGCGAGCAGGCCTTCGCTCCCCGGCGGCAGCGGCTCAACTCCGCCTTCGAGCGGCAGCACGGAGATCCGGCGTCCGGGCTGCGGCTTGCCGATGGCGCCGGGCCTTCGCGGCACGTCCGGACCCGAGGACACGTAGGTCGAGATCTCGCTCATGCCGAGCGCCTCATAAAGCGGGCGCCCCGTGCGTCCCTCCCACTCCTCGAAGAGGCCAGGCGGGGGCGCCTCGCCGGCCATAAGGCCGTGGCGAAGCACGCCCAACGCTTCGCGCGAGGGCTCGCCGTATTTCAGCATCTGGCGGTAGACGCCCGGCACGGCGGCGAACAGCGTCGCGCCAGTGCGGGCGATGAGCCGCGGCCACACGGTCGGGTCCTTGTCTCCCGTATAGATGATCGCGGTGGCGCCGTTGGCCCACGGGTCGGTGAGGCCGGTGCCGAGCGTGAAGGTCCAGTTGAAGGCGCCCGCGTGCAGCATGCGGTCGTTAGGCCCGATGCCGTACCAGCCCCGATACATGGGGCGGCGCCCGAAGGCAGAGCGCTGCGCATGCAGCACGCCCTTGGGCTCGGCGGTGGTGCCGGAGGTGTAGATGAGGAACGCGGGATCGCCGGCGGCGGTGTCGGCATAGCCCGCACGCGGGCCGCGCCCGATCATGCGAGCGATTTCCTCCGCATCGAACACGCGCACGCCAGCGGGCACGGTGCCGAGGCCGAGCGTGCCGCCGACGGCGATGGCGTCGGCGCCGCTGTCCTTGAGCAGGAACGCCACCTCGGGCCCGGTGAGCTGGGATGAGGTCGGCAGCGGCACGAAGCCGCCGGCGATGGCGCCGAAAAAGAGAAGGGCATAGGCGCTCGTATTGTCGAGCCGGATGAGGATGCGCGCGCCGGGCTTCAGCCCCGCGGCCTCGAGCCCCCCGGCGATGCGCAAGACCGCATCCTCGATGTCCGCAAACGTCCACGCCTCGGCGGGGCGCTCAGCTTTCGCGTCAGCGACGACGATCAGCGCCGGCGCGCGCGGGAGCGCGGCGGCCGCGCGGCCTATGGCATAGGCCGCCATGTTGAAGCGGGCGGGCGGTCCCTCTGTCGCGGCAATGGGATCCATGAGAGGCGAGGCGGCGGTCATCGGCCCTCTGTAGACCACCAGCTCTCGACATTGTAGCCGAAGAGCGGCGTCGTCTCCGGCTGCTTCAGCCGCATCCAGTAGGCGACCCATTGCTTGGGGATATAGAAGAGCGGGATCACGTAGTCGCCCGATAAGAGCACGCGGTCGAGCGCGCGCACGGCGGAGACGAACTCCTCCTCCGTCTTCGCCGCCAGCATGGCCTGGATCATGGCGTCGGCCGCCGGATTCTCCACGCCCGCGAAATTGTAGGTGCCGGGCGTCTTGGCCGCCGCCGCCGACCAGCGGAACAGCTGCTCGTTGCCGGGGGACAGCGAGGACGGCCAGTAGTTCTGCATCATGTCGTAGTCGTAGTTGGTGAGCCGCGCCTGGTACTGCGCGCTGTCGACGACGCGCAGCTTGACCTCGATGCCGAGCCGCTCCACGTCGCGCGCGAAGCTCAACAAGAGCGCCTCCTGCGAGGTGGAGGCGGCGAGAATCTCGAAGGACAGCTGCCTGCCGTCCGGGCCGATGAGCCTGCCGCTCTCAAGCGTGTAGCCCGCCTCCTTCAAAAGCTGGAAGGCTTGCGTCTGGTTCTGCCGGTTGCGCCCGCTTCCATCGGTCGCGGGGAAGCGGTAGGTGCCGGCCATGATCTCGGGCTCGACGGCGCCGGGGAAGGGTGCGAGCAGCGCGCGCTCGGTTGCGTCCGCCGGATGCCCGGGGGAGGCCAGGATCGAGCGCTCGAAATAGCTCTGCGTGCGGCTGTAGAGCCCCGCATAAAGCGTGCGGTTGATCCATTCGAAGTCGAAAAGGTAGATCAACGCCTCGCGCACGCGCGCATCGGAGAACACCTTGCGCCGCGTGTTGAAGACGAGTGCGGTCATGCCGGCGGGCAAGCCGATGTCGAAGTCGCGCTTGACGACGCGGCCGTCCTTGGCGGCGGGAAAGTCGTAGCCGTTGGCCCAGCGGCGGGGGTCGTCCTCCGACCACAAGTCCACCTGACCCGTCTTGAAGGCCTCGAACATCACCGAGCTTTCGCGGAAATAGTCGAAGCGGATCGCGTCGAAGTTGAAGCGTCCGCGGTTGACCGGCAAATCCCTGCCCCAGTAGTTGGGATCGCGCTCGAACGTGATGGAGCGGCCCGGATCGACCTTGCCCACGCGATAGGGACCCGAGCCGATGGGCGCTTCGAGGCTCGTGTTCTCATAGGTGTCGGGATTGACGAGGTGCTTGGGCAGCACCGGCATGAGCCCCAAGATGAGCGGGATCTCGCGGTCGCCCGCGCTGTCGAAAGTGAAGCGCACGTCGCGATCCGACAGCCGCTCGGCCTTGGCGACCTTGGCGAAGTAGGTGCGGTGGTTCGGCCGCCCCTTGTCCCTCAAGAGCTGGAACGAGAACAGCACGTCATCGGCGGTGATGGGCGCGCCGTCGGAGAAGCGCGCCTTCGGATTTAGGTGAAAGGTGATGGAGCTGCGGTCGTCCGGCATCTCGACCGTCTCCGCGATGAGGCCATACAGCGTGAACGGCTCATCGAGCCCGCGCGCCATCAGGCTCTCGATGACGAAGTCGCGAATGCCGTTCGCGGCGACGCCTTTGACGATCAGCGGATTGAGACTGTCGAAGGAGCCGTACGCACTCATGGTGAGACGGCCGCCCTTGGGCGCATCCGGATTGACGTAGGAGAAATGCGTGAAGCCGGGCGGCTCTTTCGGCGTGCCATAGAGGGCGATGCCGTGCACCCGCTCTGCGTGCGACGCGCTCGCCGCGATGAGAAACAAGGCGGCAACAGCCAAGCGCAGCATGCAGGGCTCCGGGAATTTTTGGCAATCCGCGATCGATGCCGGGGGCATTTGCAAATCCGGTCGTCTTTATCACATGTTAGCGGCGCTCGGGCGCGCAGCATTGCCGGAAGCTTGTGCGTCGGCGCGTTGCGCCTTTGCCACGATGCTTCAAGCGGTTTTGGCGATTGCAGAACGTGGAATCTACCGGCCACGGGATTGCCGCAATCCCAGCCTTATTGCCCCGTCGACGGGTGCCAGCGGGCATCTGACCGGCGCGCCAGAGAATGCGTGCCAAGCGGTGGGGCTGAGCTGGTCGGTCCAGCTCTCTTAGAGAGGTTAATGCATTCCATGACACACGCAGTTTCGCGGCTCCAGCGCGTTGTGGCGCTCAGCGCCGCGGCAGGGTTCGCAGTTATGATCGCCGGCGCGCCAGTCGTCGCCCAGGACGCCAAGCCGGCGGCTCCGGCCGCGCCCGCGGCTCCTGCGGCACCTGCAGCT
>DATIZL010000126.1:0-13790 GCA_035517115.1 Hyphomicrobium sp.
GGGGCGCATGACCATCGGCATCGGGCATTATCTGACGGTTGCGGCCTGCCTATTCACGCTCGGCATGCTCGGCATCTTCCTCAATCGCAAGAACGTCATCGTCATCCTGATGTCGATCGAGCTGATGCTGCTCGCCGTCAACATCAATCTCGTAGCCTTCTCCTATTACCTCGGCGATATCGTCGGCCAGGTGTTCACGCTGTTCAACCTGACCGTTGCCGCGGCGGAAGCGGCCATCGGCCTTGCCATCGTCGTTGTCTACTACCGCAACCGCGGCTCCATCGCGGTCGACGACGTCAACATGATGAAGGGCTGAAGGTGCGCAACAGGCAACAGGCGACAGGCAACCGAGTTTGCGCGCGGTCCGCAGCGGCTGCGAGACCGCTGCCAGCTGCCGGCGGCCGGCTGCCTCTTCGAGGGGGCAGCGCATGATCTATTCGGCCATCGTGTTCCTGCCCGGCCTTGCCGCGCTCTTCGTCGGCCTTTTGGGCCGTGCGCTGGGCCCGCGCCCCTCAGAGCTCATCACCAGCGGCGCGCTGATCATCTCCTGCATCCTGTCGTGGATCGTGCTCTGGCGCGTCGGCTTCGGGCACGAGACCGCGCACGTGGCGGTGGAGCGTTGGATCACGTCGGGCGAGCTCGACGTCTCCTGGGCCTTCCGCATCGACACGCTGACCGCGGTGATGTTCGTCGTGGTGACGACGGTGTCGGCACTCGTGCACGTCTACTCCATCGGCTACATGGAGGAAGATCCTTCGCGGCCGCGCTTCTTCGCCTACCTTTCGGGCTTCTCCTTCGCCATGCTAGCGCTGGTGACGGCCGACAACCTGGTGCAGTTGTTCTTCGGCTGGGAAGGCGTCGGCCTCTTCTCCTATCTGTTGATCGGGTTCTGGTACGACCGCCCCGCCGCCAACGCCGCCGCCATCAAGGCCTTCATCGTCAACCGGGTCGGCGACTTCGGCTTTGCGCTCGGCATCTTCGGCGTCTTCGCGGTGTTCCGCACCGTGGGCCTGCAACAGATCTTCGACGCCGCGCCCTCGGTCGCCGGGCAGACGTTCCTTTTCCTCGGGCACGAGCTCGACATCCTGACGACGCTGTGCCTGCTGTTGTTCATGGGCGCCATGGGCAAGTCGGCGCAGTTCCTGCTGCACACCTGGCTGCCCGACGCCATGGAGGGTCCGACGCCCGTCTCCGCCTTGATCCACGCCGCGACCATGGTGACGGCCGGCGTGTTCATGGTGGCGCGCCTGTCCCCCCTCTACGAGCTTGCCCCCATCGCGCTGCAGTTCGTGACGCTCATCGGCACCGTCACCGCGTTCTTCGCGGCGACCGTCGGCCTCGTGCAGAACGACATCAAGCGCGTCATCGCCTACTCGACCTGCTCGCAGCTCGGCTACATGTTCGTCGCCTGCGGCGTCGGCGCCTACGGAGCCGGCATCTTCCACCTCTTCACGCACGCCTTCTTCAAGGCGCTCCTGTTCCTCGGCGCGGGCTCCGTAATCCACGCCATGCATCACGAGCAGGACATGCGCAAGATGGGCGGCCTTGCCCCGCGCCTGCGCTTCACCTGGACCATGATGCTGATCGGCACGCTGTCGCTCACCGGCTTCGGCATCCCGCATATCGCCGGCTTCGCCGGCTTCTATTCCAAGGACACCATCATTGAGGCCTCCTACGCCGCCGCCACCCCGCACCAGTACGCCTTCTGGGTGCTCACGTTCGCCGCCTTCATGACGGCGTTCTACAGCTGGCGGCTTATGTTCCTGACCTTCCACGGCGAGACGCGTGCCGACGTTCAGACCTACAAGCACGCACACGAAAGCCCGCCGGTCATGCTGGTGCCGCTGGCGATCCTCGCCCTCGGTGCGGCGGTGGCCGGAGCCGGTGCGCCGTTCTTCGTCGGCGCGGGTGCCACCGACTTCTGGGGCAAGGCTCTCTACGCAGGTGCCGACAATCACGTGTTGCATGCCATGCCCGAGGTGCCGGACTGGGTGAGCTGGGCGCCGACCATCGCTATGGCCGTCGGCACGCTGCTCGCGGCGCTCTACTACATCTTGCTGCCGGGACTGCCTGCGCTCACCGCGCGCATCTTCCGTCCGCTCTACCTGTTCCTCTTGAACAAGTGGTACTTCGACGAGCTCTACGACTTAATCTTCGTCAGGCCGACGTTCTGGCTCGGCAACTTCCTTTGGAAGGTCGGCGACATCGCCATCATCAACGGCATCATCGACGGCACCGCGGCCGGCGTCTATCGCGTGACCGCGCGGGCCGTGCGGCTGCAGACCGGCTACATCTACCACTATGCGTTCACGATGCTCGTCGGGCTCGCCCTGCTCATCACCTACTTCATGTTCACGAGCGGGGGCCGCTGATGGACGTTACCTCCGCGCCGCTCTTGTCGATCATCATGTTCCTGCCGCTGGTGGGGGCCGTCATCATCGCCTTCCTCAACCCGGAGGCGAAGGGCAACGCGCGCTGGATCGCGTTCTGGACCACGCTCGTCACCTTCATTGTCTCACTCTTCATTTGGTTCAACTTCGATCGGACGGCCGCCGGCTTCCAGTTCGTCGAGCAGCGCAGCTGGCTCGACGTGATGAAGTTCAAGCTCGGCGTCGACGGCATCTCGGTGCTGTTCGTCATCCTGACGACGTTCCTCATGCCCATTTGCATCGTCTCGGCCTGGGTCGTGATCGAGGTGCGCGTCAAGGAGTTCATGATCGCTTTCCTCGTGCTCGAGACGCTGATGCTCGGCGTCTTCTGCGCACTCGATATCGTTCTCTTTTACGTGTTCTTCGAAGGCGGCCTCATCCCGATGTTCCTCATTATCGGCATCTGGGGCGGGCCCAACCGCGTCTATGCGACCTTCAAGTTCTTCCTCTACACGCTTCTGGGCTCGGTGCTGATGCTGCTGGCGCTGATGGCCATGTACTGGCACACGGGCACCACCGACATCCCGACGCTGATGAGCGCCAAGTTCCCGCCCGAGATGCAGTGGTGGCTGTGGCTTGCGTTCTTCGCCTCCTTCGCGGTGAAGCTGCCCATGTGGCCGGTGCACACGTGGTTGCCGGACGCGCACGTCGAGGCGCCGACCGCGGGCTCCGTCATCCTCGCCGCCATCCTGTTGAAGATGGGCGGCTACGGCTTCCTGCGCTTCTCGCTTCCCATGTTCCCCGTCGCGAGCCACGAGCTTGCGAACTTCATGTACACGCTTTCCGTCATCGCCATCATCTACACCTCGCTCGTGGCGCTGGCGCAGACGGACCTGAAGAAGCTGATCGCCTACTCCTCCGTCGCCCACATGGGCTTCGTTACGCTCGGCACCTTCACCTTCTCGACGCAGGGCGTCGAAGGCGCCATCTTCCAGATGGTCTCGCACGGCATCGTGTCCGCCGGGCTCTTCCTCGGCGTCGGCGTCCTCTACGACCGCATGCACACGCACGAGATCGCCGTGTTCGGAGGCCTCGTGCACCGGATGCCCATCTTCGCCGCGATCTTCATGGTGTTCACGCTGGCGAATGTCGGGCTGCCGGGCACCTCGGGCTTCATCGGCGAGTTCCTGACGCTGCTCGCCTCCTTCAAGGTCTCGACCTGGGTCACGGCCCTCGCCACCACCGGCGTGATCTGGTCGGCGGCGTATGCGCTCTACGTCTACCGCCGCGTGATCTTCGGTGAGCTCGTCAAGCCGGCCTTGAAGGCGATCCAGGACATGACCCCGCGCGAGATCGGCTTCATGGTCCCGCTCGTCGTGCTCACGATCGCACTCGGCTTCTACCCCGCGCCCGTGCTCGATGTGGCGGCCGTGTCGGTGCGGAAGCTGGTTACCAGCTACGAAGCGGCGGTGCAGCCGGCGCCGGCGGCTGCCAAGCCGGCCGCGCCCGCGCCTGCCGCGGCGGCCCCAGCGGCTCCAACCCCGGCGCATTAGGTGAGGAAGCGATGCAGGAGTTGACCCCCTACGCGCCGGCCCTGCCCGAGATCGCGATTGCGGTCGGCGCGCTGCTGCTCCTGATGCTGGGCGTCCTGCGGACGCCTTCGCCGGCAGGCGACCACACCGCTGGCGTGCTGGCGATCATCGTCCTCGCCATCGCCGCCGCGCTCGTGATTGCGGCTCCCGACCAGCGCGCGGTGCTGTTCGACGGCGCCTTCATCATCGATGGCTTCAGCCGCTTCATGAAGCTCCTGGTGCTCGGCGGCTCCATGCTCGTGCTCGTCATGTCGCTGGGTGACCTCGCGCGCGCCAAGCTGCTCTCGAGCGAGTACGTGGTGCTCCTGCTGCTCTCGGTACTCGGCATGATGCTGATGATCTCGGCCGGCAGCCTGATCTCGCTCTACCTCGGACTCGAGCTGCAGAGCCTCGCGCTCTACGTCGTTGCCGCCATCGACCGCAGAGACGTGCGCTCGAGCGAGGCGGGCTTGAAGTATTTCGTGCTCGGCTCGCTGTCGTCCGGCATGCTGCTCTACGGCGCCTCGCTCATCTACGGCTTCACCGGCTCGACCGAATTTTCCGCTATCGCCGCGGCCGCGCATGGCGAGGCCACTGCGGCGAGCGTCGGGCTCACCGTCGGGCTCGTGTTCCTGCTTGTCGGGCTCGCGTTCAAGATCTCTGCCGTGCCGTTCCACATGTGGACGCCCGACGTCTACGAGGGCGCCCCGACGCCGGTCACTGCGTTCTTCGCCGCGGCGCCGAAGCTCGCCGCCATGGCGCTCCTGATGCGCGTGCTGCTCACCGCCTTTCCCGGCATCGCGCCGCAGTGGCAGCAGATCGTCGTTTTCTTGAGCATCGCCTCGATGCTGCTCGGCGCCTTCGCCGCGATCGGGCAGACCAATATCAAGCGGCTGATGGCCTATTCCTCCATCGGCCACATCGGCTACGCGCTGATCGGGCTCGCCGCCGACAGCGAGGTCGGCACGCAATCGGTGCTCGTCTACCTGGCGATCTATCTGTTCATGACGCTCGGGGCCTTCGCCTGCATCCTCGCGATGCGCAACAAGCTCGGCCCGGTCGAGGACATCGACTCCCTTGCCGGGCTTGCCAAGACCGATCTGCCCATGGCGTTCGTGCTGGCGATGATCCTGTTCTCGATGGCGGGTGTGCCGCCCCTTGCCGGCTTCTTCGCCAAGTTCTACGTCTTCGCTGCCGCCATCAAAGCCGGCCTCTACGCGCTCGCCGTCATTGGCGTGCTCGCGAGCGTGGTGGCGGCCTACTACTACCTGCGCGTCGTCAAGATCATGTTCTTCGACGATGCGCGCCAGGAGTTCATTCCCATGGAGCAGGGCACGCGCTTCGTCATGGCCATTGCCGGCTTGTTCGTGCTCTTGTTCGTGCTCACACCCGCGCCGCTCGTCGACATGGCGCTCACCGCAGCGCGGGCGCTGCAAGTCGGGCAATGAGCGCGGCCGCGGGCGACCCTCCCGCGCCGTCGCGGCTGCTGCATCTGCCGGAGACGGATTCGACCAACGCCGAAGCCATGCGCCGCGCGCTCGCCGGTGAGCCGGGCCCGCTCTGGGTGCTCGCCGACCGGCAGACGGCAGGCCGCGGGCGCTCCGGGCGCGCATGGGTGTCAGAGCCGGCGAACCTGTTCGCGAGCCTCGCCATCTCGACGGCCTGTGCGCCGGCGGCGGCCGGGCAGCTTTCGCTCGTCGCCGGGGTCGGCGTGATCGACGCACTCCACAAGGCGGCAGCTGGCGGTCGGCCCGAGGGCCTGCGCCTCAAGTGGCCGAACGACATACTCGTCGGCACCGCCAAGACCGGCGGCGTCCTCATCGAGAGCACGGTGCTCAAGCCCGGGGGCGCGCGGCTCGCCGTCATCGGCGTCGGTCTTAACCTCGCCTCCGCGCCCGATGCCTTGGGGCGCGCCGCGACATTTCTTTCCGCGCACGGCTTGTCGCTTTCGCCTGCCCGGGCATTGTGCTTCTTGGCCGAGGCTATGGACGATTGGCTCAAGACGTGGAACGACGCGCGGGGCTTCGCCAAGGTGCGCGAGGCCTGGCTTAAACGCGCCGGTCCTATCGGCGAGCCCCTGACGGTGCGTACCAACGGTGGTTTCGTGTCCGGGCGCTTTGCCGGGCTCGACGCCGAAGGCGCGCTGTTGATCGCCGGGCCTGACGGGAGCGAGCGGCGCTTCACTTATGGCGATGTGGCGCTCGCGGCGGAGCAGGAGAAAGACGAAGGCCGATGACCGACAAGCGGCCCGGTTCGGGCGGGGGCAGGGACGAGCTGGTGTTCGTGGGTCTCGGCGGTCTCGGCGAGATCGGGATGAACCTCTACCTCTACGGCTACGGGCCGCCGGACGCGCGCCGGTGGCTGATGGTCGATTGCGGGATCACGTTCCCCGAGGGCGAGTTCGACCCCGGCATCGACGTGATCCTTCCCGATGTGCGCTTCATCGAGGAGAACCGCGGCGATCTCATCGGCATCCTGCTGACGCACGCGCACGAGGACCACATCGGCGCCGTGATCGAGCTGTGGCCGCGCCTCAGGGCGCCCGTCTATGCGACGCCGTTTACCGCCGGCATGCTGCGGTCGAAGCTCGCCGAATGGGGCAGCGATCTCGACATCCCGATCAAGGTCGTGCAGCTCGACCAGCGCTTTAAGCTCGAGCCCTTCGACGTGGAGCTCGTCACGCTCGCCCATTCGATCCCGGAGATGAGCGCGGTGGCATTGCGCACGCCGCTGGGGCTCGTCTTCCATACCGGGGACTGGAAGCTCGATCCGACGCCCACCATCGGCGCGCCGCTCGACGAGCGCCGCCTGCAGCGGCTTGGCGAGGAGGGCGTGCAGGCGCTCGTCATCGATTCCACCAACGCCTTCCGCGAGGGCAGCTCGCCGTCCGAGCGCGCCGTCGCCAGCTCGCTCGCTGAGATCATTGCCGCTGCGAAGGGGCGCGTGGCGGTGACCACGTTCTCCTCCAACGTGGCGCGCATCAAGGCGGTGGCCGAGGCCGCACGCGCGGCCAACCGGGAGCTCGTCGTCGCGGGCCGCGCGCTACACCGCGTGATCGAGGTCGCGGTCGAGACCGGCTATCTGCCGCAGGGCTTTCGCTATCTCGATCAGGACCAGTTCAGCACGCTGGGGCGCCGCGATGTGGTCGTCCTGTGCACGGGAAGCCAGGGCGAGTCGCGCGCGGCACTTGCCCGCATTGCGGATGAGGAGCACCCGGACATCTCGCTCGACAAGGGTGACCTCGTGATCTTCTCCTCGCGCACCATTCCCGGCAACGAGAAGGCGGTTGGGCGCGTGCAGAACAATCTTGCCCGCAACGGCTGCGATCTGCTCACCGATGCCGAGGCCCTGGTGCACGTCTCGGGCCATCCGCGGCGCGACGAGCTGCGGCGCATGTACGGCTGGCTTAAGCCCAAGGTGGTCGTGCCCATGCACGGGGAGGCGCGCCATCTCAAGGCGCAGGCCGAGCTCGCGCGCAAAGAGGGCGCGCAAGTCGTGCTGGGGCTGCTCGACGGGGAGATCGCGCGGCTCGCGCCCGATCCCTCCGTGATCGACGACGCGCCCGTAGGGCGCCTCTTCCGCGACGGGCGGCTGCTCGTGCCCGAGGCCGACGGGCCGGTGCGCGCGCGCCGCAAGCTCGCGGCCGTCGGCATCGTGATGGTGTCCTTGTGCCTGTCACGCCGGGGCGAGCTTTTGAGCGAGCCTCAGGCGGAGCTCGACGGCATCCCGGCGGCGACCGCGGACGGGGAAGATATGCTCGACGTGGTGCTCGATGCGGTCGACGGCACCTGGCGCAGCATCCCGGGCCCCGGCCGCAAGTCGCCCGATCTCGTATCGGAGGCGGTCCGCCGCGCCGTGCGCGCGGCGGTCGACCAGGTATGGGGCAAGAAGCCCATTTGCAAGGTGCTGGTGAACGTGGTCGATAAGGGCAAGTAGGCCCGCGCACCTCTCCCTGGGTTTAGCGCGGGCGGTGATGTCGGAGGACGGCGCAAGATGATCGGGCGGCTCAATCACGTGGCCATCGCGGTGAAGGACCTTGCCGCCGCGAGTGCCGTCTATCGTGATGCGCTCGGTGCGACGGTCACCAGCCCGCTGCCGCAGCCCGAGCACGGCGTGACGGTCGTCTTCATCACGTTGCCAAACACCAAGATCGAGCTGCTCGAGCCCCTGGGCGAGGGCTCCCCCATCGCCAAGTTCCTGGAGAAGAGCCCGGACGGCGGCATTCACCACGTCTGCTATGAGGTCGACGACATCATTGCCGCGCGCGACCGTCTGAAGGCGCAAGGCGCGCGCGTGCTGGGCGATGGCACGCCCAAGACCGGCGCGCACGGCAAGCCGGTGCTGTTCCTGCATCCCAAGGACTTCTGCGGCACCCTCGTCGAGCTCGAGCAGGCGTAGGCGCGAGTCGAGACGCAATGGACCCGCTGATCCTGATCGCGCTCTACATCTTCATCTGGTGGACGTCGCTGTTCGCCGTGCTGCCCTTCGGCGTGCGCACGCAGCAGGAGGAGGGAAACGTGGTGCCGGGGACGCCGGAGAGCGCGCCGGCGAAGCCGCGGCTTCTGCGCGTCGTCCTGATCAACACGGTCATCTCCACGATCATCTTCGTGATCGTCTATCTGATCATCAAATACCGGCTGATCACGGCGGACACGTTTCCGTTTCCGTGAGCGAGGCGCGTCGGAAAACGCAAAGAGCAAGGTCCAGAGAACCTTGCTCTTGCGCACGATCTGCGTTGTCGTGGAGCTCTGCCGCGATTTTGGGCGCCGCACGCTCTACACTTGGCACCTCTCGCCACCCGATCGGGTAGTAGGGCGCCTTGTATTTCTCCCTAGACTCGGGCTGCCTGCCGCTTGTTTTGCGCGGCTTTGACCCACCCTCGAGGCGGATACGTTTAGCCGACGCGCGGCCTTCTGTCACGGGGGCTTCTGCGCTCGCATTGAAAAATTTTCGCGCGCGCTCAGGTGCCCAATTTCTCATCCGTGATACCGACCGGTCGCACCCCATTTGCGTCGACTGAAGAGCACAGCTCTGGCGGAGCCGCAGCAGACGCAGAATGCCGTGGACAAGGGGCGCGGTGTTTATTCTCTCCAGGATTGCCACCCGGCCTATTCCGGGCTACGAGCCCCGAAAACAGGCCCTTTTGACGCCGGGAAGGTAAAGGCGGCGGGGGCGCGTTCCCAGGCAATGGATCGGCCCCAAATGCTCCTTTCCCGCAATTTCCTGCCCGTGCTGCGCGAGACCCTGAAGCAAGCCAGATCGGCTTCCGGGAGGATGGGATTGGGGGCCAGCCGATGAGCAAGCGCGCGCTAGCGGTCACTCGCGAGCAGAGCTTTCCCGAGTGGTACCAAGCCGCCGTGCGCGACGGCGACATGGCCGAGACGAGCCCGGTGCGCGGCTGCATGATCATCAAGCCGTGGGGCTGGGGCGTGTGGGAGCGCATCCAGGCCGAGCTCGATGCCCGCATCAAGGAAACGGGGCACGAGAACTGCTACTTCCCGCTCTTCATCCCGATGAGCTTCATCGCCAAGGAGGCCGAGCACGTCGAGGGCTTCGCCAAGGAGATGGCGGTCGTCACCCATCACCGCCTGAAGAACGTTGGCGGGGAGTTGGTGGTCGATCCCGCAGCCAAGCTCGAGGAGCCGCTGATCGTGCGGCCGACGTCGGAGACGATCATCGGCGACGCGTTCCAGCGCTGGGTGAAGAGCTATCGCGACCTGCCGCTGCTCATCAACCAGTGGGCCAACGTCGTTCGCTGGGAGATGCGCACCCGCCTCTTCCTGCGCACCGCGGAATTTCTTTGGCAGGAGGGGCACACCGCGCACGCCGATCGTGACGATGCCATGGCCGAGACGCTGAAGATGCTCGAGGCCTATCGCGAGTTCGCAGAAGGCGTGCTGGCGATGCCCGTCATCGCCGGCGAGAAGCCCGCGAATGAGCGCTTCCCCGGCGCCGACAATACCTACTCGATCGAGGCGATGATGCAGGACGGCAAGGCGCTGCAAGCCGGCACCTCGCATTATCTCGGCACGCATTTCGCGGAAGCCCAGAACATCCAGTTCCAGAACCGCGAGGGCCAGCTCGAATACTGCCATACGACGAGCTGGGGCGTGTCGACCCGCCTCATCGGCGGCGTGATCATGACGCACGGCGACGACGATGGCCTGAGGCTGCCGCCGAAAATCGCGCCACGCCAGATCGTCATCGTGCCCATGCTGCGCGACAAGCCCGAGGACAAGGAGCTCATCGACTACTGCGCTTCGCTCGAGAAGGAGTTGAAGGCCGCCGGCATCCGCGTGCTCGTCGACCTGAAGCCGGTGAAGTCGGCCGAGAAGCGCTGGAACTGGGTGCGCCGCGGCGCGCCGGTGATCGTCGAGATCGGCGGGCGCGATGCGGCGAGCGGAAACGTCACGTACATGCGCCGCGATGCGCTGCGCGACGGGGACAAGGTCGTCTCGCATACCCGCCCGCGCGCGGAGTTCGTGGTCGGGGCGCGGGCGCTTCTCGATGCCATTCAGGCGGCGCTCTTTGCCGAAGCCAAGGCGCGTCTCGATGGCAATATCGTCTCCGGCATAAAGACATTCGAGGAGCTCGCGGACTACTTCGGTGCGGCCGCGGAGGACGACGAAGGCGGCGCCTTCAAGGGCTGGGCGAACGTCGCCTGGTCGAGGCCCGAGGGAGCCAAGCTGGAGGCGATTGCGGAACGGTTAAAAGCGCTTAAGCTCACCATCCGCAACACGCCCCTCAAGCAACAGCCGATAAAGGGCGCGTGTCTGTTCACGGGGGATCCTGCACGGGAGTATGTGCTGATCGGGCGCGCCTACTAGGGTGGGCAATGCGAGGGGGGTTCGCGCGGGCGTCAAGGACCGGCCTCGAAAGCCCTTCTCGCGCAACGCAATCTGGCCCGATTGCCAAGGTAGCTCTGCGGCCCGGGACCAGGAGGGGCGAGGGAGTTTTGGATGACGGCGGCCGTTGCTGAGACCAAGCCGTTTGCGCGGTTCGAATGGATGCTGGCGCTGCGCTACCTGCGCTCGCGGCGCAAGGAAGGTTTCATCTCCGTCATCGCCGGGTTCTCGTTCCTCGGCATCATGCTCGGCGTTGCGACCCTGATCATCGTCATGGCGGTGATGAACGGCTTCCGCAACGAGCTGTTCGCCAAGATCCTCGGGCTCAACGGCCACGTCATCGTCAACAAGATCGGCGGCAACTTCGAGGACTACCAGCAGATCGCCGATCGCGTCGCGAGGGTCCCGGGCGTCAAGACCGTGATGCCGCTGATCGAAGGCCAGGTCATGGTCACCTCCGCCGTGCAGGCGACCGGCGGGCTCGTGCGCGGCGTGAGCGAGAGCGGGCTGCGCGGGCTGCCGCTCATCGCCAACAACATCCGCTTCGGCAGCATCGAAGGCTTCGACAACCAGACCGGGATCGCCATCGGCACGCGGCTCGCCAATCTTCTGCGCGTCAACGTCGGCGACAGCATCATCCTCGTGTCACCCAAGGGAGCGACCACGCCTTTCGGCAACGCGCCGCGCACCAAGCCCTACGTGGTGAAGGCCCTGTTCGAGATGGGGATGGCCGAGTACGACCGCACCATGATCTTCCTGCCGCTGGAGGAGGCGCAGCGCTACTTCTCGCGCGGGCCTGAGGTCGATGCCTTGGAGATCGTCGTCGACAACCCCGGGCAGGTCGACCGCTTCGTCAAGGAGATCCGCGCGGCCGCGGGGCCGACCGTTCACGTCTCCGACTGGCGCCAGCGCAATGAGACCTTCTTCACCGTGCTCGAGGTCGAACGCAACGTGATGTTCATCATCCTGTCGCTGATCGTGCTCGTGGCCGCGCTCAACATCATCTCCGGCCTCATGATGCTGGTGAAGGACAAGGGGCGCGACGTCGCCATCCTGCGCACGATGGGGGCCACGCGCGGCGCGGTGATGCGCGTCTTTCTCATCACCGGGGCCTCGATCGGCGTGGTCGGCACGCTCGCGGGCCTGGTGCTCGGTGTCGTTTTCTGCCTCAACATCGAATTCTTGCGCGAGCTGATGGCCTGGGCCACCAACACCACGCTGTTCGATCCCAACGTCTACTACCTGACGCGGCTCCCGGCCGATATGGACGTTGGCGAGACGGCTTCCATCGTCGGCATGGCACTGGCGCTCTCCGTGCTCGCCACCCTCTATCCCTCCTGGCGCGCTTCCACGCTCGATCCCGTCGAAGCGCTGCGGTACGAATGAGCCTCCCATGAGCGCCCTGGCCCAGGAGTTGCGATCGGTGCGCGAAGCTGCAAGGCACAGCGTGCTGAGGCTCGATGGGCTGGTGCGTACGTTCCGCCAGGGCCCGCGCCGCATCGAGGTGCTCGCGGGGGCCTCAGCCGACATCAATGCGGGGGAGGCCGTCGCTCTCGTCGGCCCGTCGGGTGCCGGCAAATCGACGCTCTTGCACATCGCCGGCCTGCTCGAGACGCCCGACAGCGGCCGCGTCATCGTCAACGGACGCGACTGCTCGGGCATGAACGACAGCGAGCGCACGCGCGTGCGCCGGGTCGAGATGGGGTTCGTCTACCAGTTCCACCAGCTGCTGCCCGAGTTCTCCGCGCTCGAAAACGTGGTGATGCCGCAGATGATCGCGGGGCGCAGCCGCAAGGCAGCGGCGGTGCGCGCCCGGGAGCTGCTCACCGCGCTGGGGCTCGCCGCCCGCCTCGATCATCGTCCCGCCGAGCTCTCCGGCGGCGAGCAGCAGCGCACGGCGATCGCGCGCGCGCTCGCCAACGGGCCCCGTCTCATCCTCGCGGACGAGCCGACCGGCAACCTCGACCCGCACACCGCCGAGCACGTGTTCGACGCGCTCATCCAACTCATCCATTCCACCGGCGTGGCCGCGCTCATCGCCACCCACAACCTGGAGCTCGCGGGGCGGATGGACCGCATCTTGCGCATGGAGGAGGGCGCCCTTGTCGAGGTTGGGCGCGGGCCCTTGCGCTGAAGCGGCTTCGCCGGGGACAGCCGGCGCTTGCCGCTTGGGGGCGGCGGCGGCGTGGTCTAAAAACGGCGCATGAACGCTCCGAGTCGCTCGCCGTCCGCCGCGGACGCCCAGCCGTCCCGCCCCGCGACATTCGTGCATCTGAAGGTCCACTCGGCCTACTCGCTGCTCGAAGGGGCGCTGACGATCCCCAAGCTCGCCAAGCTTGCCGCGGCCCATGAGCTGCCGGCGCTGGGTCTGACCGACACCAACAATCTCTTCGGCGCGCTTGAGTTCTCGGACAAGCTCGCGGAAGCCGGCATCCAGCCGATCATCGGCGTGGCGTTGAACATCGATTTCGACGAGCGCAAGCCGGAGCCGATCGAGCAACCGGGGGCCGCGCCGCGGCGCGCCGGCGACGGGCCGACCGCACTCCTGGCGGCAAGCGAGGCGGGCTACGCGAACCTGATGAAGCTCATCAGCCGCGCGCACCTGGAGGCCGCCGACACCCATGCGGTGCACGCCACGATCGGCGCGCTGGAGGCGCACGCAGAAGGGCTGATCGCGCTGTCCGGCGGCCCCGAGGGGCCCATCGACCGGGCGTTGCGCGAGGGCCAGCACACACTTGCCGAGGCGCGGCTGAAGCGTCTCGCCGCGGCTTTTGGCGACCGGCTCTACGTCGAGATCCAGCGCCACGGCTTAAAGAGCGAGCACGAGGTCGAGCCGCAGCTCCTCAAGCTCGCCTATGCGCTGAAGCTGCCGATCGTCGCCACCAACGAGGCCTACTTCGCAACGCCCGACGACTACGAGGCCCACGACGCGCTCCTGTGCATCGCCGAGGGCCGCTACGTCGTCGAGGATAACCGCCGGCGCGTGACGCCCGAGCACGACTTCA
>DATIZL010000127.1:0-2477 GCA_035517115.1 Hyphomicrobium sp.
TGCTATAGGCGACCTGGCGGTCGGCACGGGCGCGGAGTTCCTGGATGAAGGGGTTGTTGACCGCCGAGGAATAGAATCCGGTCGGGCTGAAATGATTGAGGAAGACCTCGCCTTCCTTGAGGGTCAGCAGCCGGCGCTTCCAGGCATCCGAGATCGGGCTCTCCTTGGTCAGCAGCGGCCGGGTCCCGAACTGGAAGGCGATCGGACCGATCTCGGGATTGCCGAGCCAGTCCTCCCACTCGCGCAGGAACCAGACCCCGCCGGCCATGAAGATCGGCGTCTGGGCGAGGCCGCATTCCTCCCGCATCAGGCGCCGCAGCTCCCTCACCCTGGGATACGGCGCTTCGGGGCGCTTGGGATCCTCGACGTTGGAGAGGCCGTTGTGGCCGCCGGCGAGCCAGGGATCCTCGTACACGACGCCGCCCAGCCACTCGCGGAAGCGATGGTAGGCCCGCTTCCACAGCGCCCGGAAGGCGCGGGAGGAGGAAACGATCGGATAGTAGTAGACGCCGTACTTGGCGCAGATCTCGGCGATACGATAGGGCATGCCGGCGCCGCAGGTGACGCCATGGATGAGGCCCTTCGCCCCCTCCAGCACGCCGTGGAGGATGCGCTCCGAGGCGGCCATCTCCCACAGCACGTTCATGTGGATGCGGCCCTTGCCGCCCGAGCGCTCCCATGCAACGCGCGCCTGCTCGATGCCGCCGGCGATGGCGTAGCGGATCAGTTCCTCGTGTCGCTCGCGGCGAGTCCGCCCGCGATAGGTCTGCAAGATGGCGCTGCCGTCGCCGCCATAGCTGTCGGCGTTGACACCTGAGAATGTGCCGACGCCGCCGCACGCGGCCCAGGCGCCCGAGCTCTCGCCGTTGGATACGGAAATGCCCTTGCCGCCTTCGACAAGCGGCAGCACTTCACGTCCCGAGATTACCAGCGCGTTGAGCGGCCTCACTTCTGCGAGCTCCTCCGAGGGCCGGTTTCGACCGGCCCGCCGGACCGGTGGCCGACGCCGGAGATTAACACATCGGGGCAATCCGTGAACACCGCCGCTGCGCCCCACCGGAAAAGCGCCTCGGCCCGGGCCGGCGCGTTGACTGTATAAACGCGTAGCGGAACTTCGGCCGCGACGGTGGCGGCCGTATGCTCACTCAATCCACGGTCGCTCGCATGGAGTGCTTCGCAACCGAGGCGCCGCAACCGGGCTCGCCAATCCGGCGGTACTTGGCGAACGCCGAGCGCGCGCGGCAGCGCCGGACCCTCGCGCATGGCATGGGTCAGCGCCCCCTCGTTGAAGCTCGAAAGGATGATCGGCACGCGCCGCGGTGCCGCCTCCAGGACACGCAGCGTTGCCGCCATTGTGCGCGGCCCGTCGTCGCGCGCCGCCTTCACCTCGATCATCGCGCCGAGCTTAAGCTCGTCGAGAAGGGCGAGTGTGGCCGCGAGCGTCGGCACGGGTTCGCCGCGAAATTTTTTCCCGAACCAGCCGCCAGCATCGAGTTTCGCGATCTCCGCCGCTGTGCGTTCGGCCACGAGGCCGATCCCGCTCGTCGTGCGCTCGAGCCGCGCGTCGTGCATGAGCACGGGGCATTGGTCGCGCGTCACTTGGACGTCGAACTCAACCCACGCGGCTCCCTGGGCTCGTGCTGTCCGAAAACCCGCAAGGGTATTCTCGGGCGCATGAAGTGCTGCGCCGCGGTGCCCGATGATCCGCGGCGCAGGAAAAGCCTCTGCCAAGGAGTGTCTCGTCAGGTCGCGGCTTTCGCGTCCTCGCGCTCGCGCCGCGAGCGGCGCTCTTCGTCGAGCTTCGCCGAGATGTCCTCGCCCGTCGCCTGGTCGACCTGCTTCATGCTGAGCTTCACCTTGCCGCGGTCGTCGAAGCCCAGCACCTTCACCTTCACCTGGTCACCCAGCTTGACGATGTCGGTCACTTTTCCGACGCGGTAGGGCGCCAGCTCGCTGATATGGACGAGCCCGTCGCGCGCGCCGAGGAAATTGACGAAGGCGCCGAAATCGACCGTCTTCACCACCTTGCCGGTGTAGATGACTCCGACCTCGGGCTCGGCGACGATGCCGCGGATCCAGTCGATCGCCGCCTGCGACGCGGTGGCGTCGACCGCGGCGACCTTGACCGTGCCGTCGTCCTCGATGTCGATCTTGGCGCCGGTGACCTCGGTGATCTCGCGGATCACCTTGCCGCCCGAGCCGATCACCTCGCGAATCTTGTCCTTGGGGATGGTGATGGTGGTGATGCGCGGCGCATTGTTGCTCACCGCCTCGCGCGCCGCCGAGAGCGCCTTGCCCATCTCGTCGAGGATGTGCAGCCGCCCGTCACGCGCCTGGCCGAGCGCGATGCGCATGATCTCCTCGGTGATCGAGGTGATCTTGATGTCCATCTGCAGCGCGGTCACGCCCTCCTCGGTGCCGGCCACCTTGAAGTCCATGTCGCCCAGATGGTCCTCGTCGCCGAGGATGTCGGAGAG
>DATIZL010000128.1:0-11691 GCA_035517115.1 Hyphomicrobium sp.
ATTCGCCGGGCGGCACGAACTACCAGTATGCGCGCGAGTCGCATGAGGACATCTACAGCGGCGGACCGGAGATCATCCACGCGGACGCCACCGACACGGCCGACGCTTGCGCCGGCTTTGCACCGGGCGTCGCCTCGTTGCCGATGAGCAAAATCGAGGAGACCGTAAAGCCCGACAAGCAGCAGATGGCCTCCTTCGAGGCGCTGTCGGCGGCCTCCGAGAAGGCGGAGGTCATCCTCAAGGCGTCGTGCTCGAACGCCCCCGCGCTGACCCCGGTCGGGCGACTCGATGACCTTGAGAAGCGCCTGTCCGGCATGACCGAGGCGCTCGACACCGTGAAGCAGCCCCTCATCGCCTTTAGCGATGGGCTCTCGCCCGAGCAGAAGCAGCGGCTCGACGGCATGGCCGAAGGGCAGAAGAGCGACGTTGACCTGTGCAGCGACCACGACGAGCAGTTCACCGACGTGCCCGCGCAGCAGATCGAGGCGGCGGTGAAGCCCGACGAGAAGCAGAAGGCGGCGCTCGACAAGCTGAAGAGCGCGTCCACCAAGGCCTCGCAGCTCCTCAAGGCCGCTTGTCCGTCGGGGACGCCGCAGACGACGTCCGCGCGCCTCGATGCCATGAGTAAGCGGCTCGCGGCGACCAAGGAAGCAATGAACGACGTGCGCCCAGCGCTCGTCGGCTTCTACGACTCGCTTTCCGATGAGCAGAAGGCGCGCTTCAACACGGTCCCGCCCCAGCAGGCGGGCAAGTAGGGCTCGCACGGCCGCCAAAGCACGAGCCGCCGGGACGTCCACGTTTCGGCGGCTCGTGCTTTTCGGTCTCGTGCCCGAGCGACTCGACGCGCATAACTCTTGTGTCGAGTTGAATACGGAGGAAAGCTCGTGATAACGCATTGCAGCGCTTCCCCCTGGATGTGACGGCCATGGCCACTCAATGGACGCTCGAGAAGGAACTCTGCGATATCGCCAAGGCGCGGTCGGCCGGCGAAGCGCTGCGGCGTCTCGGCATCGTGGACGAGCACTGCCGTGAAGCCGTCCTCGAGGAGGTTGAGGGCTGGACGTGCGCGGGTGACAGCTTCACCTACCGGTTCCGGGTCGTCAGCCCTGAAGCCGCGCATGAAGTGGTGCTGAAGGCGATCGTGGCGTTCTCCATGACGAGATCCTTGACCGAAATCACCGAGGAGTGGGTGCGGCGCAGGCGGCTGCTCGAGCGCGAAGGCATCCTCACCTCAAGGCTCTATCACGCGGGGAGAGCGCTGCTGGTGGAGCAATCCGTGCCGCTCAAGCTCTGCGACCACCTGAAAGGCCGCCCCTCGGAGCGAAAGCGGCTCATCGATCAGGTGATCAGGTTTGCCGCCGTCCTCGAGAAGCAGGGATTTTGCCCCGTTTCGCCGTTCCACGGCTTGTGCACCGACAGGCACGACGTATTTGTCACAGATTTCGGCCAAGACATCGGACCTCCGGGCGTCGGCTCCGAGCGCAATGGCCGCTTGCTGCAGGAGGCCGTGCGCTGGCTGGAGCGCCACGGCGGGCGGTCGATCGACCGGCCGCGCGCCAGGGCCCTCTACGACTTCCATTGCGCAGACATTCACAGCGAGGACACGAGATGGACCTAGCGTCCAAAATTCTCCGGGCCCTCCCCGACGTAGCGGCGGCGAAGGGCCCCAGCGAGCGATGGATTCGCGCGCTAAGCTCCGGCCAAGCCGGCGCGCAGAACCAATTCGTGCTCTTTCTGAAGCCGGAGGTCCTCGCGCTTGAGGACGGGGTAAAGGTCGAAGGCGTGCTGGAGCTCGTACTGTCGGCGCTGCGCGCCAACGGTGCGAAAACGGGCGCCGTTCGCATTTTGAATGGGCCATACCTCGGCCACTTCCGCATCATGGAAGCCCACTATGGCGTGATCAACCGGGCCTCGCGCCTGGGAGAAGCCGCGCTCTCGCAGCCCACGAAAAAGAAGCTCGCGGCCGAGTGCCCGGGCATCAAGCAAATCCTCGGCGCGCACCAATTCCTCGGCAAGTACCCGGACGTCTCGGCCTTCGCGCTCAATATCCTCGCCGACACGCTCGGCACCAAGAAAGTCGCGAGCGGAAAGTACTACGGCGTCTTCAACGTCGGCGGCGAGAGGATCGTGGTCTTGAACCCGTTTCATCCGCAGCAGATCCTCCACTACACGCAGCCCGGGCGCGCGATCGTCGTCCTCGAATGCTGGACGGATACCGACTGGGCCGTGCTCAGAAATGGCGTGACCGGGGCGACCGACCCCGCACGGGCCGCACCGGGCTCGATCCGGAGAACGCTGCTCGATAGGAAGGCCGAGCTCGGCCTGCGCGACGTCAGCACCGCGAGCAACGGCGTGCACTGCTCTGCGGGGCCGCTCGAGGCGATGGTCGAGTACGTCCGCTTCTTCTCCGACCACGCACAGGCCAAGCCGATTGAGGTGAACGACACGCCGTTCGGGCGTCTCCTCGCCAAGCACGGTCTCGGCAGCAAGGAGATCGCCAACCTGGCGAAAAACCCGCTGCTCGGACGCGGCGCGGAGGCGCCCTACGCCTTCAACCTGACCGAGGAGAAGAACTCCGACGAGGCGGCGGAGCTGCTCGCCGGCGTTACCCGCAAGAAGGCGGCAGTCAAGTAGCGCCCCGCCTGACCGCTCAGTTCGCGCCCTCGAGCAGGCGCCGCGCGATGACCTGCGCCTGGATCTCTGCCGCGCCCTCGAAAATGTTCAAGATGCGCGAGTCGCAAAGCACGCGGCTCACCGGGTACTCGAGTGCGAAGCCGTTGCCGCCGTGGATCTGCAGCGCGTTGTCGGCGTTGGCCCAAGCGACGCGCGCGCCCAACAGCTTCGCCATGCCGGCTTCCAGATCGCAGCGGCGCCCCTGATCCTTCTCGCGCGCGGCGAAATAGGTGAGCTGGCGCGCGATCATGGTCTCGACCGCCATCATCACGACCTTGTTCGACACGCGCGGGAAGGCGTAGATCGGCTTGCCGAACTGGTTGCGCTCCAGCGCATATTTGAGCGCGAGGTCCATGGCGCATTGGGCGACGCCCACTGCACGCGCCGCGGTCTGGATGCGCGCGGCCTCGAACGTGTTCATGAGCTGCTTGAAGCCCTGGCCCTCGACGCCGCCCAGGAGCTGCCCGGCCGGCACCTCGAAGCCGTCAAAGGAGATGTCGTACTCCTTCATGCCGCGGTAGCCCAAGACCTCGATCTCGCCGCCGGTCATGCCCTTGGCGGGGAAAGGGTCCTCATCCGTGCCGCGCGGCTTCTCGGCGAGCAGCATGGAGAGGCCCTTGTAACCCGGCTCGCTCGGGTTGGTGCGCACCAGAAGCGTCATCAGGTCGGCACGCACGGGGTGCGTGATCCACGTCTTCTGCCCCGTGACCTTATAGGTGTCGCCCTCCTTCACCGCGCGCGTCTTCAGGGAGGCGAGATCGGAGCCGGTATTGGGCTCGGTGAACACCGCGGTCGGCAATAGCTCGCCGGAGGCGATCTTCGGCAGGTACTTGCTCTTCTGCTCGTCCGTGCCGTTGTTGAGGATGAGCTCGCCAGCGATCTCCGAGCGCGTTCCGAGCGAGCCGACGCCGATATAGCCGCGCGAGAGCTCCTCCGAGACGATGCACATGCTCTCCTTGCCCAGCCCCAAGCCGCCGTACTCCTCCGGCAGCGTCAGCCCGAACACGCCGAGCTCGGCCACCTTGGCGATGATGTCGAGCGGGATGTAGGAGTTGGAGAGGTGCCACTCGTGCGCGTGCGGTACCACCTCCGCTTCCGAGAATTTGCGCATCTGTTCGTGGATCGCCGCGTGCGTCTCATCGAGGCCGGTATCGCCGAAGGTAGTGGCTCCCGGCTGCGCGGCGATGAGCTCGGCGAGGCGCGACTTCACGTTCTGGCCGGAGCCGGCGGCGATGAGTGGAGCGACCTCGTCCTCGAAACGGCGGATCTCAGCGCGCGGTACACCGAGCGCGTCCGCGCGGATGATTTCCACCTGGCTCATGGGGATGCCGCCCGCGATCTGCGCCAGATACTCGGCAAACGAAGCGATGAGGATCAGCCGCTCGAACTCCCCGAAACGGCCTTCCTCGGATAGCCGCTTGCCCCAGCCGTGCATCTGGCGCAGGCCTTCGACCGTGGTGGCGAGCCAGGCGAGCCCGTGGCCCGCGTGCTGGGCGGCATCGATGCCTCCCGCCTCGGCGACCTTCGTGCGCACGCCCGCCTTGGCCGACTGCAGCACGCGATCGGCGGCGGCGACCGCGTCGCCCGCGCTCTGCAGCAGGGCCTCGGGTCCGGCTGCAAGGAGGCCCGGGTCAGCCTTGAGCGCCGCAGTCGACATCGTCATCACCTCGTGCATGGGAGTTTCGGAGCGGCATCGGAGGCCGCACTATGTTGCGATGCAGGATAGTCGCCCTTGCCGTCAAGGCAATTGGCGGATTATGCGGCTCAATTGTCCTCGCCGCCGATGAGCGCTCTGAAGAAGCGCTGTGCCCTCTTTGGACGCGCAGCGGGTAGCTCCGAGAGCTCCACGACCGGTGGAGCAACGGCCTGTGGCGGCGGCACCACCTCGACGATCTCGACGGTCGCTTCCTCCACGTCGCTCAGGTAGGCGGCGTACTCCTCCGGATCGATATCGGGGGCCTCCCCGATCCCGCCGAGACGCGCCCGAAGCGAGCCCGCGGGCACCGGCTCGGGCGTCTCCGGCTCCTCGGCCACGTCCGCGCGCTCGATGATGGTCACGGAGGCCTCCGTGACGAGGTCCCCGCAGAAGTCGGGCTCGATGCTGTCCATGGTCTCGAGTGCGGCCAGCATGCGCAGCCCGTCCTCCTCGGCCTCGCCGAAATCGAAGTGCGGCCCCGCATGCGGCGCAGGCTCCGGCAGCGGGGGCGGCTCCGTGACGATGGGACCCCGCAGCTTGGGCTGGCGCGCCGGCTGATAGCCGGCGGCGCTCCGCGGCACCACCCTGCGCCCTCGCATCGAACTATGGCTGTTGGCCGACAAGGCGACCCCTTAAGTCTTCAAATGGGCTCATGCCCACTCTAGGAGAGGACTAAAGGCTCGTCCATGGCGCGGCAATCCCGACGTAGACCTGCCGTGCGGCCGAGGCTAGCTTCCGCCCCGCCGGACGTACAAGGAGACAGTAGGGATGAAGCGTTACCGCCCCGTGCTCGAAGCCATCTACCGGCTTTACGCGCACAGCGGCTTCACCATGGCAGGCGCGGTGGCTTTCTCCTTCGTAGTCTCGCTGTTCCCCTTCTGCATTTTCCTCGGCGCGTTCGCCAGCATCTTCGGCGGCCGGCAGCTCGCCGCAGCAGCCGTCGCCCAGCTCTTCCAGATCCTTCCCCAGCGGGTGGCCGAAGGCATCGCCCCGCAGGTCGAATCCATCATGAGCCGAACACGCATCGATCTCTTGACGGTGAGCGCCGGACTGGCGCTGTTCTTCGCCACCAATGCCATCGAGACGCTGCGGGCAGCGCTCAACGGCGCCTATCGCGTCACCGAGACCCGGTCGTACTTCGTATCCTTCTTCCGCAGCACGATCTTCGTCCTCGTCAGCGCCGTCTCCATGCTGGTGCTGACCTGGGCGGTGCTCGTCGGCCCGGTCATCGCGCACCGCTATGAGCCGCACTTCGCCCAGTCGCTTCTGCGCAGCACCTGGTTCGCGGCGACCATCCGCTATGCCTTCGCGGGTGCCGTCATCGCGCTGCAGCTCTTCGCCTTCCATCTCTGGCTCGCGGCGGGCAAGCGCACGATCAAGGACGTGTGGCCCGGCGTGCTGCTCTCGATGTGCCTATGGCTCGCACTCGCGAGCCTCTACTCCTACTACCTGAACTTCAGCGACTACACGCGTTTCTACGCGGGCCTATCGCAGCTCATGGTGGCGCTGATCTTCTTCCAGATGAGCGCGGTCATCATGATCCTCGGCGCCGAGCTCAACCGCGGCATCATGGAGTTGAAGCGCCTCGGTCCCAACGGGATCGAAAGCATCGCCAACGGAGCGAGTGCGCCGGCAAAGTAACGGCGCGCCAGCGGTGACCCGCGGCGCGCCGTTGGATTGCAGCAGACTTGCCGGCGGTCGAGGCTCTAGCGGCCTTTGCGCATTTGCGCACTCGCCTCGAGCACGTCCTCCATCGTGCGCAGACCCGTCGTCGGGGCCGAGACCAGCACGGCCATGTTCCCCGGCTTGTGCTCGTTGCGGTACATGCGCATGTGCGCCTTGGGGATCTGCTCCCAGGGAAAGACCTCGGACATGCAGGGATCGATGCGCCGCTCCACGACGAGCTTATTGGCCTGCGCGGCCTGCAAGAGGTTGGCGAAGTGCGAGCCTTGCACGCGCTTCTGGTGCATCCACAAATAGCGCGCGTCCATGGTCAAGTTGTAGCCGGTGGTGCCGGCGCAGATGACAATCATGCCGCCGCGCTTCACCACGAACACCGACACCGGGAAGGTCGACTGGCCCGGGTGCTCGAACACGAAGTCGACATTGTTGCCCTTGCCCGTGATCTCCCAGATCGCCGCGCCGAATTTGCGGGCGCTCTTGAACCAGGCGTCGTACTCGGGCGTGCCGACCTTCGGCAGCTCGCCCCAGCAATCGAAGTTCTTGCGGTTGATGACGCCGCGCGCGCCGAGCTGCATGACGAAGGCGCGCTTGTCCTCCTCCGAGACGACGCCGATGGCGTTGGCGCCCGATGTGGCGCAGAGCTGGACCGCCATGGAGCCGAGGCCGCCCGAGGCGCCCCAGACGAGCACGTTGTGGCCGGGCCGCAGGACGTGCGGGCGATGCCCGAACAGCATGCGGTAGGCGGTTGCGAGCACGAGCGTATAGCAGGCGCTCTCCTCCCAGGTGAGGTGGCGCGGCCGCTCCAGAAGCTGGCGGTCCTGCACGCGGCAGAACTGGGCGAAAGAGCCGTCGGGGGTCTCGTAGCCCCAGATGCGCTGGCTCGGCGAGAACATCGGATCGCCGCCGTTGCACTCCTCGTCGTCGCCGTCGTCCTGGTTGCAGTGGATGACGACCTCGTCACCGACCTTCCAGCGCTTCACCTTGGAGCCCACCGCCCAGACGATGCCGGAGGCATCCGAGCCGGCGATGTGGTAAGGGTTTTTGTGCGCATCGAGCGTCGAAATCGGCTTGCCGAGCGAGGCCCACACGCCGTTGTAGTTGACGCCGGCCGCCATCACGAGGACGAGCACGTCGTGGCTGTCGAGCGTCCAGGTGGGCAGCACCTCGACCTGCATCGCCTTGTCGGGCTCGCCGTGCCGCTCCTTGCGGATGGCCCAGGCGTACATGTTCTTCGGGACGTGTCCGAGCGGCGGGATTTCACCGATCTCATAGAGATCTTTTTTCTCGGCCACGACCGAGAGCGGGCTTGCTTCGGTTTTCGTGGCGGCGCTTTGGCTCGACATTACTTCGGCTCCCGATGCTGGCCTTTCCTCGAGGGCAGGCCCTTATTTTGCATTGCGGTAGCATGACCGCATGGTTTTCCACGCCGTTTCAAGCACGTTTTCGCGCTGCAATGAAGGGGCCGCGGTGCCGCTCTGGAACAATCTCAACCTAACTTTAATAGTGTTCACGGGATTTCCCCGCCCGCTAACCCATTCCCGCCGGGCCTATCGTAGGCTCTCGGACACTCAGGGAATGGGCAAATGTTGAATTTTCTCAATCAGACCTTCGAGGTCGACACCTACACCATCATCGTAGTTGCGCTCCTTTCCGGCTGGTCGGGCGTCCTGACCATGCAGGTGCTGTCGCGGACGATGCTCGCCATGGTGTTCGTGCCGGGGTTCGTCTTCGGCGCCCTGGTCGCCAACTACCTGTTCGAGCAGTACGCCATCTACCCGACCCCCGATAAGGAGACCAACGTGGTGATTGCCTGCACCTTGGGCATGATCATCGCGCTGCTCGTGCTGCTCGTCGTGATCAAGGTCTCTACCATTGTCGCGGGTTACCGCGTCGCCCACCACCAGTTCAGGCGGAGCTGAGCGGACGCGCTGTCGCGCCGCCAAAGATCATTTTGCATTGCGATCACGGCCGGGTACTTTAGGGCGAGATGCCCGATTTCCCCGAAGGATGACGCATGCGCGAGCCAAAGAGCGAACCTAGAGCTCCCCGCACGCCTGACAAGCCCTGGATCTTCCGCACCTACGCCGGCCACTCGACGGCGGTGAAGTCCAACGAGCTCTATCGCCGCAACCTGGCGAAGGGGCAAACCGGGCTGTCGATCGCCTTCGATCTGCCGACCCAGACGGGCTACGACAGCGACCACGAGCTCGCCAAGGGCGAGGTCGGCAAGGTGGGTGTGCCGGTCTCGCACATCGGCGATATGCGGGCGCTGCTGGCCGGCATCCCGCTCGACCAGATGAATACCTCGATGACGATCAACGCGACGGGCGCCTGGCTCCTGTCGCTCTACGTCGCCGTTGCCGATGAGCAGGGTGCCCCGCGCTCCAAGCTTACGGGCACCATTCAGAACGACATCATCAAGGAATACCTCTCGCGCGGAACCTATGTGTTCCCGCCGGATCCCTCGCTGCGGCTGATCAAAGACACGATCGTCTTCTCCTACCGCGAGGTTCCGAAATGGAACCCGACCAACGTCTGCTCCTACCATCTGCAGGAGGCGGGGGCGACGCCGGTGCAGGAGCTCGCCTACGCGCTCGCCACCGCGATTGCCGTGCTCGATCGCGTGAAGGCGTCGGGCGAGGTGCCCCCCGATCAGTTTGGCCAGGTCGTCGGGCGCGTCTCCTTCTTCGTCAATGCGGGCCTGAGATTCATCACCGAAATCTGCAAGATGCGGGCCTTCGTCGAGCTATGGGACGAGATCACGCTGGAGCGCTACGGCGTGACGAGTCCGAAGGACCGCATGTTCCGCTACGGCGTGCAGGTGAACTCGCTCGGGTTGACCGAGCCGCAGCCCGAGAACAACGTCTACCGCATCCTCCTGGAGATGCTGGCCGTCACGCTGTCGAAGAAGGCGCGCGCGCGTGCCGTGCAGCTTCCCGCCTGGAACGAGGCCTTGGGCCTGCCGCGCCCGTGGGACCAGCAGTGGTCCCTGAGGATGCAGCAGATCCTCGCCTACGAGACGGACCTCCTGGAATACGGCGATATCTTCGACGGCTCGACCGAGATTGCGGCAAAGGTCGCCGCGCTCAAGGCCGAGGCCAAGGCCGAGCTTGCCACCATCGACGCCATGGGCGGGGCCGTGGAAGCCATCGACTACATGAAGCGGCGCCTCGTCGAGAGCAACACGGCGCGGCTGCGCCACATCGAGACGGGCGAGCAGATCGTCGTCGGCGTCAACAAGTGGACGGATACCGAGCCGTCGCCGCTGACGGCGGGAGAAGGCGCCATCATGGTCGTCGATCCGGCCGTGGAGTCCGAGCAGGTCGAGCGCCTCAAGGCCTGGCGCGCGCAACGCGACGCCAAGGCGGTCAACGCCGCGCTCGCCGGGCTCGAGCGTGCGGCCAAGGAAGGCCGCAACATCATGGAGCCGTCGATCGCCTGCGCCAAGGCCGGCGTGACCACCGGCGAGTGGGGCTCGACGCTACGCAAGGTGTTCGGCGAGTATCGTGCGCCGACGGGCGTCGTGCAGGCGGCCGTCGCCGGTGCCGGTGCCGGTCTCGAGGACGTGCGCAAGCAGGTAGAGCTCGCCTCCGACAAGCTCGGCCGGCGCATAAAGTTCCTGGTCGGCAAGCCGGGCCTCGACGGCCACTCCAACGGCGCCGAGCAGATCGCGGTGCGCGCGCGCGACTGCGGCATGGAGGTCGTCTACGAGGGCATCCGGCTGACGCCGTCGCAGATCGCGCGGGCGGCGCTCGATGAAGCCGTGCACGTGGTGGGGCTGTCGATCCTTTCCGGCAGCCACGTTCCCCTCGTGCGCGAGGTGGTCGAGCGCATGCGCAAGGAGGGGCTGGAGGAGGTGCCCGTCGTCGTTGGCGGCATCATCCCACCCGAGGACGCCAAGACCTTGAAGGCGATGGGCGTCGCCGCGGTCTATACGCCCAAGGACTTCCAGCTCAACGACATCATGTCCGATATCGTGAAGCTGGTGTCCGTGAAATCCATGGCAGCCTGAGCTGAACAGGCGCCGGGGGAGACAATGCGCGAGGAAACGCGGAAGAAGCTCGAGCGGCAGCTATGGCTGCAGCGGGCAAAGAAGATCGGCATCGGCCTCGGCATCGTCGCCGTGATCGGGCTGTTCTTCCTCTACGAGGACTACGACGCGCACGTGGAGAACGTGCGCGTGCCGGGCACCGTGGTCTCGGTCGGGCCGCTCAACACCACCAACACGCAGGCGATCGAGAACGGCCTGTCGGTGGACGTGGCGCTCGAGAACGGTCACCGCGTCAACGTCATGGTCTTGAAAACGACCAACCCGCAGGTCGGCGACCACGTGCAGATCACCGAGCACCGCCACCGCACGGGACGCATGACCTACTCTTGGAAGTAGCCGCTAGCGGCTGCTGTCGTTGCCGTGAGCATCCGGGCAGTAATTCATAATGCGGATGTCGCTGCCGGCCAGCCGGCAGATGCGATCCTTGAGGCTGGGGTTTTGCGCACCTCCTCGTCGCTGGCCTTGACCCCGTACTGGCGCGCGACGGTCGCGAGATAGTTGTCATTGCAGTAGGGCGTCGAAATCTCTCGGCCGTTCACGACCTGAAATCCCTCGCGGCAGACGATACGGGCTTCGGCCGGGGCGCCGCACGCGGCATAGGCTGCCACCCATCCCGCCAACGCAAAGAGCTTGTGCATGACTTGCCTCCTTACCTGTCCGCTGCCGCGGATGTGGGAGGCCGCAAACGCCGGCTCAAGCGGTAATGCAGACGTCGGCGCACCCCCATTCGCCGGCGCGTCGCCTGGGAGCCGGTTGTCGCGGGCGCGGCTCGTTGACGGGCCTGGGGGCGCCAGTATGATGCGCGGCCTCTGTGCCAGCCCCAGTGGCGGAACCGGTAGACGCGCCAGACTCAAAATCTGGTGTCGGCAACGACGTGCCCGTTCGAGTCGGGCCTGGGGCACCAGAAAATTATCCAATTAAATTGGGATGTTGTTAGGGTTGCGCCTTCAACCGCCATTCTTCGCACTGTAGCTGTGACCGGCTCGGGGGTACGAGGGGGGTACGAAATTCAATCGCGCCTTATGCAACTCGTGGCTAACCCGTCCTCTACAACCAGTGCGCCTGCAAATCAGCCATCATGCTCGGGACGGCATCAGGGGACATTCCGATGAAGACGCTCGCGGAGTTCAAGGCGCTGGCCGATGAGTGGGCGGATCAAGATCAAGAGGCGAAGCGCACGGCGGTTCTGTGCTCGCACTTCGACGGCGCCACGCCCGGTGACCTCATTGCGATGTTGGAGAGCGGCCGCAATCTGAAAGGAAGCCACTAAGTCGTTTTGAGTTCTCGGCGCTGGTCGAAGCGTGGGTTCGCGTGTTCGGAGAGTGGCCTCCGTTTGACGACGATGACGACAGCACCGCAGAGCCCGAAGCCGCAGCACCAGAGCCCGAGCTGCCGCACGACGACACGATGCTGCGGGCCAACGATGTGGCGCGGCTCACCGGCCTGTCGCTGTCCACATTGAAGCGGATGGTGTTGGATCATCGCTTCCCCAAGCCCATGCACCTCTCACCACGTCGCATTGGGTGGCCAGCTCGCGACGTGAAGCGGTGGCTCGAAGAGTTGGACGGCGCTCGCAGGAAGACGCGGA
>DATIZL010000129.1:0-3375 GCA_035517115.1 Hyphomicrobium sp.
GACGAGCGAGCCGGCAAGACCCAAGAGCGAGGATGAGAACGCGGTGCCCATGCCCTTAAGCGGCGCCGCGAGACCCGCTTTGAGATCGGAGAAGAGCGTGACGTTGTCGGCGGCGTTGGTGTCGATCGCATCGATGGCGCCGCCCACCGACGAGATGGTCTGCAACAAGCCCCAAAAGGTGCCGAGCAGGCCAAGGAACACCAGGAGCCCCACGAGATAGCGGCCGGTGTCGCGTGCCTCATCAAGCCGGGAGCCGATCGAATCCATGATCGAGCGCATCGACGTGGTGGAGAGCGAGAGCACACCCGTGCGGTCGCGCAAGAGCGCCGCCATGGGCGCGAGCAGCACCGGCTGATGGGAGATGGCGAGACCCGGATCGGCGATGCGGAAGGCGTTCACCCAGCGGATCTCCGGATAGAGCCGGATGACCTGCCGGAAGGCGTAGATGATGCCGAGCAACATCACGCCAACGATGAGGCCGTTGAGCCCCGGATTGTTCATGAACGACGTTATGAGCTGCTTGTGCAGAATGGCGGTGAGAAAGGCGACGAGCGTCAGGAAGATGAGCATGCGGATCAGAAACACGCCCGGCGGCGTGAGCGCCCGGTGCACCAGCGGGGGCGTCGCGAGATCCGAGGGTCGCTTTCTGGCCATTTCCATAGCTCCTGCCCGGCGCGCTGCGGCCGGCGAGACTACCCGTAGCCTTTGGCAGCACAAATCGGCAAGATCGTGCCCGGGCATGGGCGGGGACAGCGCGACCTAACGGAACCGTTAAGCTCCTCTCGAGCCCGACCCCACCAGAGCCAAAAGTCCCTTTTGCAGCGCGGCGTTGGTGGCGAGAACCTCCGAGCTTTCCAGCATGGTGGCGCCGCCCGAGAAATCGGAGACGACGCCCCCCGCCTCCCGCACCAGCACGATGCCGGCCGCCATGTCCCAGGGGCGGATGCCGCGCTCCCAGTAGGCGTCGAAGCGACCCGCCGCCGTCCAGGCGAGATCGAGCGCAGCTGAGCCGGTGCGGCGCACGCCGGCGACCTCCTTCATCACGCCCGGCAGCTCCTTGAGGAAACGTCCGTGATCCGGACGGCCGAGATGGGGGATGCCGATGGTGATCAGCGCGTCGGCGACGGACTTGCGCGCGGCAACGCGCAAGCGCCGCCGGTCGTTGAGGAAGGCGCCTTTGCCCTTCTCCGCCGTGTAGAGCTCGTCCGAGATTGGATTGTAGATCACGCCGGCAACGAGCTGGCCCTCGCGTTCGAGCCCGATCGAGATGGCAAACAGCGGCACGCCGTGGAGAAAGTTCGTCGTGCCATCGAGCGGATCGACGATCCAGCGGTGCGAAGCATCGACACCCGCGATCTCACCGCGCTCCTCCATGAGGAAGCCGTAGCCCGGCCGCGCCTTCTCCAACTCGCGATAGATAATCTCCTCCGCCTTGTGGTCGGCGGCAGAGACGAAGTTGCCCGGCCCCTTCACCGAGACCTGCAGGTTCTCGACCTCGCCGAAATCGCGCGCGAGGCTTCGCCCTGCCTTGCGCGCAGCGGCGATCATGATGTTCATCAGGGCGGTGGCGGGCATGGCGCGATGATCTTTGCGAGAGATGGCGGGAGGCGAGAGGCGGCACGGCCGTGGAAGCGGGAAAATTCGTTGGCGCCCGACTAACGCCTTCGCGTCGTGCTGGCAAGCGATTGAATGGCAAAGCGCGGCTAGAACAGCCCGGCCTGCTCGCGCCATTCGTTGGCGGCCTTCTCGGCGGCGGCGAGCTTGTCCTTGGGCAGCTTGTCGATCATCCCATCGGCATCGGGATCCTTAAGACCGCCAGCCCGGGCGATGAGCCGCCACTTCGCGGCCTCGACCGGATCCTTCTTGACGATCACGCCTTCCGAATAGCAGTAGGCGAGCCGATTCTGAGCCGCCGGCAAGCCCGCCTGGGCCGCCGCCTTGAGATAGGGGATGGCTTTGGGCTCGTCTCGCGTCAGGCCGAGCCCGCGCAGGAGCATGACCGCGTACTCAAGCTGCGCCGAGGCCATACCCTGCTCTGCCGCCTTCCCCAGCCAGTGCGACGCCTGCAACGCGTCGTTGGGAACGCCGGCGCCCTTCTGATAGAGGCCGCCGAGGTCATATTGGGCGGCCGCGATACCCTTCTCGGCGGCAAAGCGGATGTGGTCGGCGGCGCGGTAGAAATTCTGGGGTTTGCCATCGCCCGTGAGGAACAGGAGGCCGAGATTGTAGTTGGCAAGCGGGTGCCCGGTGAGCGCCGCTTTTTCGAACAGCTCTGCCGCTTTCGCACGATCCTTCTTCACGCCGCGCCCTTCTGCGTAGAGCACCCCGAGCAGGAAGCTCGCCTGGATGTCGCCCTGCTCGGAGCCGCGCGTGTACCACTTGGCGGCGAGCGCCTCGTCCTTGCTGACGCCGAGCCCCTCCGCATAGATGCGGCCGACGAGCGTGAAGGCCTGCGGCTCATTGCGCTTCGTGCCCTCCTCCGCGAGCTTCAAGGCGGTAAGGTATTGGCCCTGATCGAAGGCAATGTAGGCCGCGTCTTCGCCGCTGGGCTCGACGAGCGTCGGCGCACCCGACAGTGTGCCGGGTGGCGGCGTGGGCGTGGCGGGGGAGGCGGCTTTGGGCCCGGGCATGAGCTTCACGCCCTTGCCGGTCGAGGTCTTTGGAATTTCGGTCTGAGGGACCTCCTGAAACCACGAGCTTGATTCCGCAGATGCCGGTAACGCGGCAGCGAGCAGCAGCAGTAGAGTGGTGGCGCGACGAGGAAGCGCATTCATGCGACATCCTCCTCGGTTGTGAGCGCGTGTGCCGCCTCTTTCGTCCAACGCGCGAGCTCGGCGGCAGTGCTCGTCGCCGGAGGCTTGAGGGCGACGAAGTCGGCACCGGCGGCGACAAGACGTGCTGCGTCGTCGAGGGTCTCAACGTCGAAGGCGACGCATGGAGGCTCGAAGATCTCGGCCCACCAGGCGACAAGCTCGAGCTGGCGCGCGCGCGCCGTATCGCGGTCCTCGACATGGGCCGGGATGCCGAAACCGACGTAGTCGGCGCCTAATTCGCCAAGCGTCATGGCATCATCGCGCAGGCGGCCGGCGTCGGCGCCGACAATGAAGCGTCCGCCGAGAATCTCACGCGCCGCGCCATAGCGAGCGATGATATCCTTGCTCCAGGGCAGGTGCACGCCGTCGGCGCGCAACGTGCGCGCGAGCGCAGCGTCGCTCTCGATCAGCGCCGCAACGCCCCGCGCCTGCGCCCTATCGACGAGCGGCTTGGCGCGCGCCGCATCGAGGGGTGAGTCGTCGCGTGTGATGAGAAGGGCCGCAACGCCGGCGGCGGCTAGCATCGCCTCGACCGAAGCCGGCGCGATGCCAGCTTGAACGA
>DATIZL010000130.1:0-11276 GCA_035517115.1 Hyphomicrobium sp.
CCGCTCAGCCGACGCTCGTCTCGGTCTTGGGCTGCTCCGTGCTGCCGAGCTTGAGCGAGCCGGTGCAGCCGGACATCTCCAGCGCTAGCGTCAAAAGGATGATGGCAAATAGGACTCGGTACATCGCGGTCTCCGGCAGCAGACATCGGCGTCGGGGCTCGCGTCAGGGTGAAGATTTTTGGTTAAGAATGGGTTGATGCACGGGAGCTTCGAATTCCCGCCGCTTGGTTTCCAAGTGCAAGGCTCAATCGGGAAGGCCCGGGCCGGCGGGCCGGATCTCAGCGGATGCGGCGCGGGTTCATGTAGAGATCGGCCTCGTGGCGCTCGATCTGCGGCTTGATGGTGCCGCGGCGGATATCTTTCCACAGGCGCCGCAGATGCCGGCGGCAATCGCGGTTGAAGATCTGCATGGCGGCGAAGAGCTGGAGCACGGTCAGGAGCCGCCGGTCGGCGTGATCCTGGCGCACCTGGCCCTTCCACTTACCGCCGATCGAGAAGACCTTGCCGTCGAGATGGCCGACCGCCTCGCCCTGCTGATCGTACAGCGTGTAGTCGCCGCCGAGGTTGATGAAGTCGCGCTTGAGCCGGTAGAAGCGAGGCTCGCCGTCGCGCATGATGAAGAACCCGAAGTTCTCCGGCAGCAGCGGCCATTTGTTGGCCGAGCGCTCCAGATAGACGATGAAGTGATCGTCATCGGTATTGATGGAATAGGTCATCACCGGCAGCCCGCGCGCCGCGATCGTCTGCTGCAGCGACTTGCCGATCATGAGGTCCATGGTCGCGCGCCAGTTGAGCGTATCGTTGAACAGCTTGAAGACGAGGCGCTTGTCCATGCCCTGCGCCTTCTCCCACAGCTCCTCGCGGTAGCCGATGAGACCGGTGCGCACGCCGCCTTCGAGCACCTCCGCGAACATGTCCATGTCGGAGGTGAACTGCCGCGACTTGGCGCGGTTGCGCGAGCGCTTATAGAAGCCGAACTCGACCGAGTTGAAGTTCGTGATCCAGATGTCGACGATGAAGTGATACCAGCCGTTTTCTACTGCCTTGGAGGAAATCGTCTTGGATACACCCGCGACCTTCGGCGCGGCGGTCTGCTCGAGCGCCTCCGCGCGAGCATCGCGGGCCGCGTCGCTCGCGGCGGCGTCGGCGCTGGCTTCCTTCCGGGCTGCGGCAGCGGTCATGTTCGGCCTCCGGCATGGCGCGCAAAACGGCGCGAATCATTTGGCTGAAGCTTACACCTCGGGGGCCCGGACAAGATGACCGGGAACGGATTCTCCCAGGAAAACTCTAGCCCTGCCCGCGGGATCCGAAGATGGCGCTACCGACGCGCACGTACGTTGCGCCGAAGGCGATGGCGGTCTCGAAGTCCTCGCTCATGCCCATGCTCAATTCCTCGAGGCCGAGCTCGCGGGCGAGCTTGGCGAGGAAGGCGAAGTGCACGGCGGCTTCCTCATCGAGTGGGGGAATGCACATCAAGCCGGCGACGTCGAGCTTCAACTCGTCCCGGCACAGCGCTAAGAGCGCGGCCGCCTCTTTTGGCGCGACACCCGCCTTCTGCGGCTCCTCGCCGGTGTTGACCTGCACGAAGAGCCTAAGCCGCCGCCCCTGCCGCCGCATCTCCTCGGCGACCGCATGCGCGATCTTGGGCCGGTCAATCGAGTGGATGGCGTCGAACAGCTCCACCGCCTCCTTCGCCTTGTTGGATTGCAGCGGGCCGATCAAGTGCAGCTCGACGCCGGGAAACTGGGCTTTGAGCGCCGGCCATTTGGTTTTGGCCTCCTGCACGCGGTTCTCGCCGTAGAGGCGATGGCCGGCCTTCAAGAGCGGCAGAATGGATGGCGCCTCGAAAGTCTTGGAGACCGCGATCAGCTTCACCTCGTCCGGCTCGCGCTTGGCCCCGCGCGCCGCGATCGCGATGCGCGTCTCCACCTCGTGCAGCCGGCCTGCGGCGTCATCCGTCATCTCGCTTCCCCGGCTCATGTACTAAGCTGCCTTGACCCGTTCCGTCCTTTAAGGCTCATTACGCCGCGCTAAACCCAAAAAACACGGGAAGAGATTGACGCCGTATGGCCAACGAAAGCTACGACGCGCCTGCGCGCGAGAAGCACTGGCAGGAGGTTTGGGAGAAGGCGGACATCTTCCGCGCTTCCAACGATGACCCGCGGCCCAAGTGCTACGTGCTCGAGATGTTTCCCTATCCGTCGGGGCGCATCCACGTCGGCCACTCCCGCAACTACACCATGGGCGACGTCTTCGCCCGCTACAAGCGCGCCAAGGGCATGAACGTCCTGCACCCCATGGGCTGGGACGCGTTCGGCATGCCGGCGGAGAACGCGGCGATGGAGAACAAGGTCCACCCGGCGGAGTGGACCCATCAGAACATCGAAACCATGAAGCGGCAGTTGAAGTCCATGGGACTGTCGCTCGACTGGTCGCGCGAGATCGCGACCTGCTCCCCCGACTACTACCGCCACCAGCAGAAGCTCTTCCTCGACATGCTGAAGAAGGGCCTCGCCTACCGTAAAGCCTCCAAGGTCAACTGGGACCCGGTCGATCACACCGTGCTCGCCAACGAGCAGGTGATCGACGGGCGCGGCTGGCGCTCGGGGGCGCTCGTCGAGCAGCGCGAGCTGACGCAGTGGTTCTTCAAGATCACCGAGTATGCGGACGAGCTGCTCGAGGCACTGCAGACGCTGGAGAGGTGGCCGGAGAAGGTGCGCCTGATGCAGGCGAACTGGATCGGCCGCTCGGATGGCCTGCTCGTGCGCTTCGCGCTCGACAAGGAGACGGCTCCCAAGGGCCAGAGCGAGGTCGAGGTCTACACGACGCGCCCCGACACGCTGTTCGGCGCCGCATTCGTGGCGCTGGCGCCCGATCATCCGCTCGCCAAGGCCGCAGCCAAGGACAACCCCAAGCTCGCGGCCTTCTGTGAGGAATGCCGTCACATGGGCACGTCGATCGCAGAGCTGGAGACGGCGGAGAAGCAGGGCTTCGACACCGGCATCCGCGCCGTGCATCCGTTCGACAAGAGCTGGAAGCTCCCGGTCTACGTCGCCAACTTCATCCTTATGGACTACGGCACCGGCGCCATCTTCGGCTGCCCGTCGGGTGACCAGCGCGACCTCGATTTCGCGCGCAAGTATTCGCTCCCCTTCGTGCCCGTGATCCTTCCTCCGGGCGAGGATGCGGCAACTTTCGCCATCAATGACAAGGCCTTCGACGGCGAAGGCACGATGATCAACTCGAAGTTCCTCGACGGTCTCGACACCAAGGCCGCATTCGAGGAGACGGCGAAGCGGCTCGAGGCGCAGAAGCTCGGCAAGAAACCGGTCGGCAAGCGCAAGGTGAATTACCGGCTGCGCGATTGGGGCATCTCACGCCAGCGCTACTGGGGCTGTCCGATTCCCGTCATCCACTGCAAGTCGTGCGGCGTGGTGCCGGTGCCGGTCAAGGATCTGCCCGTCGAGCTGCCGACGGACGCGACCTTCGACAAGCCGGGCAACCCCCTCGACCGTCACCCGACGTGGAAGCACGTCAAGTGCCCCACCTGCGGCGAGGACGCAGTGCGCGAGACCGACACCATGGACACCTTCGTCGACTCGTCCTGGTACTTCGTCCGCTTCACCGACCCCGCCATGCCGACTCCCGTCGACAAGGCGGCTGCCGCCTATTGGCTGCCGGTCGACCAGTATATCGGCGGCATCGAGCACGCGATCTTGCACCTGCTCTACTCGCGTTTCTTCACGCGCGCCATGTGCGACACCGGCCATCTCAAATTGAAGAGCAACGTGCGCGAGCCGTTCGCCGCGCTCTTCACGCAAGGCATGGTCACGCACGAGACCTACAAGTCGCGCCGCGGAGGGTGGCTGTTGCCGACGCAGGTGCGCGTCGAGGGCGAGGGGGACAAGCGCCACGCCTTCGAGGCGAGCACCGGCGAGCCCGTCGCCATCGGCTCGATCGAGAAGATGTCGAAGTCGCGCAAGAACACCATCGACCTCGACGCCTTCGTCAGCCAGCACGGGGCCGATGTTGCCCGCTGGTTCGTGCTCTCCGACAGCCCGCCCGAGCGCGACGTGATCTACACGGACGTCGGCGTCGACGGGGCGCGCCGCTTCGTGCAGCGCGTTTGGCGTCTCGTCGACCAGGGCGCGGCCGCAGCCGCCAAGAAGGGGGCCGCCAAGCCGGGCTCGTTCGGGCCCGAGGCGATGGCTTTGCGCCGCTCCGCGCATAAGGCTCTCGACCAGGTCGCCCGCGCCATCGAGAACCTGCGCTTCAACGTGGCCGTGGCCTACGTCTACGAGTTCGCAAATGTTCTCTCCTCCGCCCTGGGAAAAACGGGGGAGGGCTACCCGTGGGCGCTGCGCGAGGCGCTGGAATTCCTCGTCCAAATGATCGGCCCGATGATGCCGCATCTGGCCGAGGAGGGGTGGGCGCGGCTCGGATACAACACATTGCTGGCCAATCAGCCGTGGCCCGAGGCCGATCCGGGCTTGCTCGTTGACGATACGATCACCATTGCCGTACAGGTGAACGGTAAGCGACGGGACGAGCTCACGATTGCTCGAACGGCCGGTTCTGACGAGATCGAGGCTGCGGCCTTGATGCTTGAGCCGGTTCAGCGCGCCCTCGAAGGCCGACCGGTAAAGAAGGTCATCGTTGTGCCGCAGAGGATCGTGAATGTCGTCGGGTAGGTCGGAACAGGGGGCGATCGATGCGGAGCGTTAGCCGCCGATCGGCGTTCTGCGTTGCGTTTGTCTGCGCCGCGGTGCCCATGCTCGCGGCCGGTTGCGGCGATTCGGGCTTCCACCCGCTCTACGCGACCTCTCCAATGGTCGGCGGCTCCAACACCGCCGCTAAGCTCTCAAGCCTCGAGATCGCACCCATTCCGAGCCGCGTCGGGCAGCGCCTGCGCAACGAGCTGATTTTCCAGGTGACGGGTGGCGGCAATGAAGCCGCCAACCCCCTCTATCGGCTGGAGATCGTGCTGACGGAATCGATCTCGGCGACGCTCGTCCGGGTCGACGGCAACTCGAGCGGCAGCATCTATAACCTCAACGCGAAGTTCCGGCTCATTCGCATCGCCGACAAGACGGTGGCGCTGCAGGGCGAGAGCAACGGGCGCATCATGTTCGAGCGCTTCGAGTCCGTGTACTCCAACGTGCGTGCGCGCGTGGACGCCGAAAACCGCGCGGCGACTACGGTTGCCGAGGACTTGAGGTCGCGCCTCGCCGCCTACCTGTCGAACGCAGCCTGAGCCGGCCCAAGGCGCATTTCTATCCTCTCTTCGCCCATTACCCATGGTTGCCGTAAAGGCTCATCAAGCGGAAACGTTCCTGAGGCCACCGGGACCGAGTGCGCCTGCGGTGCTGTTCTACGGAACCGACGCCGGGCTCGTCAGCGAGCGCGCCGCGCGCCTAGCCGCCGTCGTTGCGGCTCGCGACAAGCCGCCGGGAGAGATCATCCGCATCGAGGACGCCGATCTCGACAACGATCCCGACCGCCTCGCCGTGGAGCTGCAGACCATCCCGATGTTCGGCGGCTCCAAGGTCGTGCGCGCCATCGCCGGGCGGCGCGTTACCGCCGCGGCGCTGGAGCCGTTCATCGCCGGCGACCGGCTCGCCGCCACCCTGATCGTCGAGGCCGGCAATCTGCGGCCAACCGATGCCATGCGTACGCTATTCGAGAAGGCCGCCAAAGCGGCGGCGGTCGCCTGCTACCCCGACGAGGTGCACGACCTCGAAGCTCTGGTGCGCGATACCCTGAAAGGCTTCGGCCTTTCCATCTCGCCGGAAGCCCGCGACCTGCTGCTCACGCGCGTAGGCGCCGACCGCGCCCTGTCGCGGGGCGAGATCGAGAAGCTCGCGCTCTATGCCACGGGCAAGTCCGAAATCGGCGTCGACGACGTCGAGGCGATCGTGGGCGACGCCTCGCAGCAGACGATCGACCGCATTCTTGACGGCGCCGCCGGCGGGGACGCCAAGCGCGCAGTCGCCGAGTTCGCGCGCGCGCTTGCCGCCGGCGAGAGCCCGCAGACCATCATCGCCGCTGCGCAGCGCCACCTCGAGCGGCTGCACAAGATCCGCTCCGACATCGACCAGGGGCGCTCCTTCGACGATGCGATCCGCCAGTTGCGCCCACCAATCCACTTCAAGCAGAAGGACGCGCTCGCGCTGCAGTGCCGGCTGTGGTCGACGGCACGGCTCTCGCAGGCATTGTCGCGCGCGTCCGCCGCGGCCAAGGCCGCGCGGTTGTCGACGGCACTGGAAGAGCCCATCGCCGAGGAGCTCCTCATCTCTATTGCCGCGGTGGCGCGCCCGGTCACGACCCACTGACCGGCGCCGCTTGCCCGCGCCCCCGCGCTGCCTATAGTGCGTCGCGACCCGGACAACCCGGCTGCGATTGGGGGACTTCAATGGCGGACACCCGCTACGATGTCGTCGGCATCGGCAATGCCATCGTCGACATCATCGGACGCTGCGACGACGCCTTCCTAACAAAGCACGACCTGCGCAAGGGCTTCATGCGCCTCGTCGACGCGCAAGAGGCCGACAGGCTTTATGCGCTGATGGGACCCGGCATCGAGCGCTCGGGCGGATCGGCGGCCAACACCATCGCCGGGCTCGCATCGTTCGGCGCGCGCGCGGCCTTCATTGGCCGCGTCGCCGACGATCAATTCGGGACGGTGTTCGCCCACGACATCCGCACCATCGGCGTCGCCTTCAATACGCCGCCCGTCGCCAGCGGCGCACCCACCGCGCTCTGCATCATCTTCGTCACGCCCGACGGCGAGCGCACCATGAACACCTTCCTCGGCGCCAGCACGGAGCTAGGGGCGCGCGAGGTCGACGAGGCGCTCATCGCCTCCGCCCAGATCACCTATCTCGAGGGCTATCTGTTCGACAAGCCGGAGGCGAAGGAAGCTTTCCGCACCGCCGCCGCCATCGCGGCGAAAGCCGGGCGCAAGACGGCGCTGACGCTGTCGGATGCGTTCTGCGTCGACCGTCACCGCGACGATTTCCGCAAGCTCGTGCACCACGGCGTCGACATCCTGTTCGCCAACGAGAGGGAGATCACGGCGCTCTACGAGGTGAACAGCTTCGAGGACGCCGCCGCGGCCGTGCGCCGTGACTGCGAGATCGCGGTGCTGACGCGCTCTGAGCTCGGCTCCATCATCGTCACGCAGCGCGCCACGATCGACATCCGGCCCGAGCCGGTGGCGAAGGTGGTCGACGTGACCGGCGCCGGCGATCTTTATGCCGCAGGCTTCCTCTATGGCTTCACGCGCGGACTGTCGCTCGCCGACTGCGGGCGGCTCGGGAGCCTTGCCGCCGCCGAGGTCATCAGCCACATCGGCGCGCGTCCGGAGCGGCCCCTGAAGCAGCTGGCGCGCGAGGAGGGCCTCGTCCGCTGAAAGGCGAGCGATCGGCTCCGCACGAGTGCGCGATACACCTTTTTGGGAGGCATTTTAGCCACTATACCCGTCGATTGCGCGGACTAGCTTCTACAAGACATTTATTCTCCCTGGTAAGGTCCGGACGGATCGAGAAAATCCCGTGCCAACGAATCGTGCCATGGAACCTTCGATGCACACCGCCAGCGCACGTTACGGGCGCCCCAAAGGCACCGGACTGGACGACCGCCGGCAGCTCGCGAGCATCGCCGCAGCGCTCGTCGCCAACCCCAAGCTCAAGCCGACGACCGCAATCCGCTCGCTCGGCGTCGACAGCCCCTCGACCATTCGCCGCCTGCGCGACAAGTTCAACCTCGAGCAGGGAAAGCTGCTGGCGGAGGCGCGCCGCGCCTCGCGAAGCAAAGCCGCAGCCCAGCAGCACGAGCCAACGAAGGTGACCGAGCCCTCCGAGCCCAGCGCGGCTCACCCCGGCCTTCTGCAGAAATCGAGTTCCTCGCAGTCTCTCTCGATCGTCCCGCAGAGTTCCCTGCTTGTCGGTTGCTTCGACGTGGGCGTGTGCGTCCTCAGCACCGCCGTGGTGAGCCATACCATCCTGGCCGAGTACTGGCTGCGTCTGCCACCCGTCTCGATGGCGTTGAGAGGGCAGCTCGCTCTCAACTCAGTCGCCGTCGCAATCTTTGCGCGCAGCAAGCGCCGCCTAGTCTGCCTCAACTGAAGTTGTCCTGACCCGCTGAGCACTAGCGTGTCACTGTACGGCCGCCGCCCCAGGCGGCCTTTTTTTGTCTGCGCCAAGGCTCGTCAAAGCTTGCGCAAGGCGACCGACTCGACGTGGTGATCGGCCTCCTTGCGCAAGATGAGGCGCGCGCGCTGCCGCGTTGGCAGGATGTTCTCCTCCAGATTCTTCAAGTTGATCGTGCGCCAGATGGTGAGCGCGCGCAGGCGTGCCTCCTCTGGCGAGAGGTTCGCGTATTGATGGAAATAGGCCGCGGGGTCGCGGAAGGCCGTGTTGCGCAGGCGCATGAAGCGCGCGACGTACCAGTCCTCGATGACCTCCGGCTTGGCGTCGAGGTAGATCGAGAAATCGAAGAAGTCCGACACGAACGGGATCGCCTCACCGCCGCGCGGCATGCGCGCGGGCTGCAGCACGTTGAGGCCCTCGACGATGAGAATGTCGGGCGATTCCACGAGCGTGCGCTGGTCGGGCAGGATATCGTAGTGGAAGTGCGAGTAGACCGGCGCCTCGACGCGCGCGACGCCCGACTTCACGTCGGCCAAGAAGTTCAACAGCCGCGCGGTGTCGAAGCTCTCGGGGAAGCCCTTCCGCTCCATGAGCTCGCGCTGCTCGAGCTCGGCGTTGGGGAGCAGGAAGCCGTCGGTGGTGATCTGGTCGACGCGCGGATGGTCGGGCCAGCGCGCGAGCAGCGCCTTCAAGACGCGCGCGGTGGTGCTCTTGCCGACGGCGACCGAGCCGCCGACGCCGATGATGAAGGGCACCTTGCCGTCGGTGCGGCCGAGAAACTTTGACGACACCGAATGCAGCTGCTGGGCGGCGGCGACGTAGAGATTGAGGAGGCGCGACATCGGCAGATAGATCTGCTCGACCTCCTCGACCGAAAGCTCCTCGATGAGGCCCGAGAGCTGCTCGAGCTCGTTCTCCTCGAGCGTCATCGGCGTGTCGGCGCGCAGCCGTGCCCACTCCTCGCGGGTGAAGACGCGGTAGGGCGAGAACTGGAGGTTGGCCGGATAGGACATCGCGAACGCCGAACGGTTGGGGGGCGAGTTTATCAGCGCTTGCCGCGCTCGGCCTTCTCTTTGAGGCCCGAGGTGCCCATGCGCCGTTCCAGCACCGCGAGCACGTCCGCGACGGCCACCTCGCGGGCCTCGAGCAGCACCAGCAGGTGGTAGAGGAGATCGGCCGCCTCTTCCTTTAGACGTTCGGCGCTCTCGCCGGCCCCGGCCATGACCGTCTCGACCGCCTCCTCGCCGAGCTTCTTGGCGCACTTTACCGGCCCTGCGTCGAGAAGCTGGCGCGTGTAGGAACTGTCGGAGGACGCAGAGCGGCGCGCGTGGATGGTCGCCGCGAGTTGTGCCAGCACATCGTCGGCCATGGCTAATCCTCAAGCGCGCACAAGGGCTTGTCGCGCTGGCACATGCCGCATGCGGCGGCCGCCGTCAAGAAGGACGAACGTTCTTAGCTGCCGGTGCCGTGCACCAGCCGCATGCGGATGTAGTCGAGTTGATCGAAATTCCCGAACTTGATGACGAGGTTGCCGCTCTCGCCGGAGCCGCGCTTGATCTCGACCTTGAGGCCGAGCACGGCGGACAGCTCCCGCTCGAAGGAGCGCGTGTCGGCGTCCTTCTCGCGCACGCTACGGCCGCCGCCCGAGCTCTCCGTCTCCGCGGCCCCTCCGTCCTGCACCAGCGCCTCGACCTGGCGCACGTTGAGGTTCTCGTCGAGGATGCGGCGCGCGATTGCCTCGGCGTCGTCGCGGCCGACGAGGGCGCGCGCGTGGCCGGCCGTCAACCGCCCATCCTGCACCATCTCCTGCACGGCCTCAGGCAGCTTCAACAGGCGCAGCGTGTTGGCGGCGTGGCTGCGGCTCTTGCCGATGATGTCGGAGAGCTGCTCCTGGCTGTAGGAGAAGCGCTCGATCAGCTCGCGGTAGCCGGTCGCCTCCTCGATCGCGTTGAGGTCGGCACGCTGCACGTTCTCGATGATCGCGAGCTCGAGCACCTCCTTGTCGGTCAAGTCGCGCGCGATGACGGGCACGGTGTGCAGCCCCGCCTTCTGCGCCGCGCGCCAGCGCCGCTCGCCGGCGACGATCTCGTAGCCCCCGGCCGCGGCCGGGCGCACGATGATGGGCTGCACGAGCCCTTTGCTGCGGATCGATTCGGCGAGCTCGGCGAGCTCCTCGTCGCGGAAGTCCTTGCGCGGGTTGAGCCGCCCCGCCTTGAGATCGGCGGTCGGCACCAGGCGCTGCTCGCCCTCGGGCGGCAGCGCTGGCTGGCCCTGCACCGGCTCCCCGATGAGAGAGGCAAGCCCGCGGCCAAGACGAGTTTTCGGCAGTGGTGCGTTCATGGGTCTTCCAGCCTCTCTTTAAGCGGCTTTGAACTGGCGCTCGCGCTCGATGATCTCGGTGGCGAGCTTGATGTAGGCCTGGCTTCCCGCGCAGTCGAAGTCGTAGAGCAGGATCGGCTTGCCGTGCGAGGGGGCTTCCGCCACGCGCGTATTGCGCGGGATGATGGTCTCGTAGACCTTCGGTCCGAAGAAGGCGCGTACGTTGTCGGCCACCTCCTTCGACAGCGACGTGCGCGCGTCGTGCATGGTGAGCACGACGCCCTGGATCTCGAGCCGCGGGTTGAGCGTGGCCCGGATCTGGTCGATCGTCTCCTTCAACTGCGAGATGCCTTCCAGCGCGAAGAACTCGCACTGCACGGGAACGAGCACCGCGTGTGCCGCCGTCATGGCGTTGAGCGTGAGCAAGTTGAGCGACGGCGGGCAGTCGATGAGGACATATTTGAAGACCTTGTCCGCAGGCAGATTGCGCTGATGCGCGGCGAGCCCGCTCATGGCGTCGCGCAGCTTGAAGGCGCGGTTGGTGTCGGTCAGAGTTGTATCGATCCCGACGAGGTCGGCGTTCGCCGGCACGATGTGCAAACCAGGGACCGCGGTCGGCAGCGCCGCGTCCATGACGCTGCAGGTGCCCGTCAAGAGATCGTACGAGGTGCGCGAGCGTCCGTCCGGCTCGATGCCGAGCCCGGTCGAGGCGTTGCCTTGCGAATCGAGATCGATGACGAGCACCCGCTCGCCGATCGAGGCGAGCGCCGTGCCCAAGTTGATGGCCGTCGTCGTCTTGCCGACGCC
>DATIZL010000131.1:0-12426 GCA_035517115.1 Hyphomicrobium sp.
CCGCTCAGACTCTCTCCGTCGGGACCTGGATCAATCTTCACAAGGCGCTCGTAATTCCCATCGTGCTGGCGATGATGCTCGCCTACGGCAACTGGTCGGTCGAGGCCTTCGTCTACCTCGCCCTGCACGGGACCTACTCGCTGCTTTGGCTGGCGAAGCAGAGGCTCTACCCGGACCGCAGGTTCGCGGAGCAACAGCCGCTCTGGATCGGCTTCCTCTACGTGTTCGTGCTCCTCGCCGGCTACTACCTTGCGCCCTTCCTGCTCATCAGCCGCCACAGCCGCCACATCGCCCTAGCGCCCGCCTATATCGCCCTCGTGCTCTTCGTCTACATCGTCGGCATCTTCCTGCACTACGTGAGCGACGCGCAGAAGTACTTCACTCTGCAGGCTAGGAAGGGGCTCATCACCGGCGGGCTCTTTGCGCGCACGCGCAACCCCAATTATCTGGGCGAGATCCTGATCTACCTTGCCTACGCGATGATGTCGCTGCACTGGCTGCCCTTTGCCATCGAGGCGGCGTGGATCTTGGGGTTCTTCTGGCCCAACATGCGCAAGAAGGATGCTTCGATGGCGCGCTATCCCGAGTTCGCCGCCTACAAGGCGAAGACGGGGATGCTGCTGCCGCGCCTTTGAGGCCACTCAACTAGAGGCCGCCCCGGATGTGGCGGGGCAGACGGCCGGGCACCAGCAGCACCACATCGAAGCTGAACACGTGGCCGTGGTAGCGCGGCCGGTGCGCGAGCCACAAATCGGAGGCCCGGCGGATGCGCGCGGCTTGGCGCGCCGAGACGGCGGCTTCCGCATCCTCGCGCGTTGCCCGCCGCTTCACCTCCACGAAGGCGAGGCGCTTGCCCTTGACCGCGATGATGTCGATCTCGCCGGCGCGCGTCTTCACGCGGCGGCCGAGAATGCGGTAGCCCTTGGCCATCAGCACCGCCGCGGCGAGCGCCTCCGAGAGCCGCCCGCGACGCAGCCGCAGCCGGCGTTCGGCAACGCGCGCGTCGAGCGGCGCAGTGGGCAGGCGCGCGGTCATCCGCCGTTGCGCTCCCGCGCCAACCCCAGGTCGTAGACCCGCGTTTTCGATACCCCCAGCGCTTCCGCCACGACCTTGGCGGCATCGCGCAGGCTCATCTGCCGCAGCGCGCCGTCCAAGAGCGCGGCGATCTCCTCGGCCGTGACCTCGCCCGCTTGCGGGGGCCCGATGACGATCACCACCTCGCCCTTCACCGGCGCTTCGGCGAGCCTTTGCGCGAGCTCCGGCAGGGGCGCGCGCAGCACCTCCTCGTGCAGCTTGGTCAGCTCGCGCGCGAGCACGGCCTCGCGCTCGCCCAGCACCGCGGCGAGATCGGCGAGCGTCTCGCCGACGCGCGACGGCGCCTCGAAGAACACGAGCGTCGCCGGGACGGCCTTGAGCTCGGCGATGCGGGTGCGCCGCGCAGCGCTCTTGGGCGGCAGGAAGCCCGCGAACAAGAACGCATCCGTCGGCAATCCGGCGACGCCGAGCGCCGTGAGCGCCGCCGAGGGCCCGGGCAGCGCCTCGACGCGGTGTCCAGCCGCGAGACTCGCGCGCACGAGCTTGAAGCCCGGATCGGAGATGAGCGGCGTGCCGGCATCCGAGATCAACGCCACCCGGCGCCCGGCGGCGAGATCGGAGAGCACGCGCGGGCGCTCGCGCGCGGCATTGTGCTCATGATAGGGCCGCGTCGGCGTCGTGATGGCGTAATGGGAAAGCAGCGTGCGGCTGTGGCGGGTGTCCTCGCACAAGATGACATCGGCGCGGGCGAGCAGCGTAAGCGCGCGTAGCGTTATATCGGCGAGGTTGCCGATGGGCGTGGCGACGATGTAGAGGCCCGGCGCCAGCTCCCGCTCGAGGTGCCTCTGCATCTCGCCGGCCGCGGCGACCGCGGTGGGGCTTGTTTTCGTCTCCGCACCGACCATGACGCAGCTCAATGAGCGCCCTTGCGCCGATTGTTAACGCTTGTGGCGCGTTCGCACTGTTCGTGTAAGCTGCGAACGACTAACCAATTTCGAGAGAATCGTTACACTGTTCCCGCTGGGGAGGCCATGGCTGCGGCACGCGGGTGCGCGTTACGGTTCTCGGGGGACGTTGGTTTAATGGGATGGACTTGGAAGCGGGGGCGAGGCCGCGCGCATGCGTTGCGTGCCTTCGCGCTTGGCCTGCTTGCTGGCCTGTTCCAAGCCTGCTCCACCTCCATGGGCCCGGCGCCGGCCCCCACGGCCGAGCTGGCCACGCCGCCCTCCACCACGCCCGCTCGCCCAACCACGAAGATCGCGCTGCTGCTGCCGCTGGGCGGCATGGGAGAGACCGCCGCTATCGCCAAGAGCATGAAGCAGGGCGCCGAGATGGCGCTGTTCGAGGCCAACGACCCCTACGTGCAGCTCATCACCAAGGACGACGGGGGAACGACGGCCGGTGCGCGCACCGCGGCCGAAGCCGCCGTGAAGGAAGGCGCGGAAATCATCCTTGGCCCGCTGTTCTCGCAATCGGTCGCCGGTGCCGCGCCGGTCGCACGCGCAGCAAACGTGCCGATCGTCGCCTTCTCCAACGACGCACAGGTCGCGGGCAAGGGCGTCTATCTCATGAGCTTCCTCGCGGACGAGGAGGTCAACCGCGTCGTCGGCTTCGCCGCCTCGCAAGGAAAGAAGCGCTTCGCCGCGCTCGTCCCTGACAACGCCTACGGCAACGTCGCCGAGGGCGCCTTCCGCCGCGCAGTCGAGCGCGTGGGCGGCACCGTCGCGATCATTGAGCGCTATCCACCCGCCGCCAACGGCATGCTCGGCCCCGCTAAGCGGGTGGTGGAAACGATCAAGCGCAATGATGAGGAGATGACGCCGGTCGACGCGCTCTTCCTGCCCGGCGGACAAGATGCCCTGCCGCAAATCGGCCCCGTCATCGCCTATGCGGGTCTCGACACCCGCAAGGTGAAGCTGCTCGGCACCGGCGCCTGGGACTTCCCCTCCCTTGGCCGCGACGAGGCCTTCGTCGGCGGCTGGTATCCGAGCCCCGATCCCGCCGCCTGGCACTCCTTCGCGGAACGCTTTGGCAAGGCCTTCGGCAGCACCCCGCCGCGCATCGCAAGCGTGACCTATGACGCCGTCAGCATGGCCATTTCGCTGGGCTCAAACCCGCCGGGCGCACGCTTCACCGCCACCGAGCTGATGCGGCCCAACGGATTCTCCGGCGTCGATGGCATCATCCGCTTCAACGACAAGGGATTGAGCGAGCATGCCCTCGCGGTGCTCGAGGTGCAGAAGTTCAGCTCCGCCGTGGTGGACCCGGCCCCGGGCTCGTTCCAGCCGACGAAGCTGTCGGCAGTCGAGCGCAGCGTGCATTAGCGCAATCGGAGCCGCGTCAGGCGGCCAGTGCCTTCTTGGCCCGAGACGCCGGCACGGGAATCTTGGCAGCTTCAGCCAGTACGGCGCGTAGCTCGCGGCCGTCGGCGGGGATCGGCATTGCGGCGCCGAGATCCTGGATGAGAAGTTGCAGCGCATAGTCGGCGGCATCGATCTGGCGCGACGCAGCAGCCTGAAAGGCCTTGATATTTCGGAAGCTTGCGAGTGCCGCGCGGACGCTGCCGGTCGCGCGCTGCCATTGGCCCTCGATGCCCAAGGGCGCACGCTCAATGGGGGCCTGAGGGGCCGGGCGCGAACGGCGCCCCTCGATCAGGGGGGTACCGGAGGCAAGAAGAATCAAGACGCGGCCCTGAGCTGCGCCGAGGAGCGCGATTACCCCGCGCCGGCAGAAATAGGTCGCATCCGCCGCCGCGGCCCACACGACGCATTGAGTTGCATAGAGCACGTTTGTCACCCCCCAAACGACGTGAGGCTGAGCTTATTCGCCAAGAAAGACAACGGCCTGAGCAAATCCGCTGGCAGTTGAGCTTCACGCGCCACAGCTAAGCTTGCGGCTCAACTGTCATTTTTCCGGACAATCCTTAAGGATCGGCTTACCAGGTGGGGATCGGCGGCAAAGTCACGGGATGATGGCGTGCGCCGCCATTTTGTGTCTCCCGGAATCGGATAGCGCTCGGATTCACATACAACGCTGTCAGTACGGAGGCGCACATGGCATTCGATGCATCAGCAAACCCCAGGGTAGCCTTCTTGGCCTCTCGTGGTCTGATGGACCCCGCATCGTTGACGCTCGATGACGTTCGGGCGATTTGCGCCACGGCCTTGGCTCGGGTGCCCGATCACCGCCAAATGGAGATCGTGCGTGCTCGCCCCACCCATGAGCAGATCGACATGGCCTTGGCCATCGCTCGCTACGTAGAGCTCGAGGCGGCTTGAGCCCCTATCGAGCGGCCGCGGCGCTGACCTTGAGACGCTCGGCCTCGGGCCAAGGGGTTTGCGCCGCGTGATGCGCGGGCACCGGCGTCTGCGGGGGCGTCACCGCTTGCACGGCTGATGCCGTGTTGGCAAACCGGTAGTGCCCCGTCATGCCATTGGCGAACAGCGCATCCTCGAGCTGCGGGCCCCAGCCGCGGTTGTGCACGACCATCGGCCGCCCCGACGGCGCGATCACGTCCGACACGATGGCGATGTGCGTCTGCGAGCCCCGCCCTTCGGGCCGGCGATAGGTCACGATATCGCCCGGCTGGAATTCCTCCACGAAGTCCGTCACCGGGATAGAGGTGCCGTACTTGGCAAAAAAGCGGCGCAACGTCTCCACGCGCCGATGGTCGATGCTCGGGTCGCCGGTGCCGAGCTTGGCGTTGTGCACGAGCACCTGCAGGTCGACGCCGAGCGCGCGGTAGGCGCGCACGACGACGTCGGTGCAGACGCCATAGAGCGGCCGCACGTCGCCCATGGGGAAGCCCATGTCGCGGTATTTGTCGGTGTAGACGACGAGATCCTCGGTCTCGCGGCGCGCTGCGGCGGCGAGCATCCGCCCGAACGCCTCCGGGCTCGGCGCCGCAACCGTGGTGGTACCAACGCCGGACCGCATTACCTCGCATCGGTCTGGATGGCCCAGTGAGGCGAGCTTCGCGAGGATTGGCTCACTGGCCGGCAGCTCATGCAGCTCCGAAACCGCCGACAGCGTTCGCGCGCGTTCATAGACGGCCGTTGTCTTGAGCATAGCAGGCGCGATCGCCGCGATGGGCGCCGGCCGCTCGGCGAGCACGCCGACGGTGCGCACGATACCGCCGTCCGGCGCCGACACGGCAGAAGAGGGAGCTGCGGCCGACAGGGCGGGGGAGGGGGCCGTGGCCGACACGCCGACCGGCGCCGGCAACAGCGCGAGCTGACGCCGAGCGGCATCGGTGGGCGCCAGCGATTGCATCGCGCTGAGGGCGAGCGTCATCACCAACACGGGCGCAAGCAGCAGCGCCAGCGACTGGCGGTCCTCACGCGGGAAGGCGATCGACGCGACGGCTGCCGCACGCTCCGGCGGACTTGCGGTGGAAGCCGGAGCCGCCTTCCTGGCGGAGGTCCCCGAGGCGCCCGCACGAAGGGCAGCCGACGGCGCGCGCGCCTGGCGCGCAGAACCGGCGCTCTTCCTCTTGGCCTTCGAGGGCTTCTTCACACCACGTGCCCCAGTGCTCCAAAAGGCCCTTCATCGGGCCCCTGGCATATTGTCTTGGCCGGTCAGCCAAGGACTTAAACAGACCTTCCGGGGGTGTCCGAAGTGCGGCCTTTTTAGGCCTCAGGGTAAACCGAGTTGCCTACGAATGTCTTCCGCCGGCACACCGGCTTTGCGCAGAAACGCTAGCGCTGTGTCGCTTGCGCTCTTCGAGAGCTTGCGCCCCTCCCCGTCGGTAACGAGGCGGTGGTGATGGTAAACGGGCTCCGGCAGCCCCAAAAGGACCTGAAGCAGGCGCTGGAGGTCGGTAGCGGCATAGAGATCGCGCCCGCGCACGACGTGGGTGACGCCTTGGACGGCGTCATCAACCACCACGGCGAGGTGGTAGCTCGCCGGCACGTCCTTGCGCAGGAGCACGGTATCGCCCCAGCGCTCAGGGTGCGCCGCAACAACGTGGGGCGTGCCGGTTTCGTCGAGCTCGCTGAACGTGAGCGGGCGGCCGCCGAGCCTGCGCTCTGCCGCCTCCATGGCGCGGGCAAGATCGAGGCGCAGGGCGAAGCGCTCGCCCTTCGCTATGCGCGCCTCGATCTCGGAGGCGCCGAGGCCTTTGTGCAGGCCGGGATAGAGCGGCGCGCCCTCTGGGTCGACGGCGGCGCCGGATGCAGCCGCAGCAATCTCAGAGCGCGTGGCAAAGCGCGGGTAGAGGAGCCCTTGGGCCTCGAGTAGCTGCGCGGCTTTCACGTAGACGGCGAAGCGCTGCGACTGGCGCAAGACCGGCTCCTCCCACGCGACGCCGAGCCAGGAAAGATCCTCGAGAATGCCGGCGACGTGCTCCTCGCGGCAGCGCGCGATGTCGATGTCCTCGATGCGCAAGAGGAAGCGCCCGCCGAGCCGGCGCGCCATCTCAAAGCCGGTGAGCGCAGAGAGCGCGTGGCCGAGATGAAGCGGGCCGTTGGGGCTCGGCGCAAAGCGGAGGACGGGAGGACTTGGCATCGCCTAAGAGAAATGCCCGGTCTCAATCGCAATTGCCAGAGCGTCCGGCTCCGGGCGTGTAGGTGCGCGCCACGGCCTCGACGACGCGATCGTAAAAGGCGTCGTCGGCCTTGGGGTAGATCATGGCCCAGCTATTGATGAGCCGGCCGCCGCAGGTGAAGCTGACGCGCTCGTAGAACTCCTTGTCGCCGATGGTGCCCGAGAGCACGAACCAGCGGTCGTGCACCGGCGCGTAGTCGAGAATGGCGCCAGGATAGTTCTCTTTGATCAGGTAGTCGCGGTAGGCCGCGAGCGTGGTCTGGTCCTCGTTCTCGAACGCGCCAACGAGGAGCTGCGCCTTGCCGTCGCGCGAATAGAGCACGCGGCCTTCGTCCGTGGCGGGATCGGCCTTCTGCTCGAAGACCTCGACGGGGTAGGCGATGAGGAAGCCGTGGCGGTCGTTGTGAAGCGTCGCCCAGTCCCGGCTCCAGTCGGCGCCCGACGTGGCGTCTGCCGAAAGCGCGGCTGCTGCGGCCGTTGCGGCGACCACAAGACGCCCTACCGATACGCACACCATCGCCTCGCACTCCGTGCCCTTTCGACCAAGGGAGCTGCTTTGCGTACGTTGGCTTTGACTTTACTCTCCGCCACCTGGCGGCGAAAGAGTGCATCGCGTGCTGTTCACATGAAGCAGATCAAACCTTCGCGCATCATCGAGACCGACGCCGATTTGCGCGAAGGCATCCGTGCGCTGCGGCGCAAGTGTCCGCACCTGCGCCGCGTGCACGATCGCGCCGGCGACCCGCCGCTGCGCCGGCACTCTGCCGGCTTCGAGGGCCTCGCGCGCATCATCGTGGGCCAGCAGCTGTCGATAGCGAGCGCACAAGCCATCTGGTCCCGCGTACAGGCGGCGGTCCGGCCCATGAGCGCCAAGGCGTTCCTCAAGTTGAGCGACGAGGAGCTGCGGCGCGCGGGGCTGTCGCGCGGAAAGGTGAAGACGCTGCGCGCGATGAGCAAGGCGATCGAGGCGGGGCTCGACCTCGATGAGCTCACCGCCGCGCCCGAGGAGGCCGTGCACGAGACCCTTACCGCGCTGCCGGGCATCGGGCCCTGGAGCGCCGACATCTTCCTCTTGTTCTGCCTCGGCCGGGCAGATGCCTTTGCGGCGGGCGACCTCGCGCTGCAGACGGCGGTCGCCCGTGCGCTCGAGCTTGGGGAGCGTCCCTCGCGCGAGGAGCTGCTGGAGATCGCGGAGCGCTGGCGCCCGTGGCGCGGCGTGGCAGCGCACATGCTGTGGGCCTACTACAAGCTCGGCGACGAGCGCGGGGACCGGAAAAAGGCCTAGATTTCCTGCGACTTGGCCGCGGCGATCGGGCACGTAGCGGGCCTGCCACAGCCTTCGTTGGAGTGCTTCACAGAGCTGATACGCGCGGCTAGTATCCCGGCCGCAATATGGGGAGAACGCGATTCGCGAAAGAGAACCGACAGGACGCTAGAACGTGAATGCGCACGCGGCCATTCCGGACTCCTTTCCGGCCCTCGTCCTTAACGCCGACTTTCGGCCACTGAGCTACTACCCGTTGTCGCTCTGGAGCTGGCAGGAGTCGGTGAAGGCCGTTTTTCTCGATCGCGTGAACATCGTCTCCGAGTACGACCGCTTCGTGCGCAGCCCGTCGTTCGAGATGAAGTTGCCGAGCGTCGTCTCCTTAAAGACCTATGTTAAGCCCGCTCTTTATCCGGCATTCACCCGCTTTAACGTGTTTTTGCGCGACCGTTTCACCTGCCAATACTGCGGCTCGAAGGAGGATCTGACCTTCGACCACTTGGTGCCGCGCTCGCGCGGCGGCCAGACGCGGTGGGACAACGTTGTCGCGGCCTGCGCTCCCTGCAACCTCGAGAAGGGCGGAGGGCTGCCGAATGAGGTCGGGATGCATCCCGCGCAGGCGCCCTACCGGCCGACGGTGTTCGAGCTGCACCGCAACGGGCGGCTGTTTCCCCCAAACTACCTGCACAGGAGCTGGCTCGACTACCTCTACTGGGATACCGAGCTCGAGCCGTAAGACCTCTCGGCCTCCTTTAACGCGCACAAAAAAGCCCCGGCAGCGATGCCGGGGCGAGACGTGCAAGGCTCACGGAAGGCGAAGGGCTCTGCCGCCCAAAGCGGCATTAAGCGGCGCGTTTGACGGGCGGCGCGCAAAGAACCTCAGCGATGACATCGACGGCCTTGCCCCAGTCGCCGGCAAGGCGCGCGTCGACGGAAACGCCGAAGGCGCTCAGCGCATCGGCGGGAGTGCCGCCGTCGCGGAAGAAGCGCGCGCAAGACTGGCGCGCGACCCCGACCGCCTGATGCCACTGCAGCGGGTTGACGTGTTGGGGACTCATCGAACACCTCCTGTTATTCGCAACTCGGGCCGGCTGGCTGCGGCCGGCGCTTTGAGGGGCGGCAAGCACACAGAGCGCGATGGCATCACTACGCAGAACCATGTCACGCGATGCCTTGCGGAGACCTCTCGGCTCCTACGCTCCATATGCTTGCCAACTCGTTGGAAGGGTTCCTCACCCTCCCGAAACCGTTGAATTCATCTGTCCGGAGCTTGATCGGCTGCTGGCTCGCCCGGCGCGGACGGCGCGGACGGCGCGCACTGAAGCGAGACGAGCACCTGATCGATTGCCTCCGAAAGCGAACGCCACTGACTTTGTTCTGACGCCACAACACACCTCAACTGGCTACCGGCGGCTTGCTGGACCGCTCAATCCTTCGACATCTGGACAAACCGCTCAGAAGTACGCGCGCTACTTTTCCTCCGAGCGGTTCGCCTCGAGATGGACAACACGCGGGGTTCGCGTGTCGCGGGGGGAGTCTCGATACGCAGACGCGACCCAACGCAACTTACGCTACGCAACAAACTCGAATGATGACGCTGAACTCGACTGAGACGCGGGGCGTATAACGCAACGAACGCGTACGCGAAGGTTACCGGCGGAACAGGTGCACACTCACGCAAACTTCCGCACTACGCAGCGGTTGACGCAAACTCGAACGCACACTCTTGAGCCGGCGGACGGCAGTGACGCATTACTCTCTTTACTTCTGCCGTCCCCTAACGCGGCGGTTCGCTACGCGTTCCGCGAACGAGGGCGACTAAACCGTCACTTTGCGACCACGCGATGGCACGTATGTGTTCGCCCAACGGTATTTCGCTTGACAGTTGCTGAACAGGATATGCTCATCGCCGCGCACGAATTCCAGCGGCTGGCACAAGCTACGGAGGGCGTTGGTGTTTTAGTGCGATCTCGCGGATTCGCCCGCGGCGCGCAGGCTCAACGCAAGCACAAGCAGCGAGACCACGACGTTCCAGCCCGCGAGCGAGATTCCACCGAGGCGCCACGCCGCTTCATCGCAACGGATCACGGTTGTGGACGGTAGCGAGTTGAGCAGACCGCCGACAGATGTGGATAAGTTCTGCGCTCCCGTGCACGCCTCCGGCCCTGGCCAGAAATGCCATTCGACGCCAGCGTGATAGACGCCGAGCGCGGAGTTGGCGAGAAACATAAACGCGACGGCGAGAAACAGCAGCGCTGCGCGCCGGCGCTGACCTGAGCTCAACAGAACCAGCGCGGCAAACAACAGCGGAACGCCGGTGTAATAGGCATAGCGCTGTTTGAGGCACAGCTCGCAGGGCAAGATGCCGCCGATGTGCTGGAACGCCAACGCGCCGAGGATCGCGCCCACGGCGAGCAGCAGTGCCCAGGCGCCGGCCTTATAGGCCGCCTGAACCGTGGGATCGGGAAGGGCAAGGGTCATCGCACGCCTGTTGGCCTAGACGAGATACCTGATCGCGACGAACCCGCCGACAAGCACGACCACGAATACCGTAGTGACGAGCATGAGCCGCCGCTCGATGAACTCGCGGATCGGCTCGCCGAAGAAATATAGCAGGCCGGCCACGAGATAGAAGCGCATGGCGCGCGCGATGATGCTGGCGCCGATGAAGGCGGGGAGGTCCATCTTGGCCGCGCCCGCGGCGATGGTCACGACCTTGAAGGGGATCGGGGTCGCGCCTTTGATGATGACGGCAGGCACACCGTACGTGTGCACGAACTCGATGAACGCATCGAGCGCGTGCTCGCGGCCGTAGAACTTCAGGATCGGAAGACCGATGGCGTCGTAGAAGTAGTAGCCGATGGCGTAGCCGAGCAAGCCGCCGAACACGGAGGCGACGGTGGCAACGGTGGCATACCACCAGGCCTCTTGACGCCGGCTCAAGACCATGGGGATCAGCATGACGTCGGGCGGGATCGGAAAGAACGAGCTCTCGATGAAGGAGACGAACGCGAGCGCCCACGGCGCGCGCCTGCTCGCCGCCATCCGCATCATCCAATCGTAGGCCCGTCGCATCATTGCGGCTGCGTGCTTAGTCGGCGCAACTTGGAATGTCCACCGGAGAAGCAGCGGGGGCTAGCCCGGCCGAGATCCGCAGAACGATCTCGTTGAGCACGAAGCGTCCGCGCTTTGTTGCGCGGATGCGACCCGACAGCGCGGGGTTGAGCACGGCTGGCCGGATACCGGGGCCGACGCAAGCTTTGATCTCACCGGGCCAGGGTGGCTCGGCCAAAACGGCGTTAGGCTCGTCGACCCGCTCGATCAGGCCTTCGCTTGCGAGTGCAGCGAGAACGTGCGGCTGCGGACGCAGACCGGTCGCCGCCGCGACACGGTCGAGATCGATGCCTTCGGCAAGGCGCAAGCCCATGAGCAGGCGCTCGTCCGCCTGCTCGGCGCGGCTAATCGGAACGGCTTCGATCCAGCCGAAGCCCTGCTGCTCGACCAGCTCCGCCCAGCGCTCGGGCGAGCGCTCGGTGGAGGTTGCGTGCCGCGCCCCGCCAAACACGAGGCGCCCGTGCGCGCCCGGTCCGCAGCCCGCGTATTCGCCATAGCGCCAGTAGAGGAGATTGTGCCGGCTCTCCTGGCCTGGCGTGGCGTGGTTGGAGATCTCGTAGGCCGACAGGCCTTTAGCCTCCGTCAGCTCTTGCGTTGCCTCATAGAGCGCGAGCGCCTCTTCGCCTTCGGGAATGGCGAGCTTTCCGGCGGCGTGGAGCGCGGCGAAAGGAGTCTCGGGCTCGATGGTGAGCTGGTAGAGCGAGACATGCCCGCGCGCGAGGGCGAGCGCCTCGTTGAGCTCGCGCCGCCACTCCTCGACCGTTTGGCGCGGGCGTGCATAGATGAGGTCGAAGGAGACGCGGTCGAAATGCGTGTTCGCAATGGCGAGCGCGGAGGCCGCTTCCGCCGCGGTGTGGATGCGGCCAAGCGACTTCAGGATGTCGTCACGCAGCGACTGCACGCCGAGCGACACGCGATTGACGCCCGCTTGCGCGTAGCCCGCGAAGCGGTTGGCCTCGACGCTGCCCGGATTGGCCTCGAGCGTGATCTCCGCACCGGGTGCAATCGTCCAGAGCTCGGCGATACGATCAAGGATCGCAGCGACCGTCGCCGGCTGCATCAACGAGGGTGTGCCGCCGCCGAAGAAGATGCTCGCAACCGCGCGCGCACCCATGAGCGCCGCGGTGTGCTCGAGCTCGGAAAGGTAGGCGGCGAGGAAGCGCGCCTCATCGATGCCGCCGAAGCGCACATGGCTGTTGAAGTCGCAGTAGGGGCACTTCTGCGCGCAAAACGGCCAGTGGATGTAGACCCCGAAGCCTGCGTCGTCAGGTGGCCGCCTCGTCGAGGCAGGCGCGCTTGAAGTGCTCGAAGGCTCGCGTGCGGTGGGAGATCGCATACTTCTTTTTGGGCTCCATCTCGCCGAAGGTAAGCGTCTGCCCGCCGGCGACGAAGATCGGATCATAGCCGAAACCGTTGCCCCCGCGTGGCGGCCACACGACGTGACCGTAAACCTGGCCCTCGAATAGCTG